>JBBRDA010000043.1:0-22818 GCA_038204335.1 Burkholderiales bacterium
CTGCTGACGCTGTTGCTGGCAAAGGGCGTGCAACACACGCTTCGTTTGCTGCTGGCGGGCGTGGTGGTGGGTGTTGTGTTGGGGGCGTTGACCTCGTTGGTCTTGCTGTTAACACCCGACATCATGCAGGCCATGCAGGCCTTCATGTTGGGCACCACGGCGTTTGTGGGTTGGTCGGCCTGTGCTGTCATGGCGTTAGCTTTTGGCATCAGCTTGGTAGCCGCGTGGATGATGAGTCATGTACTCGATGGACTTGCGCTGGGCGAGGCTACCGCTCAAAGCTTGGGTCTTCAACTGCCGCAAATGCGCGCAGCGTTGGTGGCCGTACTGGCTTTAGCCACCGGCACGGCGGTTGCGCAAACGGGTTTGATTGCTTTTGTCGGTTTGGCAGCACCGCATTTGGTGCGGTCAGCGGTTAAAACCACGCATGGACGGCTTATTGTGCTGTCTAGCCTAATGGGCGCTGTGCTTTTGATGGCGGCTGATATTTTAGCCCGCTGGCTGATGGCGCCACAAGAGCTACCCGTGGGCGTATTGACCGCCGTGCTGGGTGGTGGGTATTTGCTCTGGCTGATGCATCGGCATACCGGGCGAGGCTCTGGATTATGACCGACACCAGCATCAAAAACAGCATCAGTGCTATGCATTCTGTAGCTATTTGCGCCCAAAATATAAGGGCTAGGCTCGCAAATGTAGAGGTTTTGAGCGATATTTCCATCAATTTTTCACGCGCCCGCTGGACCAGCATCGTCGGCCCGAACGGTGCGGGTAAATCCACTTTGCTCAAGGTACTGGCCGGTTTGATCGCGTTTGAAGGCACTGTTGAATTGCTCGGCCATCCCATGCATAGCCTGCCCGCCAAACAACGCGCACAACAGCTGTCGTGGCTGGGCCAAAATGAGACCTCAGCCGACGATCTAACGACCTACGACGTGACCATGCTAGGCCGCTTGCCTCATCAGCCTTGGCTGGCACCCGCTAGCCCAGCCGACCACGCTGCCGTAGAAAAGGCCCTGCGCTCTACCCATGCCTGGGACTGGCGGGGCAGGGCGTTGGGGCAGCTCTCAGGCGGTGAACGCCAGCGCGTGCTGCTAGCGCGGGCCTTGGCCGTCGAGGCCGAAGTGCTGCTGATGGACGAGCCCCTGGCCAACCTGGATCCGCCCCATCAAACTGACTGGTTGCTGTTGGTCAAAGCACTGGTGGCAAGCGGTAAAACCGTGATCACCGTGCTGCATGAGGTCTCGTTTGCGCTACAGGCGGATGAAGTGATGGTGATGGCTGCTGGGCGAGTCACGCATCAAGGTGCATGCGTTGATGCCATCAGCCACCGCGCTATCGAAACCGTGTTTGACAAACGCATTGCGATTCACAACCTCGCGGGCCAATGGGTTGCTATTCCCCAGATTTGAAAAATTAATTGGAGTCTGACCCCCATTAAGGGATTTGACCCCCATTAAGGGATTCACTATGCAAATTGAAACACCACCCAAAGATAAACCCTATGAAAAACCAGAGGGCGAGCGGCGAGGCCTGCTGATTGTTAACACTGGCGACGGCAAAGGCAAGAGCACCGCTGCGTTTGGCCTGGCCCTGCGGGCATTTGGCCGTACCCATGTGCATGGTCAAAAAGTCAAAATTTTCCAATTCATGAAGGTGCCGACCGCTCGTTTTGGCGAGCACCGTATGTTCGAGCAACTGGGTATTCCAATCGAAGGGCTAGGTGACGGCTTCAGCTGGAAAAGCCAGGACTTGGAGCGGTCAGGGCAGATCGCGCGTGACGGCTGGGCCAAAGCCAAAGCCGCCATTCAAAGTGGCGAGTACTTCATGGTGGTGTTGGACGAATTTACCTACCCGCTGATTTACGGCTGGATGGAGCCCGTGGGTGGGGTGGAAGAGGTGGTGCAAACCTTATTTGACCGGCCCACGCATACCCATGTTGTCATCACGGGTCGGCGCTGCCCGCCAGAGATCATTGAGCTGGCCGACACCGTGACAGAGATGACCATGGTCAAGCATGCCTTCAAGGCGGGCATTCCGGCGCAGCGGGGCATTGAAGATTGATGCGGCCATGACTGCTCACGCCTTCTCGACTGCCGAACAAGCAGCCGTCTACCGCGCAATTTTCGAGCGGCGTGACATGCGGCACTTCAGCGGTGGCAGCGTACCAGACGTCCAACTGCTGCGGCTGCTGAAAGCCGCCCACCACGCGCCCAGCGTCGGCTTGATGCAGCCGTGGCGATTTATTCGCGTGCGTAGCCAGCCACTGCGGCAAGACTTGCATGCTTTGGTTGAACAAGAGCGGGTGTTGACGGCTGCTGCAGTTGATGAGCGTGAAGACGAATTCATGAAGCTGAAGGTGCAGGGCATTTTGCAGGCTGCCGAGGTACTGGTGGTGGCCATGCCGTCAGGCCGCGACCAGCACATTTTTGGCCGCCGCACTTTGCCTGAAATGGACTTGGCCAGTGCTGCCTGCGCCATACAAAACCTTTGGTTGGCGGCGCGAGCAGAGGGGCTGGGCATGGGTTGGGTGTCAATGTTTTGCCCGCAAGCTCTGGCAGCGTTAATGCACCTGCCAGAAGGCAGTCAGCCGATTGCCATTTTGTGCTTGGGCCCGGTTGAGGCGTTTTACGACCAGCCCATGTTGCAGGCCGAAAAATGGGCCAGTCGAGCGAATTTGGCAGACCTGGTTTTTGAAGACCGCTGGGGGCAAGCTTGCAAGCTGCCCGCTGCGCCTGTTCCTTGAGCCCGAAATTACCCCGAAATTACCCCGAAATAATCCCAACCGTCTACCGAAAGTAAATCCATGCCTTTTGAAAACTCACTCTTTCAGCTAGCCCAAACCTTTCTATGGCCCGTCACCCTGATGGTTTTTGCCGTATTTGCCTATGCCGTCATGAGCCTAGGCGCTTTTGGCGTTGAATGGCTTCGCCGCCGCAAGCATCCTGGGTGCGTGCTGGTGCTTGTGGGGGTCAAAGCTACGTCGCAAGAGCGGCTGGAGCTGGCGGTGCTCAAGGAGCTCGAAGGCCTGCGGCTGTGTAGCCGTGTGGCTCCCATGCTGGGGCTGGTAGCCACCATGATCCCCATGGGTCCGGCGCTAGTGGCGGTGGCGTCTGGCCAGTCGAGCGGTGTGGCCGAAAGCTTGGCCCCAGCGTTTGCGGCGGTGATTGTGGCACTTGTTGCAGCATCTATTACCTTTGTGGTGTACAGCGTACGCCGTCGCTGGTTGCTGGCGGAAATGCTGGCTCTATTGGATGGCGTGCCGTCATGAACGCCGTCGATCAAAAGCTCAAACCCAGGCCACGCCTGCATATCCTTGATGAAGACGATGACGACCCGGTGCTGTCTACTATCAACTTGATTGATGTTTTTTTGGTGGTCATTGGCATGTTGTTGATCGCCGTTATCAACAACCCGATGAACCCGTTTGCGGGTGACAAGATGACCATCATTCGCAATGAGGGCAAGCCCAACATGGAGATCATCACCAAAGACGGCAGCAAGATCACCAAGTTCAAGGCCAGTGGCGCATCTGGCGAAGGCGATGGTGAAAAGGCCGGGACCGCCTACCGCATGAAAGATGGCAGCATGGTGTACGTGCCTGCAGTCCCTGTTACGCCTGTTACGCCTACTGCGCCTGCACCGTCCAGACCATGAGCGTCGTCAAGGCTGTATTGTTGGGATTGATCTCGCTTGGCAGCTGTATGGCTGCGGTTGCGCAAACGCCAAACATCGTCCTGCTCACCACCTACATCGTGTCGCCCGCACGCTTGGCCAAGCTGCAAGCTGCAGCATTGCAGGACGGTGTTGTCATGCAGACGATATCGGCTGAAGAAGGCACAACAGACGCTTTGCAAAAGGCACTGCGCTCGGCTAGCTTGCTGGTAGTCGATGCGCCGCACCCTAGCGTGGCGCAAACCGCCGCCGCACGCTTTGGCGAGGCCATCAACCAAAGCGGCAAACCGTATGTGGTGGTCGGTGAGTTTGCCTCTGTTGCTAAAAACGACAGACTTGTCCCATCACCATCGACCATTGCTCTTCTCAAAACAGACAGCGGCGTACCCCCCGACTGGGCACAGCGCCTGCGCGAGTATTGGCGCTTTGGCGGCGCGCAAAACATGCGTCTGGCGATGTTGACTTTGAAAAGTGGCGCTTTCCAGACGGCCGCAGCCATGCCGTCCGCTGTGCAGTTGCCGTTGCAAGGTTTTTACAACTCAAAGTGGCCGCAAATTGAAAATAATGCCGCCGCAGCACTAAAAAACCTTGAAAACAGCGCTTTTTACCCACTAAATAGCCCTCTAGCCCAATCAATTCGGGCGCAAGCAGCTACTGATAATATAGCGCCTAAAACCGTGGCTATTGCGGTTAACAACGCCGTCTTCACGTCTGACGACACGCCCTGGCTAGATACCCTTATCCAAGCGCTGGAGCAACGCGGGCTGCGTGCCTACGCCTTCTACGGGCCGCGTCAGCAAAAAGATTTGTTCTACCAGGGCACGCATGTCAGCACCAACACTGGATCACAGCGCATGGCTGACGTCATCATCAATTCGGCACTGGTGTTTAACCCGACAGAACGCAAGGCCGAGCTGGAGCGGATTGGCGTGCCCGTCCTGCAAACCATGCCCGCACTGGCTATGGACGCCGCGCAGTGGGCGCAAAGCAAAGACGGCCTGGCCTTAAGCGATGTGGCCTATTACTACACACCCAGCGAACTCTCAGGCATGGTTGATGCGCTCTTGACTACCGCGCGAAACCCCAAGACTGGGGCGCTGGAGCCGATTACCGAGCAAATCAACGCAGTCGCTGACAAAGCCGCAGCGTTGGCCCGCTTGCAAAATGCGCCTACCGCCCAGCGCCGTGTGGCGATGATGGTCTACAACTACCCCCAGGGGGAAGGCAACTTCGGTGCATCGTTCTTAAACGTCCCTAAAAGCTTGCACAACATGCTGGCCGCCATGAAGGCTGCGGGCTACCAAACAGACGTACCAAGCGCGGAGCAAATCACCAGCCAAGTCCAAGCTGCGCTGGGCGCTTTTTACAAGCCTGAAACACTGGCAGGTTTACCAGCGCAGGGGCTGGCAGATGTGCTGGCGCTGAAAACTTACCTCACATGGTTTCGCGCACTGCCGCCAGATACACAGCGCCGTATTGAAAGCTACTGGGGCACCCCTGAAAAATCCATCATGTTGCGGCCAAATGCAGGGCTAAAAAATGAACCCGGTTTCATCATCCCCCGCGTGCTTCTGGGCAATGTGGTCGTTATGCCGCAGCCGCTTCGCCATGAGCTTACAGCCGGAACATCGGCGGAACTGCGCAAGGCACGTATTGGTCATCGGTCAGCCGTGCCGCTCAGTCACAACTACCTGGCGACTTATGTGTGGCTGCGCGAGCAACTGGGCGCGCATGCCGTCGTGCATGTGGGTACCCACGGTACGCTGGAATGGGCACCGGGCAAAGAACGCGGCTTGTCAGCACTCGACGACCCTTTGCTGGCGCTTGGCAACCTGCCCAACATTTACCCCTACATCATGGACAACCTGGGCGAGGCGCTGACCGCCAAGCGGCGGGGCCGTGCGGTGCTGGTCAGCCATTCGACACCCATGTTTTCACCTGCTGGCTTTCGCCCCGGCGTGCACGAGATGCATGACCTGATGCACGACTGGGAAACCGTGTCGCCCGGCCCAGTAAAAAAAGAGCTGGAGTCCCGCTTGATTGCAGCGTTTGTGGAACACCAGCTGCACCGTGACGTGGGCTGGACACAAGACAAAATTCGCAAGAACTTTGCCGGGTTTATGGAAGAGTTGCACCCCTACCTAGACGACATTGCACAAACCGCGCAGCCGCTGGGATTGGCTGCTTTTGGCGAGGTACCGGATGCGCAGCGCCGATTTGGCACGGTGATGCAAACGCTGCGTAAGCCATTGATTGATGCGCTGGGTGAAGACATCGACGAGGTGTTTTTGCTCGATGCCAAAAAAATCATCAACTCGCGACCAGCACGCTGGCTACAAGTTGCTTTAAAAGACCCGCAAGCCGCCAGCACGCTTGACTTGCGCGCGCAGGACGCCAAAGACACGTCGCAGGCCCATAGCTCCGTGCCCAACCGCGCTGAGGCCAAGCTGCTTGACCCTAAAGTGCTTCTGGCACTGGCGCAACGTGCTCAAAAGCTCGATGCCGCGTTGGCCAACAATGAAGAAATCAGCGGGTTTTTGGCTGCATTAGACGGCAAACACGTCAAAACCAGCTATGGCGGTGACCCTGTCCGCAACCCTGAAAGCCTGCCGACAGGCCGTAATTTGTATGGCTTTGACCCGAGCCGCGTACCCACACGCCAGGCTTGGGACACAGGCGTCGCCGCATTTGATGCGTGGATGAAACAACACCGCAGTGAAAACGCCGGCCGTTGGCCCGAAAAGCTGGCCTTTACCTTGTGGGCAGGCGAGACCATGCGGCATCAAGGCGTGATGGAGTCACAAGCCTTGTATGCACTGGGTGTCAAACCCCGCTGGGACGATGCCGGGCGCGTTGCTGGGCTGGACGTGTTGCCTGCAAGCGAGCTCAAACGCCCGAGGCTGGACGTGTTGGTCAGCGTGACGGGCTCGTACCGCGACCAGTTCCCGGTGGTGATGCGCTGGATAGACGAAGCCGTGCGGCAAGTCGCACAAATAAAAGAAGCTGACAACTTGGTAGCCCGCAACACGCAAAAGTTAGCGATGCAATTTGCAGCACTTGGCGCCAGCACATCAGATGCCAAACGCTGGTCTACCGCGCGGATTTTTTCTAACGAACAGGGCAGCTACAGCACCGGCCTGAGCGATGCCGCGCAAGCCACCGACCTCTGGAAAACCGCTGACAAAGGCGGCGGTGACGCAGAGATGGCCCAGCTCTACATGGACCGCATGGGTCACGCCTATGGGCAAGACGTGGGGCAGGGCATAAACGGCGCAGCACGCAGCAAAGCCCTGCAAAACGCTTACGCCCGCAACCTGGCGCAAGTCGATGCGGCACTGCTGTCGCGCACGTCTAACACCTATGGCGTGTTGACCAGTGACGACCCGTTTCAGTACCTGGGCGGCATTGCACTGGCTGTACGCCAACTGACAGGCAAAGACCCAGCGCTGTATGTGCAAAACCTGCGCGACACGACTGAAGTCAAAACAGAAAGCGCCAGCAGCGCCATTGCGAAAGAAATGCAAACCCGCTACCTGCACCCGCAGTGGATCACCGCGCAAAAAGCCGAAGGCTACAGCGGCACACTGCAGGTTTTAAAGACGGCGCAGTTCTTATGGGGCTGGCAAGTCACCGCACCGAAAACGGTGCGGCAAGACCACTGGCAGTCTCTGCACAACGTGTATGTGCGTGACCAGTACAAGCTGGGCACACGTGAATGGCTGGAAGGGTCTAACCGCGCTGCGTTTGCCCAGACGCTCGAGCGAATGCTGGACGCCGTGCGCCTGAACTACTGGCAGCCAGACGCTGCCACAAAGCGTGAGCTGACCCAGGCCTACAACGAAGCCTTAAAAGCCACTGGCTTGCGTGAGAGCAATGCTGCGGTGCAGCGTTTTGCTGCGGCGCAAAGCAACGCGAGTTTGTCGTCTAACCAAGCAGCAGCCCAAGCCTTACCCGCAAATCAGACAGCGAAAGCGGCAGCCAAGGAGGCAGTTAAAGACAAGAGCGCTGAGCCACAAGAAATCATCAAAGGCCTGAAACTGGAGCAGCAATCGCTGGACCCCAAACCCGCTGGGTCAGCCGTCAACAGCCTGGCTCTGTTGTGGGGCATTGCGCTACTTTTAGGTCTAGGTGTGTGGCAGCAATCGCGGCGCTGGCGGCTTGCCAACCGCCTAAACGGGTAAAACGTGTTGCTCTTTTCCAGCGCACCCTTTAGCTTGATTGTTTTCAGCGTAGCTTTGCTGTTTGCGTTGGCTGTAGACCGTTACTTGGGCGAGCCTGCGTCGCGCCTGCACCCGGTCGTTTGGATAGGTAACTATCTAAACTGGGCTGCCAAGCGGCTTCGACCTGACCCTTATCCAACTGTTCGTGATTTGCGGTCGTATTGGCTTGCTGCGGCTTATTGGTGGGTGGGAGCAGCGCTTGTTTTAATAGTAGCTTGCATGGTGCAATGGTTGGTTTTTCAACTGCCTTGGTATCTTTCTGCGCTGCTACTGGGTTTCGCACTCAAGCCGATGCTGGCTTGGGCCATGTTGTCTTCGGAGGTGCAGGCGGTAGAGGCGGCGCTGGGCCAGTCGCTCGATGCTGGCCGCCAACGGCTAGCGATGCTGGTCAGCCGCGACACAGCCCACCTGACTGAAACTGAAGTGCGAGAGAGCGCTATTGAATCGTTGGCTGAAAATCTCAACGATTCAGTTGTCGCACCGATGTTCTGGTTTGTGTTGTTTGGATTGCCGGGCGCAACGGTTTACCGCTTTGCCAACACGGCTGACGCAATGTGGGGTTATCGGGGCTTGCGTCATGGGGTGAACTGGGAGTGGGCAGGCAAGTGGGCTGCGCGAGCTGATGATGTGCTGAGCTGGGCGCCTGCGCGCATCACGGCGCTTTTGTTCAAGTGGGTAAGTCAAGGCGTTGATCTCAAATCGCTCGGCGCCGAGGCGCGCAAAACACCATCACCCAACAGTGGCTGGCCCATGGCGGCAATGGCACTGGCTTTAGGCGTTCGCCTGCAAAAGCAGGGCGTGTACGTGCTGAACCCATCGGGCCGTTTACCGCAGGCCGAAGATGTTGTTTTAGCTCAGAAATACGCGTCAAAAGCGGTTTTGTGCGCCGTTATATGGGTGCAAGCAGCTATTTTATTGATAGCGTACTTTAGGCCATGAAACAGAAAATTCAACGTATTCATGGTGGCTCCGATAACCTGGGCGCCATCAGGTTTGACTTTTCAACCAACAGCAACGCTTTCGGGCCGTGCCCGACTGCGCTAGCTGCGATTCAGCGGGCCGACGCGAGCCAATACCCTGATGTCAGCTACACCGCGCTGCGGGAGCTGCTGGCTGCATTTCACGGGGTTGACGTGAATCGCGTGGTGCTGGCAGCCAGTGCCAGTGAATTTATCTTCCGCGTGACAGCAATGGTTGCACGCCGCGGCCGAAGATCGGTTGCACTACCGCTACACAGCTATGGCGACTATGCACATGCCGCAGCCGCACATGGTTTAGAGGCCGCAACCCGCCAGATGGAAGCAGACCTGTTCTGGGCCTGCGAGCCATCCAGCCCGCTGGGCACAGCCCAGGAGAATTGGCAAAGTCATTCAGATGCTGTGCGCGTGTTGGATCGCGCCTATGAGCCGCTGCGCTTGAGCGGCGCTTTTACGCATGCGCATGATCTGCACGAGTTCTGGCAACTGTATTCACCCAACAAAGCGCTCGGCTTGACCGGTGTGCGCGCAGCCTATGCTATTGCCCCGCTGAACGCCAAGGCAGACATAGACACCATGAACCAGCTCTGCCCGTCATGGCCAATTGGTGCGCATGGTGTGGCCATGCTGCAAGCGTGGACACAGCCAGATACGCAAGCCTGGCTGGCGACCAGTTTAGAGACGTTGCAGCAATGGAAGATGCAGCAAACCACTTTGTGCAAGTCTTTGGGCTGGACGGTGTTGCCCAGCCTGGCTAATTTTTTCGTTTGTCAGGCCGAGGTTGATGTAGTCGCCCTGCGCCAGCACGGCATCAAGTTGCGTGACTGCACTTCTTTCGGCTTGCCCGGCCATGTGCGTCTTGGGGTTCAGTCGCCGGCCGCGCAAGACGCCTTGCACAATGCATGGCTACACACCGAAGGCATGAAATGACTGCAAAAGCCGTGATGGTTTTAGGCACCACCAGTGGCGCTGGTAAAAGCTGGCTAACCACTGCGATGTGCCGCCACTATGCTCGCCTGGGTTTAAAAGTTGCGCCCTACAAAGCGCAAAACATGAGCAACAACGCCAGAGTGGTTGACGGCGGAGAAATTGGCAGCGCACAGTACTTTCAGGCGCTGGCTGCGAATCGGACGCCCGAAGTACGCATGAACCCCTTGCTGCTAAAGCCCGAGAAAGACACCCAGAGCCAGGTGATTTTGATGGGGCAAGTCAACGCCGAGCTGTCCAAAATGGACTGGCGCGGGCGCAGCGCGCATGTGTGGCCAGTCGTGGCAAGTGCGCTCGATGAACTCATGACTGAGAACGATGTGGTGGTCATTGAAGGCGCAGGCTCCCCCGCAGAAATCAATTTGAAGCACAGCGATATCGTCAATATGCGGGTGGCACGACACGTCAACGCTGCATGCCTGCTGGTCACGGACATTGATAGGGGCGGGGCGTTTGCACACCTTTACGGCACCTGGGCCATGCTCGACACAGCGGAGCAAAAGCTGATCAATGGTTTTGTTTTGAACAAATTCAGGGGCGACGCCCAGCTACTGGCACCTGGCCCCCAAATGCTGCAAGACCTGACGGGTGTGCCCACGGTGGCAACCCTGCCCATGTGGTGGCAGCACGGCTTACCCGAAGAAGACGGTGTTTTTGACGACCGAACCATGGCCACCGGCATGGTCACCAAGACCATCGCCGTGGTGGCCTACCCCCGCATCAGCAACCTCGATGAATTTCAGCCGCTGAAAAACGTGCCCGGCGTGCGGCTGGTCTGGGCACGCAGCCCTGCGGATGTGCTGAACGCCGACTGGATCATCCTGCCGGGCTCCAAAGCCACCAGCAGCGACCTGGCTTGGCTGCGCGCACAAGGGCTGGACGCTGCTATTACCGCGCACGCAAGTCGGGGCGGGGCGGTTTTAGGCATTTGTGGTGGCTTGCAGATGCTGGGTGAGGCATTGATAGACCCGCACGGCATTGACGGCAATGCACCGGGGCTGGGTTTGCTACCGGTGGTGACGGTGTTTGACCTCGACAAAACCGTTCAACACAGGCAAACGACTTTCATGCAACTCAATGGCCCGTGGTCAGCGCTTTCAAATGTGGCAATACAAGGTTATGAAATTCACCACGGCCAGACCGCACCTCACGCCGCGATGGCCGCTGCGGGCGATGTTGCCAAGGCCGTGATGCCCGATGCCCGGGCCTGGCAAAACCCGGCGGGCAATGTGCTCGGGCTTTACCTTCACGGGATGTTTGAAGACCCCAGGGTGCTGCAGGCTCTGTTTGGGGTCAGCGTGCCGACGCTGGACAGTGTGTTTGACGGGCTGGCAGACTACATCGAGCAGCACTTTGATGCGGGCGTGCTGGATTCTCTGATTGCGGGTTGACAGCAGAACAGCGTCAGTGGTCATCTCCTACAGCCAATGGGGGCAGGCCTTGCTTGAGGCTCGATTGAATCCCAGCTAACTTAAGACTTTGACCTTAAGGAACCCGCATGGCCTATCAAAGTATCAACCCCTACAACATGCAAGTCTTGCAGTCGTTCAAAGACATCAACGCAGCCGAACTTGAAGACAAGCTGGCAACAGCGTCCAAATGCTTTAGCGATGTCTGGGTGCAAAAGTCGTATCCGGATCGCGCCAAGGTTCTCACACGCGCTGCAGCCATCATGCGCGAACGTCCTGAAGAGTTTGCCAAGCTCATCACGCTGGAGATGGGCAAGCTGCTGCCGCAGAGCATGGGCGAAGTTGCGCTGAGCGCTGCCATCCTTGACTACTACGCGCAGCATGCTGAAGCGTTTTTAGCGCCTGAAAAATTGACACCCGCCAAGGGGGAGGCAACCGTTGAAAGCAGCCCCGTCGGTGTGCTGTTTGGCGTGGAGCCGTGGAACTACCCCTATTACCAAATTGCCCGTTTTGCGGCGCCTAACTTGATGGCTGGCAACGTGGTGATGGTCAAACATGCATCCAGCGTGCCCCAGTGTGCGCTGGCTTTTGAAAAGTTGATGCTTGAAGCGGGCGCGCCCGCAGGTGCTTACACCAATCTGTTTATCTCAAAAGACCAGGTCGCGCAGGTCATTGACGACAAGCGCATCCGGGGCGTGGCGCTGACGGGCAGCGAAGCCGCAGGCGCTGTGGTTGCCGCACGCGCGGGCCAAAACCTGAAAAAGACCACCATGGAGCTCGGCGGTAGCGACGCTTTCATCGTGCTCGAAGACGCAGACCTGGACAAAGCCGTGAAATGTGCCATCAGCGGGCGTATGGGTAACTCGGGGCAGGCCTGTACCGCGTCCAAGCGATTTATCGTGGTGGAGGCACTGGCTGATCAGTTTTTAGAAAAATTTCAGACGGCCATGCAAAACTTCAAGCCCGGTGATCCGCTGGACAAAGCGACGACGCTGGCGCCACTGTCATCCGTTGGTGCACTGGACAAGTTGCTGGAGCAAGTTGCCAAGGCGGCGGAACATGGCGCCAAAATTTTGATGGGCGGCAAACGCATTGACCATGCAGGCGCCTTCATGCAGCCCACGATCTTGACGGACATCAACCCACAAAACCCAGCCTACAGCGAAGAGTTTTTTGGACCCGTCGCGCTGTTCTTCCGTGTAGCTGATGAAGATGCTGCTGTGTTGCTGGCCAACGACTCGCCGTTTGGTTTGGGCGGTTCGGTCTTTACCCAAGACATCGAGCGCGGCAAGCGCGTCGCCAGCCGCATGGACACAGGCATGGTCTTCATCAATGCCCCAGCTTCGTCGTCACCCGAGCTGCCCTTTGGCGGCGTCAAAAATTCCGGCTATGGCCGTGAGCTGTCGAGCGCCGGTATCCAGGAGTTTGTGAATAAAAAGCTGATCAGCGTCGCCTAGGCATCGTGCGTGGGCACTGATTAGGCTTGAACGGACTAAAAAGTACCATTTTGGAGCCACTTTTACCGGTCAAATTGGGCTTTAGGCCAATGAATCCGGGCGCAAGCAGCTCCTAAATTGATAACGCTGCAGCCATTATGATAAGGTTTAGCGAGTTGTTATCGAGTATTCTGTGACCCATCAAAAGGTCACTGAATGAATTCCAACAATTTGATAAGGCGTCAACTGCTTCAATGGGCGGCTGTCGGCGCGGCGGGTCTGCATTTGCCGCGCAGGGCTTGGGCGCAGGCCAGGCTGTCCAGCAGTCCGTTTGACCTGGGTGTTGCCAGCGGCTCGCCGACGCATGACTCGGTGGTGCTCTGGACCCGATTGATGCAACCAGTGCTGCAAGCGCCTAACAACCGGGGCATCCCCGTGCGCTGGGAGGTTGCTGACGACGACAAGTTCACCCGTATGGCGCAAAGCGGGCAGACGATGGCGTTGCCGGGTTTGGCCTACTCGGTACATGCTGAGGTGCAGGGATTGGCACCAGACCGTTGGTACTTCTACCGATTCTTGGTGGGCGACGCGGTCAGCGCCGTTGGCCGAACCCGTACCTTCCCGGCGCTAGATGCCGCAGTAGCTGGCCTGTGCCTGGCCTACGCATCGTGTCAGCGCTGGGAGCACGGTTATTTTTCAGCCTACCGCCACATGGCACAAGAAAGCTTGGATCTGGTGATGTTTTTGGGGGATTACATCTACGAATATCCGCGTGCGTCAAACGGTGTGCGTACCCCGCCTGGCGGCTGGGTTTTGACGCTCGATGACTACCGCCAGCGCTATGCCACCCATAAACAGGACGCCGACTTGCAGGCCATGCACGCCGCCTGCCCGTGGCTGGTCACTTGGGACGACCATGAAGTGCAAAACGATTATGCGGGTTTGACGGCGGGCGACAAGGGCCCCGGGGTCGCTGATTTTGCAGCAAGACGCTCTGCGGCTTATCAGGCGTTTTACGAGCACATGCCGGTGCGCGCCGCTGTGCTGACACGGGCAGTAGCCGGTTTGGCCAGTGGCGCAGAAATGCGCATTTACAACCGCAGCCAGTATGGCCAACTGGCGTCCTTCACCATGTTAGACGCGCGCCAGTACAAAAGCCCGCAGGTGTGCACGCGAGACGGCAAACGCGGCTCCAGTACCGCCAACCCTGCGACTTGCGCTGAGTGGAACAACCCGGCGCGTACGATGCTGGGTGCGGAGCAGGAACGCTGGCTGGATGCTGGTTGGGGCAGCAGTCAAGGTAAATCGGTCACCTGGAACATCGTCGGCCAGCAGTCATTGATCGGCCAGCGCGACTGGAAAGCCGGGCCAGAGCAAAGCCTGTGGAACGACGGCTGGGACGGCTACAGCGCTGCCCGCACGCGCCTGACAGATTCAGCGCGCAAACACAGCCTGGCCAATTTGGTGGTGCTGGGCGGGGATGTTCACGAGAATTGGGTGGGCCCGATCAAAGCGGATTATTCGCAGCCATCAAGCGCCGCAGTTGGCGTGGAATTTTGTGGCACCAGCATCACGTCTCGATCTGGTGGCAACGGCAAATTGGCTGAAACCCTCGCCGAAAATCCGCACTTTGTGTTCGCCGACGCCGAGCGTAAAGGCTATGGCGTGGTGGAAATAACGCCACGCCAGATCAAAACAACCCTGCGCGTCGTCAGCGATGTGACGCGGCAAGACGCCGGCATTGAAACACTGGCCCAGTTTTCAGTTGCTAGCGGCCGCGCGGTCGTCGAGCGAATTTGAAGCTGAGTGATTGGCCCTAAATTTGGCTCAGTTCAGCACTTCCAGCAAGCGGTCAAGCCCACCTTCGTTAATGGCCACCATGGCCTGCTCCCGCACTTTCGGCTTGGCGTGGTAAGCCACTGACAAACCCGCCGCGCCCATCATCGGCAAGTCATTGGCACCATCGCCCACTGCAATAGACTGGCTCGGTTCAATGCTCAAAAAAGAGCAGGTGTCGAGCAATGTTTTGCGCTTTTCCGCCCCATCACAAATATCGCCCCAGCTTTGATTCACGAGGCCGCCGGTGAGCAAGCCTTGGTCGATGGCCAACTCATTCGACTTGGCGTAGTCAATTCCCAGCCGTTCGGCCACGCGGTTTGCAAAAAAGGTGAACCCGCCGGACACCAGCAACACCTTCATGCCGGATTTTTTGCAGGCGGCGACCAGTTCGGCTGCTCCGGGGTTCAGCTGCAAGCGCTCGGCGTACACCCGCTCCATGTCCTGAACGCTAACGCCCTTGAGCAGAGCCAGGCGGCGGCGCAGGCTGGTCTTGAAATCGGCGATTTCCCCGCGCATGGTGGCCTCGGTGATAGCTGCCACTTCGGCTTTCAGGCCTACCGCATCGGCAATTTCATCGATGCACTCAATATTGATGAGGGTCGAGTCCATGTCGAAAGCAATCAGCTTGAAATCGGCCAGTTTGAGGGGCGGCGAGAAGCCTTGCAGCGTCAAACCGGTCAATGTGTTGGGTGGTGTCATCGTGTTTCGTGGTGTTTCCTGCATTCTCTCAAAAAGCCAATCGCCGCCTTTCGGGGGACCAAATTTGCCACAAGGCGTTGATTTACAGGCTATAATCCGACATTCACGACCAAATGGGCGGGTTCACACCGCCCATTTTTTTTGGGCGTTTGTTTTTGTATTTCCAGATTTCAGGACAGTTTTTAGCATTTAAATGGCAGCACTGAGCACCAACGACACGATAGCGCAAACCGTCACCGGGCTCGGTTACGACCTGGTGGACGTGGAGCGCACCAAAGGCGGCTTGCTGAGGGTAACGATTGATTTCCCTCATGTGCCGGGGACTGAGCTGTTTATCAATGCTGAAGATTGCGAAAAGGTCACGCGCCAATTGGTGTTCGTGCTTGAAGTTGAAGGTGCCAGTTATTCCCGGCTCGAGGTCAGCTCGCCCGGAATAGACAGGCCCTTGAAGACTGAGAAAGATTTTGAGCGTTTTGTGGGTGAGTTGATTGACCTCACCCTCAAAGCGCCGGTGGGTGTGGCGGCAGCGGGGTCTACCGTGTCGGCTAACCAAAAGAAGTTTCGCGGCACGCTTGAAAAGCCTGAGCCCGCTGGTTGGCGAATCGTCTGGAGCGATGAGCCTGAAGTCAAGCCTGGCCAGAAGGTCAGCAAGAAAAGAATTCCCGCGCCGCTGCAGGCGCTGGGTTTTACGCTCGATGAGATTGCCCAGGCGCGTTTGGCACCGGTGGTGGACTTCAAGGGACGCAAACCCAAGTCGATGCAAAGTATTGAAGAAACGATTCCGTCTAACCCTGAGATTAATCCTGTGACTGAAAGGCCTGTGAAATGAACCGCGAAATGTTGATGTTGGTGGATGCCATCTCGCGCGAAAAGAATGTCGAGCGTGACGTTGTTTTCGGTGCTGTTGAACTGGCCTTGGCGCAAGCCACAAAAAAGATTTATCCAGGCGAAGTCGATATTCGCGTGGCGGTTGACCGCGACAGCGGCAATTACGAGAGCTTTCGTCGCTGGCTCGTCGTGCCCGACGAGGCAGGCCTGCAAAACCCGGAAGCCGAAGAGATGTTGTCTGATGCGCGCGATGAAATCGCCGACATCGAAGAAGGCGACTACATCGAAAAACCAATTGAAAGTATGCCCATTGGCCGCATTGGCGCGATGGCTGCCAAGCAGGTGATTTTGCAAAAAATCCGCGATGCTGAACGCGAGATGCTACTGAACGACTTCATGAGCCGCGGCGACAAGATATTTGTCGGTACCGTCAAGCGCATGGACAAGGGCGACATCATTGTGGAATCTGGTCGCGTTGAAGGCCGCCTGCGACGCAGCGACATGATCCCCAAAGAAAACCTGCGTTCTGGCGACCGCGTGCGCGCCATGATCATGGAAGTGGACAACACCCTGCGCGGTGCACCCATTATCTTGTCGCGCTCTGCGCCTGAATACATGATTGAGCTGTTCCGCTCAGAAGTGCCAGAAATAGAGCAAGGCCTGCTTGAGATCAAATCCTGCGCCCGCGACCCTGGCTCACGCGCCAAGATTGCCGTGTTGTCGCATGACAAGCGTGTGGACCCGATCGGTACCTGCGTTGGCGTGCGCGGCACCCGTGTGAACGGCGTCACCAACGAGCTGGCTGGCGAGCGTGTTGACATTGTGTTGTGGTCTGAAGACCCGGCCCAGTTCGTGATTGGCGCGCTGGCCCCTGCCAACGTGTCGTCAATTGTGGTTGACGAAGAGCGCCACGCCATGGATGTGGTCGTGGACGAAGAAAACCTGGCGATTTCAATTGGTCGGGGCGGTCAAAACGTGCGCTTGGCAGCCGAGCTGACAGGCTGGAAAATCAACATCATGACGGCCGATGAATCCGCCGTCAAACAAGCCTCCGAGACCGACACCAGCCGCAAGCTCTTCATGGAAAAGCTGGACGTGGACGAGGAAATCGCCGACATCCTGATTGCCGAAGGCTTCACCAGCCTTGAAGAAGTGGCCTACGTGCCCTTGCAGGAAATGCTGGAGATCGAATCCTTCGACGAGGACACCGTTAACGAGTTGCGCACGCGTGCCAAAGACGCGCTTCTGACCATGGAAATCGCCAAGGAAGAAAACGCCGCAGGTGTTTCGCAAGAGCTGCGCGATGTTGACGGCATCACCCCTGAGCTGGTAGCCAAACTCAACGCCGCTGGCATTGCCACCCGCGACGACCTGGCAGATCTGGCCACCGACGAACTCACCGATATCACCGGGCAGTCCCATGAAGACGCCACGGCCCTGATCATGACCGCACGCGCGCACTGGTTCCTTGAGGACGAAGCCGCCACACCAGCCGAAGTTGTGGACGAGGCTGCAAAGCCCGCTACAGCCGCTGAGCAGTGATCATGGAGGCCGCACAGGAAAACCAAATATGTCAAGTACCACTACCGTCGCGCAATTTGCAGCTGAACTGCACAAATCCACTGCTACCCTGATCGAGCAATTGACCAGTGCGGGGGTCTCCAAGGCCAGCGCAGATGACACGCTGTCTGAGCCTGACAAGCAAAAGCTGCTGGCCTATCTGCAAGCCAGCCACGGCACTGCTACAGGCGAGCGTAAAAAAATCACTCTGGTGAAAAAATCCACCAGCGAAATCAAGCAAGCTGACGCTACTGGCAAGGCCCGTACCATCCAGGTTGAGGTGCGCAAAAAGCGCACTTTTGTTAAACGCGAAGACGGTACCGACGCGCCTTCGGATGACGTGCCCGTTGAGGTCGTTGCGCCGCAAGCGCCAGCCATCGATGAGGCTGATTTGGCAAGGCGTGAAGACGAAGCCATGCGCCATGCAGAATTGCTGCGCCGCCAAGAAGCTGATTTGGCTGAAAAGTTGCGCCTGCGCCAAGTACAGGACGCCAAATCGGCAGAAGAAGAACGTATAGCTGCTGAAAAAATCGCCGAAGCGGTAGCGCGTGCCTCTGAGGTGTTTGAAAAAGCCAAGCCCTCCAGTAAAAAAGCCAAAGAAGCCGCAGCAGCAGTAGAAGCGGCTACACCCAAAATATCTGAGGAAGCCGCCACCGAGCAGGCAGCTAAAGCCGCTGAAGTCGCTGCCACACAAGCCGCTGCCAAAGCGAAAGCCACGGCAGAGTTTCAGGCTGACGCCGCCAAAGCGATTGACTTGCAGGACCGCCGCAAAAAGGCTGAAGCAGAAGCGCAGGGCATACGAGCCATGATGAACGCGCCCAAGCGCGTGCTGGTTCCGCATGTGGATCCCAAAGCAGCTATCAAAGGCACCTTGCACAAGCCAGCGGCTGGTTCCGTTGCTGCCAAAGCCGCTCCCGGTACCCCGGGCGCTGCAGGCAAAAAAGAAGTCAAATCTGAAAACCTGTCGTCCACCTGGAAAGAAGACGCCGCCAAGAAAAAAGCATTGCCCACTCGTGGCGCAACTGCGGTACCCGGCCGGGGTAACTTCCGCGCGGGCGCACGTGGCGGCAGCAGACGCGGCAATGACCGTGATGCCCGTCCTGAGTCCAGCTTTGTAGCGCCGACCGAGTTCAAGGTCATTGAAGTTCACGTGCCCGAGACAATCACTGTCGGCGAGTTGGCGCACAAAATGAGCGTCAAGTCCAATGAGGTCATCAAACACCTCATGAAGCTGGGCCAGATGGTCACCATCAACCAGCCACTGGATCAAGACACGGCCATGATTGTGGTCGAGGAAATGGGCCACACCGCAGTCACCGCGGCTCTGGACGACCCGGAGGCCTTCACAGACGACGACGTCCAGGGCCAAAGTGCTGAATTGCTGCCGCGTGCGCCAGTCGTCACCGTGATGGGTCACGTTGACCACGGCAAAACGTCCCTGCTGGACTACATTCGCCGGGCCAAAGTCGCCTCGGGCGAAGCGGGCGGCATTACCCAGCACATTGGTGCTTACCACGTCGAAACGCCGCGCGGCATGGTGTCTTTCTTGGACACGCCAGGCCACGAAGCGTTTACTGCCATGCGTGCGCGCGGTGCGCAGGCAACCGATATCGTGATTCTGGTCGTTGCTGCGGATGACGGCGTGATGCCGCAAACCAAAGAGGCCATCAAGCATGCGAAAGCTGCGGGTGTACCGATTGTGGTGGCTATCAACAAGATCGACAAACCCGGCATCAACCTTGAACGCGTCAAGGGCGAGTTGGTGACTGAAGAAGTGATCCCCGAAGAGTTCGGTGGCGATGTTCCGTTCATTGGTGTATCAGCACATACGGGCGAGGGCATTGATTCCTTGCTTGAGCAGGTGTTGCTGCAGGCTGAGGTGCTTGAGTTGCGCGCCCCGGTCGATGCTTTGGCCAAGGGTCTCGTGATTGAGGCGCGTTTGGACAAAGGTCGCGGCTCTGTGGCCACCGTACTGGTTCAGTCAGGTACGCTCAAAGCTGGCGATGTGGTGCTTGCAGGTTCCACCTACGGCCGCGTGCGCGCTATGTTGGATGAAAACGGCGACACCATCAAAACGGCTGGCCCGTCGATTCCGGTTGAAATTCAAGGCTTGACCGAAGTACCGCAAGCCGGTGACGACTTCATCGTGATGCTCGACGAGCGCCGTGCGCGCGAGATTTCAACCTACCGTGCCGGCAAGTTCCGCAACACCAAGCTGGCCAAGCAGCAGGCCGCCAAGCTTGAGAATATGTTTACCGACATTTCAGCTGGCGCGGTCAAGCTGGTACCGATCATCATCAAGGCTGACGTGCAAGGCTCGCAAGAGGCATTGGCGCAGTCATTGCTCAAGCTCTCGACAGAAGAGGTCAAAGTTCAATTGGTGTACTCAGGCGTTGGCGGCATTTCTGAATCGGACGTCAATTTGGCGATTGCGTCCAAAGCGTTGCTGATCGGATTCAACACCCGTGCCGACGCTCAGGCGCGTAAGCAGGCTGAGAACAACGGCATCGACATTCGCTACTACAACATCATTTATGACGCTGTGGACGAGCTCCGCTCTGCCATGTCGGGCATGTTGACGCCAGACAAGAAAGAAGAAGTCATCGGCACAGCCGAGATTCGCAACATCTTCAAGGTGTCCAAGATTGGCTCTATCGCCGGCTGTATGGTCACAGCAGGTGTGGTTCGCCGCACCGCCAAGCTGCGCTTGCTGCGCCAGAACGTGGTTATTTACACCGGAGAGCTGGATTCGCTCAAGCGCTTCAAAGACGACGCGAAAGAAGTCAAAGAGAGCTTTGAGTGCGGCTTGAACATCAAGAACTACAACGACATTGAAGTCGGTGACGTGCTGGAGTTCTTTGAAATTCGCGAAGTCGCCAGGACACTGGAAGCGGCGTAAGCGACGCCGGTCATTGCTTTCATGCGCAAAAAGTCAAACACTCCCAACCGTGGTTTTCGGGTTGCCGATCAGATCCAGCGGGATCTGACGGACCTGATTGCGCGCGAGTTGAAAGACCCAAGGGTTGGGATGGTGACGATTCAGGCCGTGGAAGTGACGGCTGATTACGCGCATGCCAAGGTTTTTTTCAGCGTATTGATGGGCGATGCCGCCAAGTGCGAAGAAGCCCTGAACCAAGCGGCGGGCTTCTTGCGCAATGGCTTGTTCAAGCGGCTGATGACGCATACCGTGCCAACGCTGCACTTTCACTTTGACCGCACGACCGAGCGCGCGGCTGACATGAACGCCTTGATTGCCAAGGCTGTCTCTTCACGCGCCCAAGAGGACTAGGTCATGCCACAACTCCGCACAAAGGTGCAGAGGCGCCCTGTGCATGGGGTGTTGCTGCTCGATAAACCGATAGGTCTTTCCAGCAACCAGGCGTTGCAAAAGGCCAAATGGTTGCTGCGCGCTGACAAGGCGGGTCATACCGGCACTTTGGACCCCTTGGCTACAGGCGTGTTGCCGCTGTGCTTTGGCGCAGCGACCAAGTTCAGCCAGATCCAGCTGGATGCCGACAAAACATATGAGGCCGTGTTGCTGCTGGGCTTGAAAACCACCACGGGCGATGCAGAGGGCGATGTGATTGAGACCCGGCCCGTACCGGACATTACCCCGGCGCTTCTTGAAAAGCTCACAGCGCAATTTACCGGCCCGTTGGCACAAATTCCGCCCATGTATTCGGCACTGAAGAAAGACGGTAAAGCACTGTACGAATATGCACGCAAGGGCGAAGAAGTTGAACGCGAAGCTCGTCACATCACGATTTACCAGTTAAATATGGCTGTAGCCCAAGATATACGGGCGCAAGCAGCTATTAAAATCATAGTAAAATGCAGCAAGGGTACCTATATTCGCACGCTGGGCGAAGACATTGGCGAGGCGATCGGTTGCGGTGCGCACCTTGGCTCGTTGCGCAGGATTGAAACCGGTGGTTTCACCGCCCAACAATGCATCACCCTGCCAGAGCTTGAAGCGCTGGATGAAGCGGGCCGCGATGCGCGCCTGCTGCCGCCGCAAGCTTTGGTGGCGAATTACCCGTCTGTCACATTGGATGCCGACAATGCAGGGCGCTTCTTGAGCGGGCTGCGCCGCCGTGGCACGCCCGGCCAGTGGGGCAAAGACGCGCCGCTGGTGCAGGTTTACGGCGCTGACCCCATTGCTTTTTTAGGGTCCGGCCACATCACGGCTGACGAGTTGATTCCACAACGCTTGCTGTCACCGGTTGAAGTACAAGACATGTTGCAAGCCGCGCATTGATTTTTTGCTCGGCATTGTCGAGTTTATTTTTGTAGAGTTTTAGTTTTTAGAAAGTCCATCATGAGTATCAAGCAGATCCGCAATATTGCCATCATCGCCCACGTTGACCACGGCAAAACCACCATGGTTGACCAACTGCTGCGCCAGTCGGGCACATTTGCCGAGCACGAAAAAGTTGTCGACACTGTGATGGACAACAACGCCATTGAAAAAGAACGCGGTATTACCATTCTGGCCAAAAACTGCGCTGTAACATGGGAAGGTACACACATCAACATCGTCGATACCCCGGGCCACGCCGACTTTGGCGGTGAAGTTGAGCGCGCTTTAAGCATGGTCGATGGCGTGGTGCTGTTGATTGATGCACAGGAAGGCCCGATGCCGCAAACCCGCTTTGTGACGAAAAAGGCGTTGGCCTTGGGTCTCAAACCGATTCTGGTCGTCAACAAAGTTGACAAGCCAGGCGCGCGTCCTGATTACGTCGTGAATGCCGCGTTTGATCTGTTTGACAAGCTCGGCGCCACCGATGAGCAGCTTGATTTTCCGGTCGTCTATGCATCGGGCATCAATGGCTGGTCCTCGCTGGTAGAAGGCCCTCCCAACGAGCAGTGGGGCCCTGACATGTCGGCATTGTTCAACACTATTTTGAAGCACGTCCCCGCCCAAAAGGGTGACCCTGCCGCACCGCTGCAACTACAGATTTCAGCGCTTGATTTCTCAACCTTTGTGGGCCGTATCGGCGTCGGCCGCATTAGCCAAGGCACCATTAAACCGATGATGGACGTGGTCGTGATGGAAGGCCCCGATGGCAAGCCCGTCAAAGGCCGTATCAATCAGGTCTTGACCTTCCAAGGCCTGGAACGCGTACAAGCGACCGAGGCAGGCCCCGGTGAGATTGTGCTGATCAACGGTATTCCCGACATTGGTATCGGC
>JBBRDA010000044.1:0-22644 GCA_038204335.1 Burkholderiales bacterium
TGATATCGCTGGGTCCCTGCGGCCCGCTCGATTTTTGATCCAGAGAAACGTAGCCAGCCGACTGGATGTTTCTGCTGAGTAGCGATAGGGCAAATCTACCGTTTTCCTCCATTTGTGAGTTTTCAGAAACGGCGTTGTACGCCTGCTTGGAATACAAGTAAGTCGAGGAAGCCACGATGGCCAGTGCAAGCCCAATGACAAGACTCACCATTAACTCAATAAGGGTCAGCCCGCGCTGTACCTGCAGGCGGTGAGCCGATAAAACTTGAAATTGTCTTGACATGATGGTCATGGAATCAGGTTGGAGCGGTAGCACCGAACCCCGTCAGGTACAGAAGCAGCGGCTGGGCAGCAGTTCCGCCAGGCGATGCCAGAGGTGGCGCTTGTGCACGAGGTTGATGCTTGCGGAGCTCCGGTGGCGATATTTATAAAGTCTTTGTCCTGATACATGACCGTGACGCTGAAGCCGGCGCTGACATCGCCTTCAAGCCTTGCTGCCCCACTTGGTAGCGCGGTTTGCGACTTCATCAGCCATGCGCGTATGTCGTCATTTGCAATTTGGGCTGTCGTGCAATCGACACCTGAAGTCCTGCACAAATTACTCGTCATCGTCGCCGATTTTGCCGTGCTGTAGGTTGCCGTATAGGCATAGTCGCCGTCTCTGGCTGCAGTCGGGTTGGCCCGAATTTTTTCACTGATGTCTCCTGTCAGCTCGGCTAATCGGTTCGTAGCAACCGAAGATTTTTGAAAACTCAGGGCGTTGAGTTGTAATGCTGCCATCCCCAGCAAGCCAAGCGAAAGCACCAGGATTGACACAAGCGCCTCGATTAGCGTAGCTCCTTTTTGGCGTGCTGAATTTGCAGGTTTATTTTTTGAAGTCATATTGCAACAAACATCTAAAAATCAGTGCAGACTGTTCCAAGAGGAACGACGCGGGGACGGCCGGGCAGGCTGATGCACACTGAACGACCGTATCTCGCCTCAAACGCAGCGTCCGAAGCGTTGACCTGAAATATGTCAAATCGATGGGCTGTTTGCGACAAGCCTACAGCGCCAAACTTTATGGAACCCGTGCCGCCGTCACGTGTCAACCGCCGACTTGTGCCCGTGGCATCGCTAGCCGGGATTGTTTTAAGCAATATGTCAGTTGCGTTTCTTTGTCCGTTGCCGTTAGCGTCAACGAAGACCTGAACCTCGTATTCGCCCCAAAATTGACTGGCTTGGCATGTGATGGCGCCGTTATTTTTCGGACAAATGACGACGTCTTGATTGCGCGCAATGGCTTCAGCGCGGGCGTAGTTGATCAGGCCAATAAACCCATTGACATCTGATGAGAGCCTGTTGCTCAAGACGAAGGTTTGTAGATTAGGCAGTGCGATAGCCATCAACACACCCAGAACGGAGAGCGTGATGAGCAGCTCAATCAGCGTAAAACCGCGCTGGATCTTTAAAATCATGGGTTTACCAAACATTGTTAAAGTTTAAAAGGCAGGCCCGCTGTAGTGTCTGCCGCCTATCTGCAACCGGTTACCACTTGTCGAGCCGCCCGGCGGGAAACGAAGAAATGACCGACGCTCAGCGCCGAACCTCATCGACCAGTGCCCGAAACTCGTCAATGTCCTCAAAACTCCTGTAAACGCTGGCAAAGCGCACGTAGGCGACTTTGTCGAGCTTTTTCAGCTCGCGCATGACCAGCTCACCCAGGCGGGTGGAAGGGACTTCTTTTAGGCCTAGGCTCAACAGCTTTTCTTCTATCCGTTCGATCGCCGAGTCGATTTGCTCGGTGCTGACCGGCCGCTTGCGCAGCGCCAGGTTCATGGAGCCTTGGATTTTGCTGCGTTTGTATTCAATGCGCCGGCCGTCTTTTTTGACGATGGCGGGGAAGGTGACGTCGGGCCGCTCGTAGGTGGTAAAGCGCTTTTCACACGCGCCGCACTGGCGGCGGCGGCGTATGAAGTCGGCGTCTTCGGCGATCCGCGTTTCAACCACTTGGGTCTCTAAATTACCGCAAAAAGGGCATTTCATGGCTGTTTCTGCCTCTTTTTAGGATTTTTAGGCCTCTAGACCAATGAATACGGGCGCAAGCAGCTACTAAAATAATAGCTGAATTATTGGGCGCTGATCCTGAAAACTCACTTGTAAACCGGGAACCGGCTCGTCAGCGCGTGCACTTTGGCTTTGACGGCTTCAATGTTGGCGGCGTCACGCGGGTTGTCCAGCACGTCGGCGATCAAATGCGCCGTCATGCGGGCTTCTTCTTCTTTAAAGCCGCGCGTCGTCATGGCTGGGGTGCCAATGCGCACGCCGCTGGTGACCATTGGCTTCTCCGGGTCTTTGGGAATGGCGTTTTTGTTGATCGTCATGTGGGCACTGCCCAGCACGGCTTCGGCTTCTTTGCCGGTGATGTTTTTGCTGCGCAAATCGACCAGCATGACGTGGCTTTCAGTGCGGCCGCTCACAATCCGCAGGCCGCGCTGCACCAGTGTCTCGGCCACAACCACCGCGTTTTTCAGGATCTGGGTTTGGTAGTCTTTAAAGCCCGGCTCCAGCGCCTCTTTGAAGGCAATGGCCTTGGCAGCAATCACATGCATCAGCGGGCCGCCTTGCAGACCGGGGAACACGGCGCTGTTGATGGCTTTTTCGTGCTCGGCTTTCATCAAAATGATGCCGCCGCGCGGGCCACGCAGGCTTTTGTGGGTGGTCGAGGTCACCACATCCGCATGCGGCACTGGGTTGGGGTACACACCGCCTGCAATCAGGCCTGAATAATGCGCCATGTCGACCATGAAAATCGCGCCAATGTCTTTGGCTACTTTGGCAAAGCGCGCAAAGTCAATGTGCAGGCTGTAGGCGGATGCACCGGCAATGATGAGCTTGGGTTTGGACTCGTGGGCTTTGCGCTCCATCTCGTCGTAGTCGATTTCTTCTTTGGCGTCCAGGCCATAAGACACTACGTTGAACCACTTGCCGCTCAGGTTTAGCGGCATGCCGTGCGTCAGGTGGCCGCCTTCGGCCAGGCTCATGCCCATGATGGTGTCGCCGGGCTTTAAAAAAGCCAAAAACACAGCTTGGTTGGCCGATGCACCGCAATGTGGCTGCACGTTGGCGGCGTCGGCGCCGTAAAGCTTTTTCAGGCGGTCGATGGCCAACTGCTCAGCAATGTCCACAAATTCGCAGCCGCCGTAGTAGCGTTTGCCGGGGTAGCCTTCGGCGTACTTGTTGGTGAGCTGGCTGCCTTGCGCGGCCATCACGGCGGGGGAGGCGTAGTTTTCGCTGGCGATCAGCTCAATGTGCTGCTCTTGGCGGGCGTTTTCAGCCTGAATGGCAGCGAAGATTTCGGGGTCGGCTTGTTCGACCAGAATATTGCGGTGGTACATGGCGGCAGTCCTTTGATGACTTGATCCCCACTTTCATCGCATGCCAAAGCTGGTGCGAAGAAACAAGGGCTGCCCAGGCGAACGGCTGAACGCTTTTACCGACAAAGTCAGTCAAAGCGGTGCGCTTCCCAGTGGTGTCCCACGTCAGCCAGCTTGCCGTCAAGGGCATGCAGCCTATCGCCAGTTGCGCACGTCTTGAAGTGTACCGCAGCGGTGCTACGGCCGATGCGTTCAGGAAACCAAGGCCGCCACTTTGTCAGTGTCTTTGATCTCGGTATCCACCGGCGCCAACTTGACGGGCATGGTCCGTACGGGCGCAGGCATGTTCTTGCCGCCCACCACAGCTTGCAGCCGGGCGTGCTCCGCCATCACTTTACCGGCGTAGCCGCCATCGTCTTCCATGTTGGCTGCGCCTACGTAAAACTTCAAACCGCCCTCAACCGAGCCGGCACGGGTGATGCATTCCTGCAAAACTTTCACGCCTACCCTCAGGTTGGTGACCGGGTCAAACGCAGCCAGTTTGCCGCCGAAGTTTTCATACTTGTCTGAATGCACCTTGGTCATGACTTGCATCAGGCCCTGTGCGCCCACCGGACTTTGGGCAAACGGGTTAAAGCCTGACTCAACCGCCATGATGGCCAATATCAGCGTGGGCTCCAGCTTGGCTTTGGCGCCAATCTCAAACGCGGCGGACACCAGCACGCTCAGCGGTTCTGGCGCTACGCCATATTTGCGGGAAAGCCAAAAGGCGATGGCCGCTTGCTCTTTGGGCAGGTGTTTCGGCTCCGCAGCGGTAGCGCGGTCAATGGCGTCTGGCTCGGTAAAGCCAACAGCGATTTCCTGGCGCTCTTTCAGCCAAGTCATGAGCTTGAACTCACCGGCCTGGCGCAGGTCAGGCCGGGCCGTCAAGGTGATGATGGCAAACACCAGACCGAGGCCGAGAAGGGCAAAGCCGTTGTGGGTGATTTCGAACAAGCCTTGGGCGATGTCTTTGGTCACGTTGGCTGCGCTGCTGCGCACGTTAGCCAGGTGCATGCTCGCGGCTTGCCTGAAGTTTGAAAATACTGCTGTAGTCATAGCACTCCTTGTCGTACGTCTGCGGGTTTTCAAGCCGCTGGCGTGGATTTGAGTCGCCATCCCGGCAGACCTGACCGCTGGGGTCAGGTGGCGTAGTCGGATGTTGACCCGGATTTAACGACACCAGCACAGGGCTGATGATGGTCAAGATGTTCGGGTTGTCCCTAGTTTTGAAGGACTGCGCGGATTTTAGAAGGCTCTTTAATAACCTGTCAATAATAAAGAAATTATTCTTTATATCAATTTAGACTTTATAGATGTCGATTCTGGCCAAAACACCATGAATCAAGCAGTTACAGCCGTTTTTTGAGACATCACTCTAAGTAACTGTTACTTTATACATGCTTTTTTGAAGGGGTCGCATCGGCCATCGCCCCTCGGATCGGCAATCACAGCACCTGATGTGATTGAAATTTATGTCTTGCCGCTGCTTAGCGTCGGGCGTAATCTTCAGATGTCCGAGTCAATCGGGCATCGCCAGGTAACCAACCCCGGCAAACCTTGAAGGCAATCACTTGCTTTCACCGCTTAAAGGGCGATTCATCCCCGTTGAGCGAATCCCGGCAGCATCAGCATTTATGCCTGCTGCCAACCCCGACGGGTTTAGTCCGCCGGGGTTTTTTTATGGCTAATACTTTCCATCTATGGGGTCTCGCAGCTAGACTCTGTAGCCATGACAGGCTCTAAATTCAAGGATTGGTCAGCCAAAGCTGGCGTGCTGGTGCAATCGCGCGTATGGCGGCGTCGTGCGGCTTGGGCGCTGGGTGGGCTGATTGTTTTATGGGCTTTGGCCTATGCGCTGGTGCCTATCATTGCCAAGTCACAGATTGAAAAACTCGGATCCAGCAAGCTTGGCCGGGTTGTCACTGTGGGTGCAGTGGACTTCAAACCTTGGTCGCTCGAAGTCACTTTGAGCGACCTGAAAATCGCCAAACGAGACGGCGCCGGCACCCAGTTGAGCATTCAGCGCCTCTATATAGATGCAGAGCTTGAATCGCTGCTCCGCCTGGCGCCGGTGGTTGACGCAATTGCGGTGGACTCGCCCGTGGTCGCGCTCACCCATATGGGTGATGGTCGCTATGACATTGACGATGTTTTAGAAAAACTCAAAAGCCCGCCCGGCGCGGCCCCAGGCGAGCCGCCGCGTTTTGCGCTGTACAACCTGAGCCTGAGCAGCGGGCAGGTGAGCTTTACCGACCAGTCGGTCGGTAAAACCCATGAGATGACGGCTTTGAATCTGTCCGTGCCGTTTTTAAGCAACCTGCAGTCCAAGCGAGAGGTTAAAACGTCGCCGCGTCTGGCCTTCAAGTTAGGCGCAAGCAATTTTGACTCTGCAGCTGTTGGCACGCCGTTTGCCCAAACCCACAAGACTGACGCGAATTTCAAACTCAGCAACTTTGACCTGTCGCCTTATTTGGGCTATTTGCCGGCCAGCTTGCCGTACAAGTTGGCCGGCGCGGTGATCAATGCCGATGTCAAAGTCGCGTTTGAGCAAAGCCCGGCGACGGTGGTCAAGCTCTCGGGCGTGGTGACTGCCGACAAAGTCAAGCTGCTCGACAAACCGGGTAAAGATTTGCAGGGCAAAGACTTGCTGGGCTTTGACCAACTCAAAATCACCCTGGACGACGTGCGGCCGTTGGCCCAGTCGATCAAGCTTTCCAGCGTTGAAGTGACGAATCCGGCTTTGAGCATCAGCCGTGACCGGGCAGGGCGACTCAACCTGTTACCCCTAGCCGAAACAGGTGCTCCTGAATCAATAGCTGCTCGCGCCCGTATTCAGGGGGCTAAAGGCCAAAATGACCCTCAAAAAGTAGCTAAAGCAGCGCCTCTAGTGGCTCCGGCGGCACAAAATCCCCCCAAACCTTGGAAAGTCGACATTGCCAACGTGGCGCTGCGCGGCGGTAGCATCAACTGGCTGGATCAAACCTTGGCCCAGCCGGCTGAGGTCAAACTCGCCGCCGTGACGCTGGATGCGTCCAAAATCGCCTTTCCGTTTGCGGCCGACGCACCGCTGGCCTTCAGTGGCTCCATGGCGCTGGCTGCATCCGCCACCACCCCTGCAACGATCAATTTCAGTGGCACAGCCACCGACAAAGCCGCCAGCGTGAGCACCAGCGTGGCCGCTTGGCCTTTGAATATGGCCGCCAAGTACGTCGGGCAGTTTTTGTTGCCTGCGCTGGGTGGCCAGCTTGACGCCAAGCTGGGTATCACTTGGCAGGCCGCTGACGCCGCCAAACCGTCCGCCATTCGCGTCACGGCAGAGCAAGCCAGTTTGAGTGACGTGTTGCTGGCACAGGGTAAGGTGTCGCTGGTGTCGGTCAAGCGGTTGCAGGTCGATGGCGCAGACATTGACCTGACCGAGCAGTCCTTTAAAGCCACCAAACTGCAAGTGATCCAACCCAAAGCTTTGGTGGACCGGGATGCCGACAAGCGCTGGATGTTTGAGCGCTGGCTGGTTGAAAACAAGTCCGGGGCAGCATCAACGCCCGCGCCAGCACCTGCCCCAACCACAGACGCCACTAAGTCGAGCGCGCCAAGCTGGGCCATCGCCATTGGCGAGGTCAGCCTGGCAGGCGGGGCCATGCAGTATGTTGACAAAGCGCCCGGCAGCTCGGGCGGCAAGCCCGTGGCTTTCGATGTCAGTGTGGTCAATGCGCAGCTCAGCGGCCTGGTGCTGGACGATAAATCCACCGCCAAAACGGTGGCGGCCAAATTAATGCCGTTGTCTGCGTCGCTGCGCTTGAGCGCTGGCCAGTTTGAGCCCGGTAAGCTTAATTTCAAAGGCAACCTGGGTTTAGCCCCGATGCAGGTGCAAGGCCAGTTGCTGGCAGAGCGCTTGCCGGTGCAAGCCTTTGAGCCCTACTTTGCCGACGCGCTGAACATTGAGCTGCTGCGGGCTGATGCCAGTTTCAAAGGCAAAGTCGCCTACAAACAAACGCCAGCCGGGCCGTCGGTACAAGTCAGCGGCGATGCTGCTCTTGAGGAACTCAAAGCCAACACGCTGGCCCCAAGTGAAGATCTGCTGGAATGGAAGGCACTCAGCCTGCGCGGCTTGGGCCTAGCCTTAGAGCCCGGCAAGCCCACCCAGGTGGACATCAAGGAAACCGCACTCAGCGACTTTTTTGCGCGGCTGATTGTGTTGCCCGATGGGCGGATTAACCTGCAAGATCTGGTGAAGTCTGCCAACGCGACAACTTCTACGGTTGCTGGCACTACGCCAAGCGCTATAATTTCAGGAGCTGCTCGCGCCCAAGAACAGGGCTCTACAGCCCGAAATGACCTACCAAAAACGCCTCAAAACAGCGTTTCAGGCAGCTCTGGTGCTGCAAGCTCCTCAAACACGACCGCCACCGCCGCCATCATCAACTTTGGCCCTGTCAGCCTCATCAATGGCCGTGTTGCGTTTTCAGACCGCTTTGTCAAACCTAATTACTCTGCAAACCTGTCTGACCTGACGGGCAAGCTGTCTGCGTTTTCGTCTGTCGCCACCGGGGGCACACCGAACATGGCCGACCTGGAGCTTCGGGGCAGGGCAGAAGGCACGGCCTCGCTTGAGATTTTGGGCAAGCTCAATCCGTTGGCCAAGCCGCTGGCGCTGGACATTACTGGCAAGGTACGTGACCTAGAACTACCCCCGTTATCGCCCTATGCCATCAAGTATTCAGGCTACGGCATCACACGCGGCAAGATGAGCGTAGACGTCAGCTACCTGGTGCAGCCAGACGGCAAACTCACCGCCAAAAATAAGCTGGTGCTGAACCAGCTCAGCTTTGGTGACAAAGTGGAAGGCTCTACCGCCAGCTTGCCAGTGAAGTTAGCCGTTGCCTTGCTGAGCGACCGCAACGGCGTGATTGATCTGGACTTGCCAATCAGCGGTTCGCTCAATGACCCGCAGTTCAGCATCGGGCCGATCATCATCAAAGTGATCGTCAACGTCATCGTCAAGGCGATTACCGCGCCCTTCAGTCTGCTGGCTGCGGCCTTTGGTGGCGGCGGTGACGAGCTGGGAACGGTGGCTTTTGCCAGCGGTAGCGCCGTGCTCGCACCAGAGGCCCAGGCCGGGTTGGACAAAGTCGCCAAGGCGCTGACCGACCGCCCGAGCCTGAAACTTACCGTTGTTGGCGCCAGTAATTTAGACGCCGAGCGTGACGGTTACAAGCGCGCCCGCCTTGGCGAGCTGGTACGGGCAGAAAAGCGCCGCAGTGTTGTGACGGGCGGTGCGAGCGGCGGCACGGCGACAGCCGCCATCAGCGTCAGCCCTGCTGAATACCCAGTTTTCCTCAAAGAAGTTTACAAACGCGCAGACATCAGCAAACCCCGCAACCTGGTGGGCTTGGCCAAAGATTTGCCGGTCGATGAGATGGAAAAGCTGCTGCTGGCAGACATCAAAGTCAACGAAGACGCCATGCAGGCGCTGGCGCTGCAACGCGGCGTAGCCGTCAAAGAGTATTTGGCCAGCAAGCAACTGCCGCTGGAACGCTTGTTTTTAGGGGCGAGCAATTCGGGCAAGGCCGACGCCAAAGCCGACCCTAAAACCGAATCTAAAACCGAATCTAAAACCGACACCAAATGGGTGCCGCGCGCTGATTTGAACATTGCTATGTAGCCGCGCTTGTTCGCCAGCGCGATAAATCGGCGAAAATACGCGCTTCGCGTTTTTAAACGCTCATTCTTTTCCTCACCCAATCGCCTCTCCGCCTGTTTACCAGCGGCTGCGCTCCACATGTTCAAATCATCCAAACCCGCCCCTCCTGCCCCTGTTGCCAAAACGACGCCCAAGTCGGATGCGCATCCGCTTGACGGCTTGACCGGTGGCGCTTTTTCTGCGCCGACTTCTGGCGAGCGCACAGCACGCATTCGTACTTGGCTGGCCAGCGAGCCCAGCGCCGAACAAATGGCCGAGGTCTACAAAGACCTGGCCAACCGCGACAAGGGTGCCGCCAAGCCGTTGAAAGAAAAACTGGACGAGCTCAAACGCAGCAAAGGGCAAGAAGCGATTGCCGCTGAATGGGCCGACAAAGCCAATGCACTGCTGGCCGTTAGCAAGCTCAACCTGGCTGATGCCTTGGCCTGGCAGCGTGATGCCGCCAAAGCCGGTGCGCCGCTGTCCAAGGAGCCACTCGCCAGTGTCAAGGTCAAGCTGGCCGAGCGCGTCAAAACCATTGAAGACCTGCAACACCGCACCCAGGTGCAGCGCGAAGCCGCTGTGCTGATTGCCCAGCGCATCGAGGTGCTGTCGATCAAGCCGTGGCGAGATGCGCAGGCAGCGCTCGAGTCGCTGACGCCTGACGTGGCCCACTGGCAAGCTCAGGCCGACGAGATCGCCATCGACAACAATTGGCCCAGTGTTGACGCCAAGTTTGTGCCCTTGCTGGATGCCTCACGCGGCCAGTTGTTGGCCGTTTGGGAGGCTTTTCAGGCCGCCATTGCCGTCACGGTGAAAGCCTTTGACGACAGCGCTGCGCCCCTGCCAGCCGTACCGGTGTGGGCCGACGAGCTGCGCGCCGCGCGTGGCGTGCCGGTGCCCGCGCCAGACGCCAGGCCCGCCAAAGCAAAAATCGACCCGGCAGTGCTCAAAGACATGCGCGAAAAAGCTGCCGGCATCGTGCAGGCCGCTATTGCCAAGCTGGAGCACGAGGTCGGTGAAGGTCACGGTAAAGCCACGCCTAAAGTGGCGGCTGAGCTGCGTGATGCGCTCAAGCAAAACATTCGCAACATCGACAGCAAACTTGAAGCTGCCGCTCACGCCGCGCTGACAGCAGCGGGCGAACTTGAAGGCTGGCAACGCTGGCGTGCTGACCAAATTCGTGAAGAGCTGGTCGGCAAGGCCGAGGCCTTGCTGGCCAAGCCGCTGGGTGGCCGCAAGCAGCAAGACGCACTGCGCCATATGCGCGATTTGTGGAAAACCTCCGACCAGGGCGGCACCCCCAATCACGCATTGTGGAAGCGCTTTGACGACGCCTGCAACGAGGCCTACAAGGTCGTTGAAGCTTGGCTGGAGACGGTTAAAGAGCAAACCGAAGCCGTCAAAGCCCAGCGCCAGCTGCTGATCGACGAAGTCACGGCCTGGGCTGAGGCCAACAAAACCAGCACCGACTGGAAAATGCACATCCGCAGCCTGAACGGCTTTGTTGAAAAATGGCAAAACGGCGGACACCTGAGCGAAAAGGCCTTTGCAGATGTTCAGCCCGTCTGGAAAGCCGCGATGGACGCCGCCGACGCGCCGCTTAAAACCGCGCGCAGCGAGAGCATTGCACGCCGCAAAGCCATGATCGAAGAAGCCCAAGTGCTGGGCGCTGAGCCGGTGCTGCACATTGACGCCGTCAAGCACCTGCGGCAGCGCTGGCAGCAAGAAGCTCAAGGCGTGCCGATTGAGCGCAAGCAAGAGCAAAAAATGTGGGACGCTTTCAGGAAACCGATTGACGACGCCTTCCAGCGCAAAACATTGGAGCGTGAAAAAGCCGCATCCGCCTTGGGTGAGTTTGATCGCATGGTGGTTGAGGCTGCCAAAGCCGTTGAAGCCGCCACCGCCAGTGGCGATGCGCAGCAGATTCACGCAGCCGCCAAGGCGCTTGAAGCGATTGTTAGCGGCAAAGTACCTGCGCCTGCAGCGCTGGCTCCAGCAGCACCCGTAGATGCCGAAAAAGCAGTCAATTCAGTGCCAAATGAGGCTGAAACCCAAGAAATACCGGCGCAAGAAGCTCCTGAAACAGTAGCAGAAGAGGCTGTCGTAGCGGTCGATGCAAGCGCTGAACCTACATCTGAGCCTGAGGCTGCTGAGCCTGCCGCCGCACCCGCCCCTGTTGCGCCGCCCAAGCCCGCTAAACCTATCGTCGCCATGCGCGGTGACGACCGCCCCGGCGCACGCCGCGCCGAGCCCGCACCCGCCGGCCGTGGCGGCAAATTTGGCGACCGCAAAGATGCTGGCAAACCGGGTGGCAAGCCGGGCGGCAAACCCGGCGGCCCACGCCAAAGCACCGACAACAAGTTTGAGCCGTATCGTCCCGAACGTGAAGACCGTCCCCGCTTTGCTGAGCGTGACCAGCGCCCGGCTTTTGAAGAGCGCGGCCCGCGTTTGGGCGACGCCGCTTTCCGTGCGCAACGCGAAGCCTTTGAAGCCGCCAACATGGCCCTTAAAAAGCTGCACGTACAAGCCCACGGCGAAGTGCTGACCAACGTCATCAGCGCCTGGGAAAAACGCGACGCAGCGCTGCTGCCCAGCGCGCAAGACTTGGGCAAAGTCATCACCCCCGCTGTGCTGGGCACTTGGGCCAAAGCCGTCACATCGCCATCTGGCAAAGACGCGGCTGAGTCCCTGCTGCGGCTAGAGATGGCCGCTGAAGTGCCCACCCCCGCCGAGCACATCAGCGCCCGGCGTATGCTGCAACTGACGCTGCTGACCAAACGCAACGCCGCTGCGCCTCTTGATACCTGGGGCGAAGACACCGCCAAAGTATTGGCTGGCGACTTTGATGCAGGCAACGCCCGCCGCGTGCAAAACGTGCTGAAGGTGCTGCTCAAGCGTTAACGGCATTGATAAGCCCTTGACTCCTTTTCATTCATGCCGCATGATGGCATGAATGAATTCGCAATCCTCTTGAGGAGTCAAAAATGCTCAAAGAAGTTGGCGCGAGTGGCCAAATATCAATCGGTAAGAAGTACGCAGGCCAGTTGTTTGATGTGGTCTTTTCGCCTGACGGCCGAGTCGAACTTGTGCCCATGAAAGCGGTGCCAACAGTGCAGACTGAGCCGTCTGCCGATGCACCCGAACGCCACCGTGTGCAGGAAGAGTTGGCCACCTACCGCGTCGGCGATGGCTGGTTGACGCGTGAGCGATCGGCAAAAGCCAAGCAGCCCCCTGAATCAACGGAACAATGGGCTGCAAAACACGTGGCCGAGATCGACGAATACAACACTTGGGCGAGCCAGCGTGAACCGTACGATCAGCGGGTACGCCGCTGGCGCGAAAGTGCGGTGCCGCGAGATGACGTAAAAATTGACGCAGGTCAGCCGTAGCAATGGCTCGTTTTGATGTTTACCCCAACCCTATCACGCCAGACAGCTCAGACTTTCCTTTCGTGCTTCAAATTCAGAGCGATTTTTTGTACCGCTTCGTCGAACGTGTTTGCGTACCGCTGGCGCGTCGGGGGCTGATCCCCGGCATGACCGATCGCTTTAATCCGCCCGTCGAAGTTGGCGGTGAAACACTTCGCCTGCATCCACTAGGCATCAGCGTGTTTTACGCCAGCGAATTGCGCACACCGGTTGCGGCAGTCATCAACGAGGTGCCCGACATTGAAGACGCGTTGGACATGCTGCTGCGCGGTTATTGATGGCGGCTATTGACATAGCCCCACAAGACTTGATCACCAAAAAAGGGGCCCCTTCGGCTTAAGTGAGCGACCTTAAAGTGACTTGCCAGGCGATGAAATCCTGAAAACCTGCTGGCGCTGAATCGGTAGCGCTCGGCTCAATGCCAGTGCCAAACGCTTTGACCCAATGAAAACGGGAGCAATAAGCTCCCGTTTTTTAGCGATTTAAGCCCGCCAGGCTACCTCATTCAGTCACCAGCTGCTATTAAGCAACTCAGCAGAATCAACCCGCCTTCTTGACCCAAGCGCTGCACCAGCCTTTGCCTGCAACTTGCTTGCCCGCAAACAGTGGGCAGGCGCCCGCTGCGTCTGTTGCCTTGCCGGCGTACAACTGGCAGTTGCTGCACAGTTGGGTATTAGCGTGCTTTGGGTATTTTTTGGCATCGACTTTGGTCGAATCGGCGGCGTAGCCTAAGCCAACAGCAGCAGCGTCTTTTTCATTGACCATGGCGGGTGCTTGGGCCATGGCGCTGGTGGCGGCCAATGCGGACGTGCCGGCGGCAACTTGCATAAAAAATACGCGGCGGGTGGTGTTGTTCATGGGGGTCTCTATCGTTTAAAAAGTTAACAAAATGAAAAGCGAAACCTTGAGATCATGTCACATTCACACCGGCTCGTCTAGTTCAGTACCCAGTAGTAACCTAGTCTGGTCGGCTATCGAGAAAACTAAAACAGTTTTAGGGTCTAAAAAGAGCCGCTTTTACCTATCAAAACTGGCTATAGACCAATAAGTACGGGCGCAAGCAGCTACTGATTCAATAGCATCGTTCAGCGCACTTCTTCATACAAATAGCGCTGAAACCCGCTAAACACTTGGCCAATGTCTTCAGGTTTGCCCAAGTCAGCTACCGCGTCGGTAATCGAGTCGTGGTATTTCAGCAGCAGTAGGGGCCGCAGCTTGGCCTGGTCCAGTTCGTCAACACCTTGCGCCACGTAGTGCGACAGCACAAAGTCTAAAAACACTTGCTGCGGTGTATTGAACTGTGTGCTGATGACTGCCATCGCTCTGTCTGCCCGCTCTTGGCGGCTCAAAGGCTCTAGCGCATAGGCCACATGGGCCAGCACATCAAACAAGTCGCTCTTTTCGGCATCAATGATCTTCTGCATCTCCAGCAGTTGGGCTTTGCCAAAGCCTTTTTCAGCCAAGCCCTCCAGCAGCTTTTTGCGGGTGTCGGGCGCGCTCCACAGGGTGCGCAGCTCGTCTTCGTTGTTAAAAAAGTCAGGCAGCTTGCCAAACAGCGCCTCCATAAACTGCTGGGCCGACATGGGTGTGCCGTCTGGGTGCCAAAAGCTGCTGACCACCATGAACTGAATGTGGCGCGACTTGCCATCGGCCAGCTTGATGGAGGCTTTGCTGCGCGGCTGGTAGTCAGGTTGCGGCTCGCGCACGCCCTGCGGTTCAGCAGGCGGGTGCTCGCGGGGCTGTGCTGGCTCGGTCGGCTCCAACGGCTCGCCGTCCCATTCGGGGTCGCTGAAGTGGTGGTGCGCCTTCACAAAGTCGTAAATCGTGAAGTAGTCTTTGCCGTCAAACAGCCGCGTCCCGCGCCCAATGATCTGTTTGAACTCAATCATTGAATTGATCGGCCGCATCAACACAATGTTGCGCACATTGCGGGCATCTACCCCGGTTGACAGTTTTTGCGATGTGGTCAGCACCGTGGGAATGGTCTTGTCATTGTCTTGAAAGTCGCGCAGCCACTGCTCGCCTAACGCGCCGTCGTCAGCCGTGACGCGGTGGCAATAATTGGGGTCGGTACCGGTTTTCATTTGATTGATCAAGTCCCGAACCGCCAGCGCATGGTTTTGGGTGGCGCAAAACACCAGTGTCTTTTCGCGCTGGTCTATCAGCCCCATGAAAATCTCGACCCGTTTTTTCTCCCTCTCCTTGATCTCAATGATCTTGTTGAAGTCAGCCTCTACATAGCGTTTGCCGGTTTCTACTTCACCTTCAAGCACCGTGTCGTCAGCGGTGTACACGTAGTCGTCGAGCGACGTGGTGATTTGCTTGATCCGAAACGGCGTTAAAAAGCCGTCGTTGATGCCTTCCTTGAGTGAGTAAACAAACACCGGCTTGCCAAAGTAAGCGTAGGTGTCGATGTTGTCTTTGCGTTTGGGGGTGGCTGTCAGGCCCAGTTGGACGGCGGGTGCAAAGTAGTCCAAAATGCCGCGCCAGTTGCTCTCGTCATTCGCGCCGCCCCGGTGGCATTCGTCAATGATGATGAAGTCGAAAAAGTCGGGCGGGTAGTCGCCGAAGTAGGGTGAGGCTTGTCCGTCAGAGGACTGCCCGCTCATAAACGTCTGAAAGATCGTGAAAAAGACACTGCCGTTTTTCGGCACTTTTCCTTTTTTGCGAATGTCGCCTGGGGCAATGCGCACCAGAGCGTCTTCTGCAAAGGCCGAAAAAGCATTAAAAGCCTGGTCAGCCAAGATATTGCGGTCAGCCAAAAACAAGATGCGCGGCCTGCGGGTGGGCTCAGGGCCTGTTTCGCCATTTTTCCAGTCGCTCGATTTCCAGTCGGTTAGGTTCCAGCGGCTATGAAACAGCTTCCAAGCCAACTGAAAAGCAATAAATGTTTTGCCCGTGCCGGTGGCCAGCGTCAGCAATATGCGCTGCTGGCCCGCTGCTATGGCTGTAAGCACCTTTTCAATCGCAACATCTTGGTAGTAGCGCCCCTGAAAGTAGCCGCCTCTGTCCTCAAACGGCACAGCGGCAAAGCGGTCGCGCCAGGCGTTTTGTGTCGCATGGGTCAGTTGCCACAGCTCGTCGGGCGTTGGGTAGCGGGTAATGGGCCCTTCAAAGCCCGTGTGCATGTCTATGCCGTAAATGCCTTGGCCGTTGCTGGCATAGGTGTGGCGCACCGCCAGCCGGGTTGCGTAGTCTTTGGCTTGGCCCACGCCCTCGGTTAGCGCCTTGTCCCAGGCTTTGGCCTTAATCACGGCCAGCTTGGTGTTGCGGTACTCCAGCACGTAGTCGGCTATCAAAGGCTTGGCGCGCTTGCCTGCGCCTTCCAGCCGCCCGATGGTGATGGTGTATTCACGCCGAATGCGGCTGCCGTCCACCACGCCCCAGCCCGCAGCGGCCAGCGCTGGGTCAATGTGTTCGGCGCGGGTTTCGGCTTCGTTCATCGTGGGTTAAGCCAATCCCAAGAAAACCGCCAAGGCCCGGTTTACCGCCAGCATGGCTGCATCGTCCAAATGCCCCGCCACGGCACCTACCTTGTCGCGGGCTACCGATTGCGGCTTGTCCACCATCACCTGCGAAGGCTTGTTGAGCCCCGTGTTGGGTGTTGGTTCAACAGCGATGCGAAACAAGGGCGTTTCGCGTAAGTCGCTGGTGATGGGCAAAATTGTGACCGACGGGTGCGCGCCAAACAGGTCAGACTGGATCACCAGCGCTGGCCGGGGTTTGCCCAAATCACCTTGCAGGGCAACCGTCACCACATCACCACGCTTCACTGCCAGCCTTTATTGCCAGCCATCGGTGCTTGCCGCAGCTTGCAGCCAGTCCGTGGTTTCGCGTTCTTGTACATCGCCTTGCAGCATCAGCGACTGGCGCTGGCACTCTTGAGCAAAGCCTGGGCGGCGTGTGTCGGGCACCCAAATTTGCACCGGGCGCAAGCCAGATTCGCGCAATGCGATGCGGTGCTTTTGGACGCGCTCAGATGTTGCTGTGGCTATGGCTTACTCCAGATTGAATCGTTACATGCAACATATTAGCGAATTTAATCGTTACATGCAACAGTTGTTTGCTTTGAACCTGTGCTGTCATATGGCATTGGCTTTCACAAAGCGCCGCTAAAGGCTTGGTGCAGCAGGGACTTTTTCAGGGCGTCCAGGGCGGTGAGCTTTTGTTGGTAGATGGATTCGAGGCGTTGGGTTTCGGTGGAAAGTGCATGCAACTTTGCTGCTAAATCCAGTTGCGCGCTGATCGGAGGGCAGAGAAATCCGAAGTCCTTGATTTGTTGACCGCTAATGTGTGGAACACCGCTGCCTGTTTGGACTCCCAGTATGTGCTCAGTAAAAGCAGTACTGCTAATCAAACAAAGCAAAAAGCGGGTATCCATATTTTTTCCTGCGCGAAGACACGCAGTTCGCTGAACCAGCAAACAAGGCAGATCATCGGCGCAGACCATTGCGCGCTTCAATCCCGCCTTTACCCACGGTCTGTCCATAGCTAAAACGATGTCGCCTTCGACTAGAAGGTATTTCTCGTATGGCTTCACATTATTCGACGGCCACTTTTTAACGTCATCCCATCGAATGACGCCTTGCATGATGTTGTCGCCTCTGAGGAGATTAATTGAATCGGCTAGATCTGTGTACTGCTCACTTTTGAATGCAAAGCCCAAAAGCAAATCAACTTCCTTACCTAGGGTTGTAGATTTCCAATCTCTACCGCCTCTTGTGAAAACCGATTGCAGGTGGCTATCAAACAAAGCTCGGGCGTTTTGGAGGTTTTGTTCGGCGTTGGCTTTGGCGGTGGCGATGTGGGCGAAGGCTTCGTCTAGAAGGGTGACGATGCGTTTTTGCTCAGCAAGCGAGGGCACTGGAATTTGAATTTCTTTGAGCTTGCCGCCCGAAAGCTCTTTAAAAGTCGCACCGCTGCCTAAATCGTTTAGCAATTGGGTGATGCTGGCAAGGTAGTAATAAAGGTATTTGGTTTCGAACCCTTTCTTGGGCACCAAGCCTTTGCAGCCTTGGTTTGTTGCCATTGGTTCCGTGTTAATGACCAAGTATCCAATCGGCGCTCGGGAGGACAGGATGACTGATTGAGGCGGTAACAAACGTGCTGAGCTGTCCCTCACGCCCTCGTCTGTGATTGTTCTTTCTGTTTGAGATATGTAGGGAGACGCGCGCTTGCCCATCTCTGCTGGTGTCACCCAATAATGCGGGCCGCCCCAATACTCTGGCACTGCCGTTTTAGGCGTTCCGCCGTTAACAACATCGCAAACCTCCGCAATAGTTTTAAGTTCCCAACCCGCTTTCACAGCAACGCCCTAATATTCCCCAACACCTCAGCACTCTCCACATCCAGCCCAGCTATCTCATCCATGATGTCTTGTGGGCTGCGGTGGGCTACGGCTTCATTGCCGCTGGGGTTCTTAACCGACAGGTCGTAGCTGGCGATATCGATCTTTTTGACATCCACGCTCCAGCTTTTGGCTGAATCTGCGTTGGTTTTTTGCAGCGCTACAAACTCGGCCAGGTCTGCATCGTTGAGTGGGTTGGTTTTGCCCATGTTGCGGCCAGGCTCCAACTGGTAGTACCAAACCTTGCGTGTGGGTGCGCCTTTTTCAAAAAACAGCACCACGGTTTTGACCCCCGCGCCCTGAAAGGTGCCGCCGGGGCAGTCGAGCACGGTGTGCAGGTTGCAGCTTTCCAGCAGCAGCTTGCGCAGGGCTACGCTGGCGTTGTCGGTGTTGCTTAAAAAGGTGTTTTTAATCACCACGCCCGCACGGCCACCGGCTTTGAGCAGCTTGACGAAATGCTGCAAAAACAAAAACGCTGTCTCGCCGGTGCGGATAGAGAAGTTTTGCTGAACCTCGGGCCGCTCTTTGCCGCCAAAGGGTGGGTTGGCCAAAATAATGTCGTAGCGGTCTTTTTCTTGCACGTCGGCCAGGTTTTCAGCCAGGGTGTTGGTGTGCACGATGTTGGGTGCCTCAATGCCATGCAAGATCATGTTCATGATGGCGATGACGTAGGCGAGGGATTTTTTCTCTTTACCGTAAAAAGTGCTGGTTTGCAGCGTTTTCAGGTCACTGGTGGTGAGCTTTTTGCTGGTTTTCAGGTAGGCAAACGCTTCACATAAAAAGCCTGCGCTGCCACAGGCGGCGTCGTAAATCGTCTCGCCTACCGTGGGCTGCAGCACCTGAATCATGGCGCGGATTAGCGGGCGGGGGGTGTAGTATTCGCCGCCGTTGCGCCCGGCGTTGCCCATGTTTTTGATTTTGGCTTCCTACAGGTGCGACAGCTCGTGCTTTTCAGCTTGCGAGTTAAAGCGCAGCTCGTCAATGTGGTCAATGATGTCGCGCAGGGTGTAGCCGCTGGTGATTTTGTTTTTAATCTCACCAAAAATCTCGCCAATTTTGTATTCAATGGTGTTGGGGCCGCTGGCTTTTTGCTTGAAGCTGTGCAGGTGCGGGAACAGCGTGTCATTGACAAAACGCACCAGGTCGTCCCCCGTCAGGGCTTTGTTGTGGTCTAGCTGGCCGCTGGCGTCTTTAGGCGCGGCCCAGGTGTCCCAGCGGTAGGGCGTGGCCAAAATATGGCTGTATTTTTTGCCTTCCAGCGCGGCCTCGGTGGCTTTGTTGTGCTCCAGGCTGTCGAGGTACTTTAAAAACAGCAGCCAGGAGGTTTGCTCGGTGTAGTCCAGCTCGGTGGTGCAACCGCTTTCTTTCCACAGGGCGTCGTCGATATTTTTAAAGGCTTGTTCAAACATGGGAGCGATGGGTGTCAAGGCGGGCGGTTGGGGTGGCGAACGGAAAGGCTTAGATTAAGCCATAGGCCGCAACCGGGGCGCTGCTACGGTATTGCCACGGCGCTGCAGATGTCAGTTGCAGGCACTACTATTTTCATAGCTGCTTGCGCCCGTATTCATTGGCCAAAAGGCCTAAAACATAGGTAAAACTAAGGTAAAAACAGGCTAAAAAGAGCGTTTTTACCCGTTTGCTGGCCTGAAGAACGCGCCAAAGCTGGTCTGCGGCATCAAAAACAGCCGCTTTTACCTATAAAAACTGGCTCTAGACCAATAGATACGGGCGCAAGCAGCTACTTATTTAATAGCGAAGTCAACTGCCTCGTGTTACCGGCATTTCTACCTCACCGGGCAGCAGCAAGTGCCTGGCCAGCTCGAGCTTGGCAATCGACGCACGGTGCACTTCGTCCGGGCCGTCGGCCAGGCGCAGGGTGCGCTGGTGGGCGTAGGCGTAGGCCAGCGGGAAGTCGTCTGACACGCCACCACCGCCGTGGGCCTGAATAGCCCAGTCGATGATCTGGCAGGCCATGTTGGGGGCCACGACCTTGATCATGGCGATTTCGGCTTTGGCGACTTTGTTGCCTACCGTGTCCATCATGTAGGCGGCTTTGAGCGTCAACAGTCGGGCTTGCTCAATCATGCAGCGAGACTCGGCGATGCGCTCTTGCCAGACGGACTGGCGCGAGATCGGTTTGCCGAAGGCGACTCTAGAGTTGAGGCGTTTGCACATCAGCTCAAGTGCGCGCTCGGCGCAGCCGATGGTGCGCATGCAGTGGTGAATGCGTCCGGGGCCAAGGCGGCCTTGGGCGATCTCGAACCCGCGGCCTTCGCCGAGCAGCATGTTGTCTACCGGTACGCGAACGTTGGTCAGGCGCACTTCCATGTGGCCGTGGGGGGCGTCGTCGTAGCCAAACACCGTCAGCGGGCGAATCACGGTGATACCGGGGCTGTTGGCGGGTACCAAAATCATCGACTGTTGTTCGTGGCGGCCGGCGTCTGGGTTGGTTTTACCCATCACGATATACACAGCGCAACGTGGGTCGCCCGCGCCAGACGACCACCACTTCAGGCCGTTGAGCACGTATTCGTCGCCATCACGCTCAATGCGGCAAGCGATGTTGGTGGCGTCAGACGAAGCCACTTCGGGCTCGGTCATCAAGAACGCTGAGCGAATCTCGCCGCGCAGCAGTGGGTCTAGCCACTGGTCCTTGTTGGCCTCGGAGCCATAACGGGCGATGGTTTCCATGTTGCCGGTGTCGGGGGCCGAGCAGTTGAAGACTTCAGCCGCAAATGGCACGCGCCCCATGATCTCGCACAGCGGTGCGTATTCGAGGTTGCTCAGGCCCTCAGGCGCGCGCGGGGAATGTGGCAAAAACAAATTCCAAAGGCCAGCGGCGCGTGCTTTGGGTTTGAGTTCTTCAATGATGGCGGTAGGTACCCAAGCGTTGCCCTTGGCGCGGTTTTCGGCGATTTCTCGAAAAAAGCGCGCCTCGTTGGGGTAAATGTGTTCGTCCATGAAGGCCAGCAAGCGGGCCTGCATTTGTTGTACTTTGGGGGTGAAATTGAAATCCATCTTTGTCTCCTGAAAAATTCTAAAAATCTAAATTGAAGCGCCGCTTTTAACTGCAAAAGCCCAAGCCATTTTTGCCAGCACCGGCGCGCCTGCGGCTGAGCTAACGGCTTGCGCGCTAGACGCTGTGCCCGCCTCAACCCGCTTGGCAATGCCTTGCAAAATCGCCGCCAGCCTGAACAGGTTGTAGGCTAAGTAAAAGTTCCAGTCAGCCTTCAATTGCTGGGGTGTGGTGATGCCGGTGCGTTCACAATATTTGGCGATGTAGTCGGCTTCGCTCGGAATACCCAGCGCTGCAATGTCCAGCCCGCCAATGCCGCGAAACGCGCCCGGTGGAATATGCCAGGCCATGCAGTGGTAGCTGAAGTCGGCCAGCGGGTGGCCGAGGGTGGACAGCTCCCAGTCCAGCACGGCCAGCACGCGCGGCTCAGTGGAGTGAAACATCAGGTTGTCGAGCCTGAAGTCGCCATGCACGATGGACGTCATGGCTTCGTCACGTGCTGTCAAAGGGATGTTGGCGGGTAGCCAGGCCATCAGGCTGTCCATCTCGGGGATGGGCTGGGTGATCGACGCGGTGTACTGCTTACTCCAGCGGCCAATCTGGCGTTCAAAGTAGTTGCCGGGTTTTCCATAGTCGGCCAAACCACGCTCAGCAAATTTGACCTTGTGCAGCGCTGCCATCACACGGTTCATCTCGTCATAAATCTCGCCGCGCTGGGCGTTGGTCATACCGGGCAGGGCTTGGTCCCACAGTACGCGACCCTCAACGAATTCCATCACGTAAAACATGCGGCCAATGACCGATTCATCTTCACACAGGCAATACATTTTGGCGACCGGTACGTCGGTGCCTTGCAAGCCAGTCATGACTTTAAATTCGCGCTCCACGGCATGCGCTGATGGCAGCAGTTTGGCCACAGGGCCAGGCTTGGCGCGCATCACATAAGACTGGCTGGGTGTGACGAGTTTGTAGGTCGGGTTGGACTGACCGCCTTTGAAAATTTCAACCGTCAGTGGGCCTTTGAAGCCGGGCAAGTGCTGGTCCAAGTAGCTGGTGAGGGCATCCATGTCAAAAGCGTGCTGTGCGGTGACTTCGCGCGTACCGACAAAATGGTCAAAATTGCTCATTGATAGTTTTTATAGTGTCGGATTTTTTAAAATTTCACAGCTTTTCAAGATCCGTATCTGAAATGCGCAGCAAGGCTTGCCGGCTGCGCACGACCCGGCCGCCTGGCTCGATGCGGATGGTTTCTTCGCGCTCCATGGCCTTGAGCTCCTGGTTCACGCGCTGGCGCGAAGCGCCCAGCAACTGGGCCAATTCCTCCTGCGCCAGATGAAGGCTGATGCGCATTTCGCTGGCATTGGCCAGGTTGGCAACGCCATAGCTGCGCACCAGGTGCAGCAACTGCTTGGCCAGCCGCGCGCGCAGCGGCAGCGTGTTGAGGTCTTCGACCAAGCCATACAGTTGCCGTATGCGTCGCGCATGCAGCCGCAACATCGCTTCGTACAACTCCACGTGTTGTGTCAGGATCTTCATCAGGTCGCCGCGTGCAATGCACAGGATGCTGCAATCGCCATGGGCATAGGCGTCGTGGGTGCGCCGGTCGCCGTCGAAGATGGATACATCGCCGAACCAGATGCCCGGCTCGACATAGGTCAGTGTGATCTGCTTGCCCGACAGCGAGGTCGAACTCACGCGTACCGCACCTTTGGCGCAGGCCATCCACTCCTCGGGTGCATCGCCCCGAGCACAGATCAGGTCGCCGTTCTGGA
>JBBRDA010000045.1:0-22186 GCA_038204335.1 Burkholderiales bacterium
CAAATCCACGCCATCCTTGAACATTTCCCACAGGGGGGAAAGTTCGCGCAGTTTGGCAACGTTCTCTTTGATCGTGCCAACCGCGTAGTCAATTTCTTCTTCGGTCGTCCAGCGGCCGATGGTCATGCGCAGGCTGCTGTGTGCCAGCTCGTCACTGCGGCCCAGGGCGCGCAACACATAGCTGGGCTCCAGGCTGGCTGACGTGCAGGCAGAACCGCTGGAAACCGCCAAACCCTTGATACCCATGATGAGCGATTCGCCCTCAACATAGTTAAAGCTCATGTTCAGGTTGTGCGGCACGCGTTTTTCAGCGTGGCCATTCAGAAACACTTCTTCAACGTCCTTCAGGCCATTGAGCATGCGTTGCTGCAGCGCACGAATACGCTTGTTTTCTTCATGCATTTCCAGCTTGGCGATGCGGTAAGCCTCGCCCATACCCACACACTGATGCGTTGGCAATGTGCCTGAGCGCATGCCGCGCTCGTGGCCACCACCGTGCATTTGCGCCTCCAGGCGCACGCGAGGTTTGCGGCGCACATACAGCGCGCCAATGCCCTTGGGACCATAGGTTTTGTGGGACGTCAGGCTCATCAAGTCGATCGGCAATGTCGCCATGTCGATATCAACCCGGCCCGTGGCTTGCGCTGCATCCACGTGAAAGATGATGCCTTTTTCGCGGCACAGTGAACCAATGGCCACCATGTCTTGCACCACACCGATTTCGTTGTTCACAAACATCACGCTGACCAAAATCGTATCTGGTCGAATCGCTGCTTTGAGTGCGTCCAGATTGACGAGGCCATCCGCCTGAACGTCGAGATAGGTGCACTCAAAACCCTGGCGCTCCAATTCACGGCAGGTGTCGAGCACGGCTTTGTGCTCGGTTTTGACCGTGATGATGTGCTTGCCCTTGGACTTGTAAAAGTGCGCAGCGCCCTTGAGCGCGAGATTATTGGACTCGGTGGCTCCGCTGGTCCAGACGATCTCACGCGGGTCCGCGCCGATCAAGTCGGCAATCTGTTCGCGTGCCTTTTCAACAGCGGCTTCAGCTTCCCAGCCCCACGCATGGCTGCGTGAAGCGGGGTTACCAAAATGCTCGCGCAACCACGGAATCATGGCATCTACCACCCGCGGGTCGCACGGATTGGTGGAGCTGTAGTCCATGTAGATGGGGAAGTGAGGGGTTTCCATTGGGCTATTTACTCAAATATCGATTAGCGGGCTAAATGGCCGGATACAAGGATGCGATGGTGCTGCTCAAGACTTGGAGAAAGCATTGCCCAAGGCGAACACCGAATTGGGTGCATTCACGCGGGTAGGCTTTGGCATCGGCTGGGTAAAGATGGCTCGCTTGACCATCGGTGAGTTTTCAACCACCAAGCCTTTAGCCAATTGTTCATCCACCAGCTTTTGAAGGCTGACCGAATCCAGAAACTCAACCATCCGGCTGTTCAGCGATGCCCACAAGTCGTGCGTCATGCAGCGTGCACCCTCACCCAGGCAGTTTTCTTTGCCGCCGCACTGGGTGGCATCAATCGGCTCGTCAACCGACACAATGATGTCGGCAACAGTGATGTCAGCTGCCTTACGGCCCAAGGTGTAACCGCCGCCGGGGCCGCGGGTGGACTCGACCAGTTCGTGCCGGCGAAGTTTGCCAAAAAGTTGCTCCAGATACGACAGAGAAATCTGCTGACGCTGGCTGATGGCTGCGAGTGTGACGGGACCGCTGTTTTGGCGCAGGCCCAAGTCAATCATTGCTGTGACCGCAAAGCGGCCTTTGGTCGTGAGGCGCATAACAAGCTCCTTTTAGTTGGCTTGACTGTCGTTGTCACTTTTGAAAATGATGTTTCAAAAGAGGTTTCTCCTCCAGCCACCCGGTACAGCACATCTGCGCTCGGGTATTTACTTTGTTATTCGTATGTTCCTGACTAGATTGGTCAAGTATAGCAGAGATCCAAAGTTTTTGCTGAAAGCTTACCAATCGGTAAAAATAAATACCGATTGGTAATTATGCTCTTATTGGCAAGATGTTGTCTGCGCCCGGCGCCCCAAAGGCCTGCTCTTTGAGCCTATGCAGCTGGTCACGTACTTGGGCAGCTTTTTCAAACTCGAGGTTTTTGGCGTGATCGACCATTTGTTTTTCAAGCCGCTTGATCTCGCGCGCAACGTCCTTGTCACTCATGTCCTCGACCAGCGCTTTTTGCATCAGCAGCTTGTCTGCTTCTTTACCAGACTTTTCGCTGTACACGCCGTCAATCAGGTCTTTGATGCGCTTGACGATACTCTTAGGCGTGATGCCATGCTCAAGGTTAAAGGCGATCTGCTTGTTGCGCCTGCGCTCGGTCTCACCCATGGCTTTCTGCATCGAATCCGTGATACGGTCGGCATACAAGATAGCGCGGCCATTTAAGTTACGGGCGGCGCGGCCAATGGTTTGGATCAGGCTGCGTTCTGAGCGCAAAAACCCTTCCTTGTCAGCATCCAGAATCGCGACCAGCGACACCTCGGGGATGTCCAAGCCCTCGCGCAACAAATTGATGCCGACCAGCACGTCAAATGCACCCAAGCGCAGGTCACGCAAAATCTCGACCCGCTCTACGGTGTCGACGTCGCTATGCAGGTAACGCACCTTGACACCGTTTTCACTCAAATAGTCGGTCAATTGCTCGGCCATGCGTTTGGTCAATGTGGTGATCAGCACCCGCTCGTTCTTGTCAACTCGAATGCGGATTTCACCTAACACGTCGTCCACCTGATTCACCGCTGGTCGTACTTCCACTTGCGGGTCAACCAGTCCGGTCGGGCGCACGACTTGCTCAACCACCTGGCCAGCGTGCTCTGTCTCATAGGCCGCAGGCGTGGCCGACACAAAAATCGCCTGGTGCATTTTGGTTTCAAACTCTTCGAGCTTTAACGGCCGGTTGTCCAGCGCACTGGGCAACCTGAAGCCGTACTCAACCAGCGTGGTTTTACGCGAACGGTCGCCGTTGTACATGGCGCTAAGCTGGCCCATCATGACGTGACTTTCGTCCAAGAACATCACTGCGTCCTTGGGCATGTAGTCGCACAGGGTTGAAGGCGCTGAACCGGGTGGCGCGCCGCTCAGGTGGCGGGTGTAGTTTTCAATGCCTTTGCAGTGGCCGATTTCGCTCAGCATTTCCAAGTCAAACCGGGTGCGCTGCTCAATACGCTGGGCTTCGACCAGCTTGCCCTGCTTGACGAAGTAATCAATGCGTTCGGCCAGCTCCAGCTTGATGGTTTCAATCGACATCATCACCTTGTCGCGCGGGGTCACGTAATGGCTTTTGGGGTACACCACAAAGCGCGGTACTTTTTGGCGGATGCGGCCCGTCAGCGGGTCAAAGAGTTGCAGCGATTCAATTTCGTCGTCAAACAATTCAATCCGCAAAGCCAGCTCTGAATGCTCTGCCGGGAACACGTCAATCACATCACCCCGCACGCGAAAAGTCCCGCGCGAAAAATCAACGTCGTTGCGCTGGTACTGCATACGTATCAGCCGCGCAATCACGTCGCGCTGACCCATCTGGTCACTGACGCGCGCAATAAAACGCATCTGGGTGTAGTCCTCCGGTGCGCCAATGCCGTAAATGGCGCTGACAGTCGCCACGATGATGGTGTCGCGTCGCTCCAGCACGCTTTTGGTGGCTGACAGGCGCATCTGCTCGATATGCTCGTTAATGGCCGAGTCTTTTTCAATGAACAAATCGCGCTGCGGCACATAGGCCTCAGGCTGGTAATAGTCGTAGTAGCTGACGAAGTATTCGACAGCGTTTTTCGGAAAAAACTCGCGAAACTCGCTGTACAACTGCGCTGCCAGTGTTTTGTTGGGCGCAAAAACAATCGCGGGCCGCCCCAGGCGCGCGATCACGTTGGCCATGGTGTAGGTTTTGCCCGAGCCCGTCACGCCCAACAAGGTTTGAAACACCTCGCCATCGCTCACCCCTTCGACCAACTTTTCAATCGCCTGCGGTTGGTCGCCAGCGGGCAGATAGGGCTGAAACAGCTCGAAAGGCGAGTTGGGAAAGCTGGCGAATGTGCCTTCGGGCGCGGCATCGCCGGGCAGCGTATGCGATGGGGTTATGAGTTCAAGTACTTCTGGCATGGGAACCTCGTTTAAACCAGCATCTGAGGCCGTTAAAATTAAGTGCAACCTTTAAGGATGCTTTTTATAACTCCATGCGATAGGTGGTAGCGCAGGCTTGGGCGATCTGCGTCGTTGGATTTCTTGCCAATAGTCTAGCTATTGGACTGCGAAATCCGCCTAGCAGCTCATCCCAACCTGCACTACACCCATTCGCAGCGAGTTATAAAGATCATCCTTTAGCTTACGTCTTTTTCAACTTTCAGGAGTCCCATGTCTTTGTTCACCACGGTCGAAATGGCCCCACGCGACCCCATTTTGGGCATCAACGAAGCGTTTGCAGCTGACAGCAACCCCAACAAAGTCAACCTCGGCGTGGGCGTTTACTACGACGACAACGGCAAGCTCCCCCTGCTGCAATGCGTTCAAGCGGCTGAAAAACTGATGATGGCAAGCCCCAAGCCACGCGGCTACCTGCCCATTGACGGTATTGCTGCCTATGACTCTGCCGTCAAAGCACTGGTTTTTGGTGCTGACAGCGAGCCCGTCAAAAGTGGCCGTGTTGCCACCGCCCAAGGCATAGGCGGCACCGGCGGCTTGAAAATTGGCGCTGACTTTCTGAAAAAGCTCAGCCCCAACGCGAAAGTCATGATTTCCGACCCCAGCTGGGAGAACCACCGCGCCCTGTTCACCCAGGCGGGTTTTGAAGTTATCAGTCACCCGTATTACGACGCAGCCAAGCGCGGCGTTGATTTTGACGGCATGCTGGCGGCCCTGAACGCAGCCGCACCTGGCACCATTGCCGTGCTGCACGCCTGCTGCCACAACCCGACAGGCTACGACATCACCCCCGCGCAGTGGGATCAAGTGATTGCAGTTGTCAAGGCGCGCGACATCACACCGTTTTTAGACATGGCTTATCAGGGCTTTGGCTACGGCATCAAAGAAGACGGCGCGGCGGTCGCCAAATTTGTCGCCGCTGGCCTGAACTTCTTTGTGTCTACCTCGTTCAGCAAGAGCTTCAGCCTGTACGGCGAGCGGGTCGGTGCGCTGTCAGTCGTCTGCAGCACAAAAGAAGAAGCTGACCGTGTGCTGAGCCAGATCAAACTGGTGATTCGCACCAACTACAGCAACCCGCAAATCCACGGCGCCACAGTGGTTGCCACCGTGCTGAACACGCCCGAGCTGCGCGCCCAGTGGGAGGGCGAGCTTGGCGAAATGCGCGTCCGCATCAAGGCCATGCGGCAAACGCTGGTCAATGGCCTGAAGGCTGCGGGCGTGAAGCAGGACATGAGCTTTATCACCGATCAGATCGGCATGTTCAGCTATTCCGGCCTGTCAAAAGACCAAATGCAGCGTTTGCGTAGCGAGTTTGGGGTTTATGGGACGGATGCTGGGCGGATGTGTGTGGCGGCTTTGAACAGCACGAATATTGGGCATGTTTGCAAGAGTATTGCGGCTGTGATGTAAGGTCTTAGGATCCCTAAAAACAGCTGGTTTCGGTTGTTTTCAGGTATCTTTTTGACCTTTAGACCAATGAATACGGGTGTGAGCAGCTTCTGAATTTATAGCGTTTATCTTTCACTGGGTTTGCCGGGGTTGCCCGGCTGCAACTCACTTTCTTTTGCTTCGCCAAAAGAAAGTAAGCAAAGAAAAGGCGACCCGCAGTCTGAGTCCCTACGCTGCGCTTCGGGCAACCTGCGCTGCTCGATTCCGGCGGCGGTCCAAACAACTCGCTACGCTCAAACAAGTTTGGCCCGGCATACCGCCTCCATCTGCGCTGCTCGGCTCAGCCAGGACGGGGTGGGGGAGTGGATTCGGATTCGGACTTCCTTTTTATCCCCAACCCGTCCTGGCTGGGCTTGAAAAAGTTGGAAGAGACGGATTAAAAAATCTAGATGTCCGACGACAGCGAAGCTGGCTAGTTTCTAGATTTTCCGGCTCTTTCAGCTTTTTCAAGGAACCGCGCAGCGGCCCAGACTGCGGGTCGCCTTTCTTTTGGTTACTTTTCTTTGGCGAAGCAAAGAAAAGTAAGTCGCCCGCCGGGGCGAGTCCCGGCAGCTACGTGAAAGCCACAGAGCCAAAAACGTCAAGACTTCAAAGCCTTAGCCAAAACCACCTTCAACCGACCATAAGCCTGCTCCCGAGCCACCGGATTAGCCCCCACATGCACCCCCTGCCCCGGATTCACCCCATTCGGCACATCTTTGCGCAGCCGCACCTCCCCCACCGGGTTATCAAAGTCGTGATAACTGTCGGCAAACAAATTGACCTCTGCCCCCACCGCCTGACCCAATGCAACACACGGCCCAGGCGGTGTCCAGTCGTCTTTTTCACCCAGCATCAACACCAGCGGTGCGCTGGGTTTGTAGCCTGACTTGACGGCAGCGGCGCAACCTGGGTAAAAAGCCACGGCGATGGCGGGTTGGACAGCTTGACTGCGCACATCAGCGCGGGTGGCGTCAGTACCTGACAGCACGGCACTGCCACCGTGCGACCAGCCCAGCAAGGCAATGCGCCCCGGTTGCGCCCACGGCTGCGCTGCTACCCAAGCCAGCGTACCCAATACGTCAGCCCGGCGTTCGGTTTGGTCGATTTTGCGGCTACCGATTTTTTGGGTACACAAATCTGTTTCGCCGCGCGGCGTAAAACTATCGGGGAAAACCACGCTGTAACCTTCAGCCACCAGCAGGTCAGCCATGGCTTGGTGGCGAGCATTGAGCTGGCCTTTGCGGGAGCCCACAGTGGCATACAGCCCACCGCAACCGTGCAACGCCACCACGGTGCCCCGGCTGACTTGGCTGTTGTTTAGCGTGGCCGGATGAAAAACCAGCGCCTTGAGCACCGTGCCGTCAAGGCTGTTGAAATTCACGGTTTGAGCAGCCCCCGGCATGCAAATAGCCAAAACCAAGCTGAAAAACGTCAATTTCAGCAGGTTTTGATGCATTTTAAGGTGCCTTTTATGGCTTAAGCCCAATAAATACGGGCGCAAGCAGCTACTGAATTCATAGCAAACTCAAATCCGTTCAGTCACCCAACCATGTACTGACTTCAACGCGTCAGGCAGTTTTGACGCGTCTGTGCCGCCCGCCATCGCCATGTCGGCCTTGCCGCCGCCTTTGCCGCCTACTTGTTGAGCGACAAAGTTCACCAACTCGCCAGCTTTGACTTTGCCCAAGGTGTCTGCCGTGACACCCGCTGCAATTTGCACTTTGTCGCCGTCCGCAGCGGCCAGCACGATGACAGCGGTTTTAAGCTTGTCTTTGAGCTTGTCCATGGTGTCGCGCAGTGCTTTGGCATCGGCGCCCTCCAGCTTGGCGGCCAGCACCTTGATGCCTTTGACATCCACCGCCTGCAGCATCAGCTCATCACCCTGCGACGAGGCGAGTTTGCCTTTGAGGGCCGTCAGCTCCTTTTCCAGATCGCGCATCTGCTCGATCAGGCCACTGATCCGCGCCGGCACCTCATGTGGCGTCACCTTCAGTGTCCCAGCCACGCCACCCAGTGTGGTTTCCATCGCCTGCACATAGTTCAGCGCGACCAGACCCGTGACAGCCTCGATACGCCGCACGCCAGACGCAACGCCACCCTCGGCAGTGATGGTGAAAAAACCGATATCCCCGGTGCGCACCACATGCGTTCCACCGCAGAGTTCCTTGCTCGAACCTATGCTCAACACCCGCACCTTGTCACCATACTTTTCACCAAACAGCATCATGGCGCCAGTTTTCTGGGCAGCTTCCATGTCCATTTCGCTGGCATCAGTAGCCGCATTGGCCAAAATCTCGGCGTTCACTTTCGCTTCAATCTCGCGGATTTGGGCGTCTGTCACTGGCGCGTTGTGGGTAAAGTCAAATCGGGTTTTGTCTGCATCTACCAAGCTGCCTTTTTGCTGCACATGCGTGCCCAGCACTTCGCGCAGGGCTTTGTGCATCAGGTGGGTGGCGCTGTGGTTGCGGATGGTGGCTGCGCGAACATCGCTGTTGACATGGGCTGAGACGGCATCGCCGACTTTTAACGTACCGCTGGCCACGCTGCCATGGTGACCAAACACATCGGCCTTGATTTTCTGCGTGTCTTCGACTGCAAACACAGCGTTGCCGGATGAAATCGAACCCTGATCCCCCACCTGTCCGCCACTCTCGGCATAAAACGGCGTGGTGTTCAACACCACAATGCCGTTTTGCCCAGCGTTTAAAGACTGAACCGCTGCCCCATCTAGATACAGCGCCACCACGTTGGCGGGCTCTTCAAGTTGCGTGTAGCCGGTAAACGGATGGCCAGCGCCTGAATAGTCAAGCGCTTTGTCCATCTTGAATTTGCCTGCGGCACGCCCTGCGGACTTTTGTTTGTCCATCGCTGCGTGAAAACCCGCCTCGTCCACAGACAAGCCGCGCTCACGACACACGTCGGCCGACAAATCAAGTGGAAAGCCATAGGTGTCATGCAGCTTGAAGGCGACTTCGCCCGGCAAGACTTTCGTGTTTGCCAGCGCCGCGTCCAAAATTGTCATGCCAATCTCAAGCGTCTCAAAAAACCGCTCTTCTTCAACCCGCAGCACATCCATCACCTTGGCACCGTCAGCCTTCAGGCGTGGATAGGCATCGCCCATCAACGCGACCAAGTCAGGCACCAGCTTATGGAAAAACGGTGTCTTTTTGCCCAGCTTGTAGCCATGGCGAATCGCGCGGCGAATAATGCGGCGCTGAACGTAGCCGCGACCTTCGTTCGACGGGTTCACGCCGTCGCTGACTAAAAATGCGGTGGCGCGGATGTGGTCGGCAATCACGCGCAGGCTCTTGTTGTTCAGGTCCTTTTCGCCAGTCTCACGTGCTGCCGCTTTGATGAGCGCGTCAAAAATATCAATCTCGTAATTGCTGTGGACGTGCTGCAAGATGGCCGCCAGCCGCTCAAGCCCCATGCCGGTGTCCACACACGGTGCGGGCAGCTTGACCAGCGAGCCATCGGCCTGCATGTCGAACTGCATAAAAACGTGGTTCCAGATTTCGATGAAGCGGTCACCGTCTTCACCCGGGCTGCCAGGTGGCCCGCCGGGGATATGCTCGCCGTGGTCATAAAAAATTTCGCTGCACGGCCCGCAGGGGCCGGTGTCGGCCATCATCCAGAAGTTGTCGGACGCGTATTTTTTACCCTTGTTGTCACCAATCCGCACGATGCGATCGGCCGGCAAGCCGATCTCGTTGTGCCAAATGTCGTAGGCTTCTTGATCGTCGATGTAGACCGTCGCGAGTAGCTTTTCAGGTGGCAATTTGTACACCTTGGTCAGCAGTTCCCAGCCCCACAGCAGCGAGTCCCGCTTGAAGTAGTCGCCAAAGCTCCAGTTGCCCAGCATCTCAAAAAAGGTGTGGTGGCGCGCGGTGTAGCCCACGTTTTCCAGGTCATTGTGTTTGCCACCCGCCCTCAAGCAGGCCTGCACGCTGGCAGCGCGCACGTAGCTGCGTTTGTCAGTCCCCAAAAACACGTCTTTGAACTGCACCATGCCGGAGTTGGTGAACATGAGCGTTGGGTCGTTGCCGGGTACCAACGACGACGACGGCACCACGGCATGGCCTCTGGCGGCGTAAAAGTCGAGGAACGATTTACGAATATCAGCGACAGAGATAACGGGAGTGGGTGCGATGGGATTGCTCATGATGTGCCAGTTTGGGGTCCTGCAGCCCTTCAAGCCCTTTCACAGGTTGAAGGATTCGGGGCTGCGGTGAATGCGTGACGACGTAAACCTGCAATTATAAGTTTGGCGATTCCATCCGGCGACAGCGTAAAAAACGCTTAAGCGCTATGCTTGATTGCTGCAAAAAGCGCCAGACTGGCCCGCGCACTCCCACATCAGAAAGACAACATCATGGATATGAAGACCGCCCCGCTATCTTTGCTCAACGACCCCAGCCTCCTCAAAACCGATGGGCTCATCAACGGCCAATGGGTGGCCGGCAGCGCCAGGTTTGATGTGCATGACCCGTCAAACGGCAGCAAACTGGCCGACGTGGCCAACTTGGGCCCACAAGATGCCGAAGCGGCTATCGCGGCCGCTAACGCCGCTTGGCCCGCCTGGCGCAAAAAAACCGGCAAGGAACGCCATGCGATTTTGATGAAGTGGTTTCAGCTTTTAATCGCCAATGCCGATGACCTAGGCCGCATATTGACGGCTGAGCAAGGCAAGCCGTTTGCCGAGGCCAAAGGTGAGATTGTTTACGGCGCCAGCTTTGTCGAATGGTTTGCTGAAGAAGCCAAGCGCGTCAACGGCGAGACCTTGCCCCAGTTTGACAACAACCGCCGCCTGATGGTGATCAAGGAATCCATTGGGGTGTGCGCGGCGATTACGCCATGGAACTTCCCCTTGGCCATGATTACCCGCAAGGTGGCACCCGCACTGGCCGCGGGTTGCCCAGTCGTCATCAAACCCGCAGAACTGACGCCGCTGACGGCGCTGGCAGCTGCTGAACTCGCCATTCGCGCGGGCATCCCTGCAGGTGTGTTGAACGTTTTGACCGCTGACAGTGAGAACTCGATTGCCATCGGCCATGTCATTTGTGACAGCCCGGTCGTGCGTCACCTCAGCTTTACAGGCTCAACTGAAGTGGGCCGTATTTTGATGGCTCAAAGTGCACCGTCCGTGAAAAAGCTGTCTTTGGAGCTGGGGGGCAACGCACCGTTTATCGTGTTCGATGACGCAGATATCGATTCAGCCGTTGACGGTGCCATGGCCAGCAAATACCGCAACGCCGGCCAAACCTGCGTTTGCGCCAACCGTATTTATGTGCAGGACGGCGTGTATGACGCCTTTACCGAAAAATTCGCTGCCAAAGTCAAGCACCTGAAAGTGGGCAACGGTTTTACCGATGGCGTCACGACCGGCCCTTTGATTGAGCCTTCCGCTGTCGACAAAGTAGCGCGGCACGTTGCCGATGCGCTGGTCAAAGGCGGCAAGCTGCTGGCCGGTGGCAAAAAGCTCGATGGTCAGTTTTTTGAGCCTACCGTCATTGGCAATGCCACAGCCGACATGCTGTGCGCCAAAGAAGAAACCTTTGGCCCGTTTGCGCCTGTTTTCCGCTTTAAAACCGAGCAAGAAGCCATTGACGCCGCCAACAACACCGAGTTTGGCCTGGCCAGCTACTTTTACAGTCGAGACGTAGGCCGGATTTTCCGCGTGGCGGAAGCGCTGGAGTACGGCATGGTCGGCATCAACGCCGGCGTGATTGCCACCGAGCATGTGCCGTTTGGTGGCGTCAAGCAGTCGGGCCTGGGCCGAGAAGGCTCCAGCCACGGCATGGAAGAATATATTGAGATGAAGTACTTGTGTTTGGGTGACATTCAAAAATAAATCAGAGTTGTCGAGCGGCTCAGTGGGAGTTTCTTATGGCGGTTAGCGTTTCTTTTGAGGCAGGCAACTTGGTGGTCATGCGCAGCAGTGGCGAGCTCAAGCGAGAAGAGGTAGACGCCGCCAAGCGTCAGGTATATCACCACATCATGGCAAATGGCCCGGTCTATTGCTTGTTTCTGATCGATGAAAAATTCAAAGGTTTACATGCCCTCGCCAGTTGGGAAGATATTGAGGAAGATGCAGTGATTCAGCCCAACGTCAAACGGTTGGCACTGGTGGGCGACTTGCGCTGGCGTGACCAGGCTCTGATATTTCTAATGACCGCAGTGGCCTCTTTTCAGATCGAGTATTTCAAGCCCGACCAAGAGGAATTTGCCAGGGTCTGGCTGATGGAGCCCGCGGCTTGATTGACTTGGGCAGGAACACCGGGTTTCGCTTAACAATATCGGTATTTGAACCAATCGTCCTTTTTGGAGAAATTCCATGATGAAACGCAGACTTTTTATTCAGGCTGGAGCGGCAAGCTCCTTGGCCATAATCGCTCCTTTTTTTATAGCTGCTCACGCTCAGAATCAGAGCGTTACAGGCCAAAAAGGCAGTCAAAAACGGCATAAAATCGTGATTCAGGTCAGCGACAACGACCCCGCCAAGTGGAACCTAGCACTGAACAATGCCAAAAACCTGCAAGACGATGTGGGCGCGGTCAACGTCGACATTGAAATCGTTGCTTATGGCCCGGGCATTGGCATGCTGAAATTAGAATCGCCCACGGCATCACGCATCGCCGACGCTATGAAAGCGAACGTTAAGGTGATTGCTTGCGAGAACACCATGCGCGGCCAAAAGCTGGTGCGGGACGACATGCTGCCCGCTTTGGCCTACGTGCCGGCAGGTGTCACCGAGATCATGACCAAACAAAGTGAAGGCTGGGCTTACCTTCGGCCATGACGGTTCTCAACTTCTATAATCGACAGATCAGCGGGTGTAGTTCAATGGCAGAACTTTTGCTTCCCAAGCAAATAGCGTGGGTTCGATTCCCATCACCCGCTCCAGATAGATCTTAATCTTGAAGCCTAAGCCTGCACACTTGGCGCGCGCAAAGCCGATTTGGGCCTAAAGACTTTACAAATCTCAGGCCGGGTCTCAATGTAAGGCCCGCCAATCAAGTCCACACAATACGGCACTGCGGCAAAAATACCAGGCACGATTTGTTCGCCTGCTTCGCCCTTTAAACCTTCCAGGGTTTCAGCAATGGCTTTGGGCTGACCTGGCAGGTTGATGATGAGGCATTCGCCCCGCACCACGGCGCATTGGCGCGACAAAATCGCGGTGGGTACAAACTTCAAACTGATTTGCCGCATCTGCTCGCCAAAGCCGGGCATGACCTTGTGCGACACAGCCAGTGTGGCTTCAGGCGTTACGTCCCGCAGCGCTGGGCCTGTGCCGCCCGTTGTGAGCACCAAATGACAGCCGCCGTTCACCAAATCAATGAGTGCAGCGCTGATTCCCGCCTGCTCGTCCGGTATCAGGCGTTCATCGAAAGTGAGGGGGTTCAGCAGCGCCTTGGCCAGCCAGTCTTTCAGTGCGGGCAGGCCTTTGTCAACATACACGCCAGCCGACGCACGGTCGCTGACCGAAACCAGGCCAATTTTTACGGCATCAAAGCTCATGCCTCTGGCTCGCTATCAGCCTGCATTTGGGCCTTGACCAGCTGAAAAATCTCGCGGTAGGACTTGCCGTGGCGCGGTGCTTCGCCCGGCTTTTCGGGCTTGTAGTCTTTGCGCGCCTGGCGAATCAATGCCCGCAACTGCTGCGCATCAGTCGCGGGGTACTCGGTGAGCCAGGCTCCTAACGAATCATCGTCTGCCACCAGCTTGTCGCGCCACTGCTCGGCCAGGTGCAGTTGCAATGTCAGCTGGGCCGAACCATTGAGTTGCTCATTGATGGCTTCACGAATCGGGTCGGCGTCGAGGGGGCGCATGAGTTTGCCGATGAACTGCATCTGGCGGCGCTTGCCCTCAAAGTTGGTGATTTTTTTGGCGTCTTTGATGGCGTCCAGCAGCTTGGTGGGCAAGTCCAGCCGGGCCATCAGGTCAGCGCGCAGCGTCAGCAATGCCTCGCCCAAAGCCTGCTTTTCATCGGCTTCGGCTTTGAGCATGGTCTTGCTGGGCGGGCCGACTTCCTCGAGCGCAATTTCTTCAGGTTTGACGAATCGGCCGTTCGACCAATAGCCCTTGATGGCCTTGGGAGTGCCCTTGGTGTTCTTTGTATTCATAGCAACCCGTATCATAGCTACCCATATGACCTCAAAAGCCTCCAAACCCTACTCAAAAGTATCCCAAGAACCCCAGAAAGGCTTCAGCTACAGCCGGCCATTTTTTGAAGATCTGGTTGACACCGCACTGGCCCATGCCAAAAAGCTGGGTGCAACAGATGCCGCCGCTGAGGCATCTGAAGGCTGCGGCCTGTCCGTCAGCGTACGCAAAGGCGAGTTAGAAAATGTTGAACGCAACCGCGACAAATCACTCGGCATCACGGTTTACGTGGGGCAAAAGCGCGGCAACGCAGCCACCAGTGACTTTTCAAAAGCCGCCATTCAGCAAACAGTCAAAGCGGCTTTCGATATTGCCCGCTTTACGGCGGAAGACAAATCCAGCGGCCTGCCGGCTGCGCGCGACATTGCACGCACCCACAAAGACTTGGACTTGTTCTACCCGTGGGACATCACCAGTGAAGACGCCGCCATTTTGGCGCTGCAATGCGAAGCGGCAGCACTGGGCGTGAGCAAGCGTATTACCAACAGCGAGGGCGCGGGCGTGTCGGCCCAGCAGTCGCATTTTTTCAGCGCGCACACCCAAGGTTTTAGAGGGGGTTACGCCAGCTCGCGCCACAGCATGTCGGCGTCACCTATCGCGTCATCGCCCGGTAAAAACGGCGACATGCAACGCGACGCCTGGTACACGTCGATGCGCGATGCCAGCGAGCTAGCCAGCCCTGAAGCCGTGGGCCGTTACGCCGCCGAGCGCGCACTTGCCCGACTGAAAAGCCGCAAAATCAAAACCTGCGAATGCCCGGTGCTGTTTGAATCACCCTTGGCTGCTGGCCTTTTGGGCAGCTTTACCCAGGCCATCAGCGGCGGTGCGCTGTACCGCAAAAGCACGTTTTTGCTCAACAGCCTTGGCAAAGCTGCTTTTCCCAAATTCATCGACATCACCGAAGACCCCTTTGTGCGCAAAGGCAAAGGCAGCGCACCGTTTGATGAAGAAGGCGTCAAAACCAAAGCCCGCACCTTGGTGGACGCAGGCATTGTGCAAGGTTACTTCTTGAGCACCTACTCGGCTCGCAAGCTAGGCATGCGCACCACTGGCAACGCTGGCGGCTCGCACAACCTGGTGCTGAGCAGCCGCCAAACCAAGCCTGGCGATGACTTAGACGCGATGCTGAAAAAGCTAGGCACGGGCCTGTTCGTCACAGAACTGATGGGCCAAGGCGTCAACTACGTGACGGGAGACTATTCGCGCGGCGCATCGGGCTTTTGGGTGGAGAAAGGGCAAATTGCTTTTCCGGTCGAAGAGATCACCATTGCTGGCAACCTCAAAGACATGCTGATGGGCATCAGCGCGGTGGGCGCTGACACTTACACCTACGGCGCTAAAACGGTCGGGTCGATCCTCGTGAACCGGATGAAGGTGGCCGGTAGCTGATCAGGTGCCTGAAAATATGCTTTTAGGGCTATTTTCAGGTGCCTTTTAGGCCTCTAGACCAATAAATACGGGCGCAAGCAGCTACTAAATATATAGCGCTTGTAGAACGTTAAGGCTTCTGGGCAGCCGAGGAGTCCTCTTTCCAACCGCCTCCCAGCACCTTGTACAGCGTCACTTGGCTTTGCAGCTGCGCCAGACGCGTTTGCACCACCGCTTGGCGCGCAGCAAACAGCGAGCGTTGCGCATCAAGTTGGTCCAGCTGGCTGGCCACGCCGTTTTGGTAGCGCAGATCCGCCAGCCTGTAGCGCACCGCCTCGGCGTTGGCCTGGGCTTGTGCGGCGCGCAGCTGTTCGGCATAGGTCGCACGGCCTGCCAGGGCGTCGGCCACCTCTTTAAAGGCGACTTGAATCGCTTTTTCATAGCCTGCTAACGCAATACCTTGCCCAGCCTTGCTAGACGCCAGACCAGCCGAATTGCGGCCCGCATCAAAAATCGGCAACAACAACTGGGGGGCGAGTGTCCAGCCCCAAGTACCCGCTTGAAACAGGCCCGCCAGACGTGAGCTGGCAGAACCAGCGCTGGCCGTGAGCGAAATACGCGGGAAAAACGCCGCCCGCGCTGCACCAATATTGGCGTTCGCAGCCAGCAAGAGTTGCTCTGCTTGGCGAATATCAGGCCTGCGCACCAGCAAATCAGAGGGGAGGCCAGCAGGAACGTCTTGCAGTTTGGTTAAGGCCAGCGACGTGTCTTTGCCAGACGCATTGACCCCTAGGCTTTGCCCGACCAGCAAAGTCAATGCGTTCTCGCTCAAGGCGCGTTGCCGCGTTTGCTGAGCCAACGCCGTGTTGGCCGCCTCTAGCAGTGACTCTGCCGCACGCAAGTCCAGCTCGGACGTTACGCCGCTGTCAAAACGCAGTTTGGCCAGTTTGTATGACGCTTGCCGCGTACCAAGGGTTTGCTGCGTTATGAGTAACAGCTCATCGTCTGCGAGCAACGCCAGATAGGTATTGGCCACGCTGGCAATCAGGCTGATCTGGGCAGTTTTGCGGCCTTCTTCAGTCGCTAGATATTGCGCCAGCGCTGCGTCCTTCAAACTGGCCACCCGGCCAAAAAAGTCAAACTCGTAGGCTGTGACTGCCAAGCCAGCGCTGTACACGCTGGTGATGCGGCCTGCACCGTTCGCCGGGTTTGGGTTTGGCTGGCGTGAGCCTGTCAATGCCGCATTGACCGTTGGGAACTGATCGGCGCGGCGGATCTGATACTGAGCCCGAGCCTGCTCGATGTTCAGCACCGCAATGCGCAAGTCGCGGTTGTTTTGAAGGGCAATTTCAATCAACTGCTTGAGCTTGGGGTCAGTGAAAAAACTTTGCCAGTCGATCTCAGAGGCAGGCGTCGCCGATGCCGAAACCGCAGCTGCGGACAGAGCTGGAAACTGGTCAGCCACCGGTGCTGCCGGCCGGTTGTAGTCGGGGGCCATAGAGCTACAACCACCCAAAAACAGGGCGCAAGCAGCTATAAAAACAGGAGTGAAGCTTGATTTATTTAGCATCATGTACCCCAACATTGGCGACGTTGCCGTTTCCGTTGCCGTAGTCATGCCCTTGCACATTGCGCTTCAAGCCATCGTAGTCCTCGGGTGTGCTGCGAAAGTGCCAGTCGTTGACCAGCTTGAAGAACAGCGGTACCAAAAATATCGCCAAAAAAGTCGCGGCCAGCATGCCGCCCAGCACGCCGGTGCCGATGGACTGCCGCGCTGCGGCCCCTGCCCCGCTTGAAAACGCCAGTGGCACCACACCCAGAATGAAAGCCAGCGAAGTCATCAAAATCGGCCTGAAGCGCAGGCGCGCCGATTCAAGCGCGGCGGCCACGGGGGTCATGCCCTCATGCACTTTGACCATGGCGAACTCCACAATCAAAATCGCGTTTTTGGCCGATAAGCCCAGCAACGTGACCAGGCCGATTTGAAAATACACATCATTGGTGAAGTTACGCAAATACACCGCCAATAGCGCGCCAAAAATACCAAAGGGCAAAGCCAGCAGGACAGACAGCGGCAGCGTCCACTTCTCGTACTGGGCCGCCAGAATCAAAAAGATCATCAAAAAGCCTGCGGCCAGCGCTAGGCCCGCTGCTCCACTGCTGCGCTTTTGCTGAAAGGCCGAGCCTCCCCAGTCGTAGGACATGTCAGCCGGCAGTACCGCTGCTGCGGCCCGTTCCATCGCGGCTATCGCCTGGCCCGAGCTATAGCCTGGCTTGGGATCACCCAGAATCTGAATCGAGGGCAACGCATTGAAATGCTGCACCGAGTCGGGCCCGCTGGAGAACTTGATCTCAGACAACGAGCGTATTTGCACCATCTGGCCGGTTTTGCTGCGTACATACAGCGCGCCAATGTCGTCAGGCTTGGCTCTAAATTCGCCTTCGGCCTGCATCAGCACTTGGTAAATCCGCCCACTTTTATTGAAGTCATTGACGTAATAACTGCCCAGCGTGGCGGCCAGGGTGTTGTAAACATCGCCCACAGCAACGCCCAAGGCTCTGGCTTTTTCAGTATCCACATTCACCTGAATTTGGGGCGAATTGGCTTGCCACAGACTTTTAACGCCCTGTAACTCGGGCTGCTTGTTGGCCTCCGCCAGCAGCGTAGGTAAAAACTGCGCGAGTCTGCGCACGCCGCCGTCGCCCTTGTTTTGCAGATAAAACTCAAAACCACCAGTTTGACCCAAGCCCTGAATAGCAGGCGGGGCAAAGGCCAGAGGCAAGCCCTCTTTGATGTCGCCAGTTTTCATATACGTCTCGCCGACCAATTGTTTAGCGGTCTGGTCGCGTTCGCCCCAGGGCTTGAGAGGGAAGAACATCGTTGCCGCTGACGACTTCAAACCGCCACCGCCCAGAAAGTTAAGCCCGACCAGGCTGAAAACGGCTTCAATGTTTTTATTGGGCGACATCGCCGCTTCGACCTTTTTCACCACGGCGTTGGTGCGCTCCAGCGACGAGCCTTCGGGCAAAATCACCGCGCCAATAAAGTAGCCTTGGTCTTCATCCGGCACCAGACCGCCTGGCACTTTTGTGTACAGCAAACCCGTCAGCGCACCCATGCCCACAAACAGCAGGAGCCCCAACACGCCGCGCTTTAAAAAGAAAGCGACGCCGCGCGTGTAGCGGCGGGTAAAGCGGTCGAAGCTGTGGTTAAACCATGAGAAAAATTTGTTTTTGCGTTCGGCCCCGGGCTTGAGCAATACCGCGCACAGCGCTGGTGTCAGCGTTAGCGCGACAAGGCCTGACAGCACCACTGCAATTGTGATGGTCACGGCAAACTGGCGGTACAGCTCTCCCGCAAGTCCGCCTAAAAAGGCCACCGGAATAAACGCTGCACAGAGCACCAGCACAATCGCAATCACCGGGCCGGTGACTTCTTGCATGGCCTTGACGGCCGCATCGCGCGGGCTTAAACCTTCTTCATGCATGAGCCTTTCCACGTTTTCGAGTACCACAATGGCGTCGTCCACCACAATGCCAATGGCCAACACCATGCCGAACAGCGTCAGCGTATTGATGCTATAGCCGAGCAAATGCAGCCCTGCCAGCGTGCCAATCAGCGACACCGGTACAGCCAGCAGCGGGATGATGGTGGCGCGCCAACTTTGCAGGAAAAGATACACCACCAAAAATACCAGCAACATCGCCTCAACCAGTGTTTTAAGAACCTCATTGATCGACGCAGACACAAAAGGTGTGGTGTCGTAAGGCGTGGCATACGTCAAGCCCTCAGGGAACTTGGCTTTGAGTTCCTGCAGGGTCTTTTCAACGGCTGCGCGTGTGTCAATCGCGTTGGCGCCCGTTTGCAGAAAAACACCAATCGGTACCGACGCATGGCCATTGATACGGCCGTAAAAGTTGTAGTCTTTGCTGCCCAGCTCAATTCGGGCCACATCTTTCAGGCGGGTCAAAGCCCCATTGGTGCCGCTCTTGACCACTATGTTGGCAAACTGCTCTGGCTCCAGCAAGCGGCCCTTGGCGGTGACAGTCAGTGTGAGCTCTTCCGTGTTACCCGGTGGCGCGCCAATTTTGCCGGCAGCGTACTGCGCATTCTGCTCAGTGACTGCGCCGGTGATATCAGCCACCGTGATGCCCAATTGGGCCATGCGGTCGGGCCGCAGCCAAATGCGCATGGCGTAGTCTTTGGCACCAAAAATCTGCACATTGGTGGTGCCCGGGACCCGCTTGACAGCGTCCAGCATGTTTTGCGACACGTAGTTGGAAATAAACAGCGAGTCGTAGCGGTCGTCTGGCGAATACACCGCGACCACCACCATGAAGTTGGCCGAGCTTTTTGACACGGTGACACCTTGGCGCTGAACCTCTTGCGGAAGTTTTGACACCACCTGGTTGACCCGGTTGGTCACGTTGACCGCTGCAATATCCAGATTCGTGCCGACATCAAAGGTCACATTGATGACCACCGCACCGTCGCCCGACGAGGTGGAATCCATGTAGAGCATTTTCTCAACGCCGTTGATCGACTGTTCAATCGGCGCAGCCACGGTTGCCTCCAGCACCTCGGCGGACGCGCCGGGATAAATCGCCCGCACGTTGACAACGGGCGGTGATATTTCAGGGTAGCGAGAAATCGGCAGTATCCGCATCGCGGCCAGGCCTGCCAGCACGAGCAGAAGCGACAGCACGGTCGCAAAAATCGGGCGGTCAATAAAGAATTTAGAGAACATGCAGCCGCCCCTTACTTGGAAGCTGCAGAGGCTGGCTTGGCAGGCGTTGCCGCTGCGCCGCTGGCTGGTGCCGCGCTTGGCGGCCCAGCGGGTGCGCCGCCCGCAACGTAAGGCACTACTTTGACCGTCATACCTGGCTGGTTGGCTTTGATAAAGCCCTCGACCAGCACCCGGTCGCCGTTTTGCAGACCTTTGGTGATCACCCAATTGCCACCGGTCCAACCATCCAGCTCAACAGGCTGTGGCGCCAATTTGTTGTCTGGCGTGACTTTAAAAACAATCTTGCCAAACGGGCTGTCAATCACTGCGCGCTGCGGCACGCTGATGGTGTCTGGCCGCATGGCGCCGCCCAACAACACGCGTACGAACTGGCCGGGACGCAGGCTGCCGTCAGCGTTGGGTATTTCAGCCCGCACATCAATACTGCCGGTTTGGGGGTTGACGCGCTGGCCTGAAAAGTTAAGCTTACCGGCCCGTGGGTGCAAACTGCCATCGGCCAATTTAACTTGGACATTGAAGCCCAAATTACCACCGGATTTTTGGCCCGGTACGTTCAACTTGCCCTCCTTGACGCGCTTGTTCAAGCTGATGAAGTCACTCTCGCTCACGCTGAAGTTGACATACATCGGGTCGGTTTGCACGATCGTGGTCAGCAGACTGTCGGCTGCCGTGACGAGGCTGCCTTCTGACTTGTTGGCCGTACTGGTGATGCCGCCGATCGGAGCGACAACCTTTGTGTAGCCTAAATTGAGCTGCGCTTCGTTGGCCTGGGCCTGGGTTTGCTTGAGCGTTGCCTCTGCAACGTCGAGGGCCGACTTGGCATCGTCAAACTCCTTTTGGCTGATCGCTTTTTCGGCAATCAGCGGCACCAGCCGGGCTTGGTCGCGCCGGGCCTGGTCCACCCGAGCCTTGGCCAGCGCTACAGAAGCGTCCAGCGACGTAGCCTGGTTTTGAAAATTAGCCGGGTCAATTTGAAACAGGGGCTGACCCGCTTTTACGGTTGAGCCTTCGGTGAACAAACGGCGCTGCAAAATGCCCGCCACCCGCGCGCGTACCTCGGTCTCCCGAGAACCGGCGGTTTGCCCAGCGTATTCAAGCTCAATCGGCTGGCTGGAGGCTTGAACCGTGATGACTGACACCTCCGGTGGCGGCATGCCGCCAGGGCCACCTGGGCCAACCGGTGCGCCTTTGCCGCAGCCAGCCAGCGCGATGGCAAAAGCAAAAGTCATGGCAATGAGGGGGGCTGTGCGGGCTAAATTGGGAGAGGTGAACGGGACAAGAAGTGCTGGACGCTGCATGGCAAGGGCTTTCAAATTCAGGGCTCACATTTGAGGGGAAATGTGGAGAAGAGCATAAGCATACGGGTATTCCCGTAAGTCCGTGCACAGACTCGCACCAAGCGCCGGGTCCAACATCAGATTTTGGCCCTAAAAGCTCTGATTTCAGCCAATTTTTAAGTGCCAAAATGGGCTAGAACTCAATGAATTCGGGTGCAAGCAGCTCCTTTTTTTGTAGCGTTTAGTGACCTATTTGAACGGGTTAGCCGTAGCAAACCACAAACCAATACCGGTGGCAATGATGAACGCGCCATCCGTCACACCGACCGCCAGGAAATACTTTTTCTGAAGTTCATTGCCCATCTCAGGCTGCCGCGCGACGCCTTCAAGCAGCTTCATGCTGGCCAGACCAATGCCAATGCATGAGCCAAACGCCGGAATACCTATCAACAAAGCCACCGCAAGGGGTAACAGGTCAAGTTGCTGCATCTTCAAACTCCTTTTTTGAACCGTGCAGCGTTTCTGCACTGATCCAAGTGTCTGGCGGCTCTCGTTGTGTGTCGATTACCTCAGAGGTAGTCGGAGCGCTGCGGCAAACCCGACATGCGTATCGCGAATCCGGGACAACGATTGCTGCGGATCTGCATGGCAGTCAGGCGCTTCTTGGCAAGCGCAGCGCTCGAAAATCTGTTCGAATAGCTTTCAGGAGGCGTCATCCATGACCCGATCACAGCAACCATTTTTTACAAGCGTCGCAGCAACTTTAAAGCGGCTGGGCTTGGCCGTCGTACTGGCAGCTTTGCAGATACTGCCGGTAGCGCAGGCTACAACTTTCACTGCAGCCGATGAAAAGACGGTACGCAGCGTAGTCGAAGCTCAACTTGCCGCCTTCGCAAAAGACGATGCCGTCAAGGCGTTTTCATATGCTGCACCCGGTATTCGTGAGGCCATCGGCACAGCGGACGCCTTTTTAACCATGGTGCGCCGAGACTACCCGGTGGTCTATCGCCCGGCCTCCGTCACATTTTTAAAGG
>JBBRDA010000046.1:0-22173 GCA_038204335.1 Burkholderiales bacterium
TAAAGCCTTCAGGGTGGCACACTGCGTCCAGCATATTGAGAGGCTCCCCCGATGCCAGCGCCGCAGCCAGCCAGGGCATTAACGTCAAAGCCAGCCAACGGCCGCCGTGGTTGACATTGATCAGGTTCCACTGCGCGTCAATCACATAGGCAGGCATGGGGTCATGGGTTTGCAGAAGGTGCAACACCGCTGTGTTGGCGGTTTGCATGGGCGCGTCTTGCAACGACTGCTGGCTGTAAACCGGTGCATAGCCGGCCTGCAGCATGGCGGCGTTGCGCTGGGCCAGCGGCACATCCAGCTCTTGCAGCCAGTTGGCCAGCAACTCGCGGCTGGGCTGGGCGCGGCCGCTTTCTACAAAGCTCACATGCCGCTGACTGACACCTATGCGCAAGGCCAGCTCAAGCTGGCTCACGCGCCGCGCTTTGCGTGATTGCTGCAGGGTCGCTGTCAAGGTGTGGGTCAAAACGTTGGCCATGGGCTATTGAATCACAGCAAGGCAGTGCGGCAATTACCTGCAAGGTTATTGTGCAGCCCTAGCCCAGCCGGGACGCCGCCCGCACCTACACAGCCATTTCACCAAGGCGTATTGACCCAAGACGACTGAACCCAATCTGGAGATTTTGATGCGCCATCGCACGGTGCTGTTTGCTTTGCTGGGCCTGTTCTGTATCAAGGCAGCGTTAAAACCCGGGCTTCACTTTTGGCGGTCGATGACCCAATATTTGCGTGTCAACTGAAAAGTAACCCGTCAAATCTCTTATCCTTTGTTATCTTTTTATCGTTGGCGCAACAACGCGCACCAGCATCCAGAAAGCGAAAACCCATGTCCAGCACCACCATCACCCTCCTGTTGAACCAGCAACAACTTGAATTGATGGATCGAACCATCGCCACGGGCGCTGCGCCTGACCGGGCGGCTCTGGTGCACCGCGCCCTGCGTGAGCGGGCCTCGCCGGCGCCCCAGCGACCGCAGGCGCCCGCGCCAGATTTGAGTCACCTGAGCGATCAGCGTGATCTGCTGCTGGAGCACACCATTGAGCCCGGGACAGGCAAAGCACTGGAGGTTTTGAAAGGCCAACTCCTGCGTATTGAACAACTGGAAGGGGCGCAATGCGTTGACTTCAATTGCTTCAATCTGCACGACTACAGAGAATTCATGCACACCGGGCGCACCCGCACGGTTCATGGGCTGAATCCCACGGCTGGACATTTTTTATGGTCTGCCCCGCCGAGGGAGCGCGCCATGATGTATTTGCTAGAAGACACCGCGCACTGCAATGACGTGATGTTCCCGCGCTGCAGCGCCAGTCTGTATGAGTCGCTTTACGGCTTTGCGGTACACACCAACTGCCATGACATTCAGGCCGAGGCGCAGCGCGAATACGGCCTGACGCCCGACGATGTGCATGACTCGTTCAACCTCTTCATGTGTACTGAGTTTCACAGCGGCCGTGGCCATATCAAGCGCCAGCACTCCCAACCCGGCGACCATGTCGATTTTTTAGCGCTGATGGATGTCTTGGCAGTGCCCAACATTTGCGGTGCGGACATTATGCGAACGAGCAACTTTTCGCTCAAACCGGTCAAGCTGCAAATCTATAAGGCTAGCGAGCGAGATATGGCCAGTGTTCCGGCGCAAGGGGTTTTTAAAAGTCAGCGAACGCCGGCGGATTTCAAAATCCCAAAAATCAAAGCCGACAGGGCCCTGCAAAAGGACGAAAGCTATCTCGCCCAGTTCAACAACACGCCGATTCGCATCAGCCCCCTTCAGGTGGCGCTGACTACCGATGAGCTGGCCGAATTACAGCGGGCGGGACTAGAAGGCTATTACGGTAGCGACCTGGGCGCAGCCCTGCGCGATGTTCTGTTCAGCTGGTGGGAAACGCGCTACCTTTAGCCAATCTGAGGCGATGGGCAGTAGCGCCGCGCACATCAAAGTCACCGCTTGGAGCCGCTAAAAGCAACTTTTAGCGCCTTTCAGCCTTGGTTTGTACCCAAAACCCCCTCAAATAGTCTTATAAAATGACTCAAGCCCAATAAATACGGGCGCAAGCAGCTCCTAATTTTATAGCAATTATTCCCTTGAAATACCTCAGCGCCTACCCCATCGACCTGCAAACACAGGTGCAGCAACTGCAAACCCAAGGCAAACTGGGCGACTGGCTGCTTAAAAAGTACCCGCGCATCCACGGCGTGCGCACCGACAAGGCGCTGTACGACTATGTGATGGCGCTTAAAAACGAGTTTTTACGCAGCTCGGAGCCACTGTCTAAGGTGGCGTTTGACAACCGCCTGCAAGTCATTGCCCATGCGCTTGGCACCCACACCCAAATCAGCCGGGTGCAGGGCAACAAGCTCAAAGCCAAACGCGAGATCCGCGTGTCGTCCTTGTTCAAGGAAGTGCCCGATGAGTTTTTACGCATGATCACGGTGCATGAGCTGGCCCACATCAAGGAAAAAGAGCATGACAAGGACTTTTACAAGCTCTGCACCTACATGGAGCCGCAGTACCACCAGTACGAGTTTGACCTGCGGGTGTACCTGACGCACATGGATGTGAGTGGGAAGGTGGCCTGGCCACAGGCATAGCCTTACGCGCGGTTTTTTCCGGTTGCTAAGATGCTGGAAACAGACCCTGCCCACTTTGACCCGCTCACTCATCGAGAACATCAAATGCGACCGCAAATCAAACCTAAAAACCCCAACTTTTCATCCGGCCCTTGCGCCAAGCGCCCCGGTTATGACGTCAGCAAATTGCAGCTTGATACGCTGGGTCGCTCGCACCGCTCCGCCCTAGGTAAAAAGGCGCTGGGTTTGGCTTGCACCGAAACAGCGCGCATTTTGGGTTTGCCTGAGGGTTACCGCGTGGCTGTGGTGCCAGGGTCTGACACCGGCGCGATTGAAATGGCAATGTGGTCGCTTCTTGGGGCTCGAGGGGTTGATGTGCTGGAATGGGAATCCTTCAGCGCGGGCTGGACGACCGACATCGTCAAACAGCTCAAGCTGCCCAACACCAATGTCATCAACGCGGCCTATGGCGACTTGACCGATTTTGCGAAAGTCAATTTCGACAATGACGTGGTATTTGTATGGAACGGCACCACATCGGGCGTGAAAGTACCTGATGGCAACTGGATACCCGCTGATCGTGCTGGCCTGACGCTATGCGACGCGACATCGGCCGTATTTGCCATGGATATGCCTTGGGACAAGCTGGACGTCATCACCTATTCGTGGCAAAAAGTGCTGGGCGGCGAAGGTGCGCACGGCATGCTGATACTGAGCCCGCGCGCGGTTGAGCGCTTGGAGGCCTACAGCCCACCTTGGCCGATGCCCAAAGTCTTTCGCATGAAGTCTGGCGGCAAGGTGACTGAAGGCCTGTTCAAAGGCGAAACCATCAACACGCCGTCGATGCTATGTGTGTCTGACTACCTAGATGCGCTGCAGTGGGTGGAAAGCATTGGCGGTGTGAACGGACCTGCAGGCACGATTGCCCGCAGCGAAGCAAATTTGAAAGTGATTGAAGACTTTGTCGCGGCGAACGACTGGATAGCATTTTTGGCCAAAGACAAAGCCACCCGCTCCAACACCAGCGTCTGCCTGACTTTGAGTGCCACGGAGGAGCAGGTTAAAAAGATGGTCAAGCTGCTCGACGCTGAAGGCGTGGCCTACGACATTGGCGCCTACAAAGACGCACCTGCCGGGCTAAGGATTTGGTGCGGTGCGACGGTAGAAGCATCTGATTTGCAGGCGCTGATGCCCTGGTTGACTTGGGCTTACAACGAAGTCAAGTAACAGCATTAGGGGCGCCGCCATGCACAAAGTCAGAACCTACAACCAGATCTCCATCAAAGGTCTGGAGCGCTTTTCGCGGCAGTCGTATGAAGTTGGCAGTGACATCAGCCAGCCTGACGCTTTTTTGCTGCGTAGCCAAAAACTGGCCGACGTTGAAGTACCCCCAAGCCTTCTAGCCGCTGCGCGCGCAGGCGCAGGCGTGAACAACGTGCCAATAGCAGACTACAGCAAGCGCGGCATTGTGGTTTTCAACACGCCTGGTGCCAACGCCAATGCCGTCAAAGAGCTGGTGATGGCGGGCATGCTGCTGGCAACGCGCGGTATTCTGCCAGGCATGGCGTATGTCAAGTCATTGACGGCCATGACGGACGCCGCTGAAATGTCGGCGCTGCTTGAAAAAGAAAAAGCCCGATTTGCTGGCGGTGAGATCAAAGGCAAAACGCTGGGTATTGTGGGGCTAGGCGCGATTGGCTCTATGGTGGCCGACATGGCCCTGGCCATGGGCATGAAGGTGGTGGGGTTTGACCCAGCCTTGTCGATCGACGCGGCGTGGCGCTTGTCAAACGAAGTCACGCGCATGGAGAACTTGCAGGCTTTGCTGGCGAAGTCTGACTATATTTCTCTGCATGTGCCTGCCATGGACGCCACCCGGCATTTGATCAATGACGACGCGCTGGCTTTGATGAAACCTGGTGCTGTGCTGCTGAACTTTGCGCGCGAAACGATTGTCGATTCAACCGCCATTGAACGCAGCCTGAACAAAAACAGGCTGGGCAAGTATGTGTGCGACTTTCCTGAGCCGCTACTACTGATGCATTCCAAAGTGATGGCCATGCCGCACATTGGCGCCAGCACAGAAGAATCAGAAGAGAACTGCGCCGTGATGGCCGCCAACCAGCTGATGGACTACCTTGAGAACGGCAACATCACCAATTCGGTGAACTTCCCGGCTGTCAACATGCCCAGAACGCCGGGCACGTCACGCATCACCTTTTCAAATCACAACACATCGGGCGTGCTAGGTCAGGTGCTGTCGGTGCTGGCTGACAAAAAAGTCAATGTCATCGACATGATGAACAAAAGCCGGGGAGACATAGCCTTCAACATCATTGACGTAGAAAGCCTGCCCGATACAGGTGTGGCAGCAGCTATAGGTGCGGTTGAACACGTGATTCGGGTGCGTGTCGTCTGAAAGTGCCGGCAGAAAGTCAGGCCTTGAGCTTCCATCCGGTTCTAAAAATCCACCAGACCGCCGCCAGGCACAGCACCAAAAACCCCACGATGGCCGCCAAGCTGATGCCCACGTTCACATCGGCCACGCCGTAAAAGCTCCAGCGAAAGCCGCTGATCAAATACACCACCGGGTTGAACAGCGTAACTTTTTGCCAGAAAGGCGGGAGCATGTTGATGGAGTAAAAAGCGCCGCCCAAAAACGTGAGCGGCGTGACGACCATCAGCGGTACGACCTGCAGCTTTTGAAAATTGTCAGCCCAAAGGCCAATGATGAACCCGAACAGGCTGAAAGTCAGCGCAGTCAATAACAAAAAGCCAACCATCCAGACCGGGTGGGCAATGTTGTAGTCCACAAAAAACCGGGCCGTAACCAATATCAGCAGGCCCAGCACAACAGATTTGCTGGCCGCCGCGCCGACGTAGCCCAACACCGCTTAAACGAACGACACGGGTGCAGACAGCAGCTCGTAAATCGTGCCTGACCATTTGGGCATGTAAATGCCAAACGCCGCATTGGAGATGCTTTCATTGAGCAAGGCCAGCATGATGAGACCCGGGATGATGTATGCCCCGTAGCTGATGCCGTCAATGTCGCCCATGCGCGAGCCAATCGCGGCGCCAAAAACTACAAAGTAAAGCGATGTGGAAATTACAGGTGAAATAATCGACTGTGTCAGCGTGCGAAAGGTACGCGCCATTTCAAAACGGTAAATTGCCCGAACAGCCTGCCAATTCACGCCGGCTCCCGCAAAGGGCTTTGACGGTTTGGTAAGTCGGCGTGCACCAGATTGACAAAAATATCTTCGAGTGAGCTTTCACTGGAGTGCAGGTCTTTGAAATCAATGCCCAGTCCGGCCAGTGTTTTCAAGAGGTTGGCAATGCCGGTGTCTTCGATTTGCGTGTCAAAGGTATAGACCAGCGACTCGCCGCCTGCGGTCAGCGTCAAAGCCGGGCTGGCCAGCGCTTCGGGCACTGTGTTTAGCGGCTTTTGCAGTGTGATGGTGAGCTGCTTCTTGCCTAGCTTGCGCATCAGCGCAACTTTGTCTTCGACCAATATCAGCTCGCCTTTATTGATCACGCCTATGCGGTCGGCCATTTCTTCGGCTTCTTCAATGTAGTGGGTCGTCAAAATGATGGTGACGCCGCTGTCCTGCAGCTTGCGCACCATTTGCCACATGCCCTTACGCAGCTCAACGTCAACGCCTGCCGATGGTTCGTCTAGAAACAGCACACTGGGCTCATGCGACAGTGCTTTGGCAATCAACACGCGCCTTTTCATGCCGCCCGAAAGTGCCATGATCTTGCTGTCTTTCTTATCCCACAGCGACAAATCTCGCAGCACCTTTTCAATATGGGCCGGGTTGGGCGGTTTACCGAACAGGCCGCGGCTGAAAGATACTGTGGACCAGACCGTTTCAAAAGAGTCGGTCGACAATTCTTGCGGCACCAGCCCAATCAGCGCCCGGGCGGCTCGAAAGTCGCGCACCACGTCATGCCCATCGACCATCACTGTGCCGCCGCTGGGCTTAACCAGCCCGCAGACGATGCCAATCAACGTTGTTTTGCCCGCGCCATTGGGGCCCAGAAGCGCAAAAATTTCGCCCCGGTGAATGGTCAGATCAACTGATTTGAGTGCCTGAAACCCTGACGCGTAGGTTTTCGTCAGTTGCTGGATGGAAATGATGGGGTGCACTTAACCGTTTGACTTAGTGCAAATGACGCGGTTTGCGACCACCGCCATGGCCTGTTCCGCCCGAAGACCCACCAGCGCCGCGCGGGGGCTTGCCCAACTGCATGGAGCTGACCAGCGCATCAAAACGCCGTTCAAACAGGCGGTCGATAGCCTCTACCACCTCCCCCAGCTCGGAGCCATCAAAATGCCGCTCCATCAGGCCAATCGTGTCTTGCACCAGCAGGTCGCGCTGCACTTGCATGATGGCAGCGGGCGTAGGGCCGACAAAGTACATGGCGAAGTCGTCGCGCGCTTCGTCTTCGTCGCTTTCGTCGTCTTCGTCATCAAAATCGGCGTCATAAAAGGTCACCTCAATGGGTGCGCCTGCTTGGGCTAGGTCATTTAAGCCCATGCACATTTCGTCGAGCGCCTGGCGAAAGTCTTCGTCACCGGGGACTGTCCAGCACATCTGCAACAGATGCTTGGCGGCATCAAAGCGAATGCCTGGCTCCTCCTCATAGGCGCTTTCAGCGGCCGCAACCAGGGACTTCGCACCAGAATACCTCCACAAGGGCTTTAAGGCCTCTTGCAGCTGCTCAAAGGTGACGTCTTCCCGCAAGGGCACTTCGCCATGGACGTGAATTTCAAAGGGGGTGTTATTGCTGGACATGAAAATATCTTAACCACTTACGGCTCAGCTTAAAAATGCACCAGAAACTATTTGATCTTGGTGCCCGAGACTGGAATCGAACCCGCGTGTGGGTGCGCTTTGTCAATATCGCCAACGGCGTACCGGTTCAGCTGAATAACTTTGACCAATATCGCAAGCTCTCTGGTGCCCGAGACCGGAATCGAACCGGTACGCCCGCTATGAACGAAGCGGCGGATTTTAAGTCCGCTGTGTCTACCGATTTCACCACTCGGGCCGCATGACTTTTTAGACGCTATGGTCAACCAAATTATGGAGGCGCGGCCCGGAGTCGAACCGGGCTAGCCGGATTTGCAATCCGGTACATAACCGCTTTGTTACCGCGCCGTGTCTGAACAAGCAAATCTTCCAATGAAAAAGGACAGCATTTTGAAGTGCTGCCCTTTAAATTGGAGCGGGAGAAGAGTCTCGAACTCTCGACCTCAACCTTGGCAAGGTTGCGCTCTACCAACTGAGCTACTCCCGCATTGCAAGCCTCATATTATAGCTTAATTTTTCAGCCTGCTCTGAAAGCTGAAGAAAAATGCATCAATGTTTGACTGTACCCGTGACCGGAATCGGCGGTACAACAATCGCAGCAGCCACGACAACCGCAGGCACAGCCAATTCTTCTTCCGTTAATGGCACTGGCATGCGCTCAAGCGCAACCTTCAGTACTTGGTCGATCCACTTGACTGGAATGATTTCCAGACCGTTTTTGACGTTGTCCGGAATTTCCTGCAAGTCTTTGGTATTTTCTTCAGGGATCAGCACCGTCTTGATGCCACCGCGCAAGGCCGCCAAAAGTTTCTCTTTCAAGCCGCCAATCGCCGTGACTTCACCGCGCAGCGTGATCTCGCCTGTCATGGCCACATCACCGCGTACGGGAATACCGGTGAGTGCCGAAATGAAAGCTGTGGTCATGGCCGCACCGGCACTGGGCCCGTCTTTGGGGGTTGCGCCGTCGGGTACGTGGATATGGATGTCACGCTTTTCAAACAGATCATCCTTGATACCGAGCATGGCTGAGCGGCTACGCACAACGGTACGGGCTGCGTCGACAGACTCTTTCATGACATCGCCCAATGAGCCCGTGCGGGTGATCAACCCCTTGCCGGGCATGATGGCGGCCTCAATCGTCAGCAAGTCGCCGCCGACTTCCGTCCAGGCCAAGCCAACGACCTGACCAATCTGGTTGATTTTCTCGGCACGGCCATAGTCAAACTTGCGCACACCCAAAAATTCATTCAGGTTGTCAGGTGTCACCACCACTTGCGCCGTCATTTTTTTAAGCTGAATGCCTTTGATGACTTTGCGGCAAATTTTGCCAAGCTCACGTTCCAGTGAGCGCACGCCTGCCTCGCGCGTGTAGTAGCGGACGATGTCGCGCACCGCTTGTTCTTGTACTTCAAGCTCTTCAGCTTTCACGCCGTTGTTCTTAACCTGCTTGGGCAGCAGGTAGCGCATGGCGATGCTGGTTTTTTCGTCTTCGGTATACCCCGACAGACGAATGACTTCCATGCGGTCCAGCAGCGCAGGCGGGATGTTCATGGAATTCGATGTCGCCACAAACATCACGTCACTCAGGTCAAAGTCGACCTCAACGTAATGATCGCCAAACGTGTGGTTTTGCTCTGGGTCAAGCACTTCGAGCAAGGCGCTCGAAGGGTCACCCCTGAAATCAGTGCCCAACTTATCGATCTCGTCCAGGAGGAACAGCGGGTTACGCGTACCCGCTTTTGACAGGCTCTGCAGGACCTTGCCTGGCAACGCGCCGATATAGGTGCGCCGATGGCCCCTAATCTCGGCCTCGTCACGCATACCGCCCAGCGCCATGCGCACGTACTTGCGGCCGGTGGCTTTGGCAATCGACTGGCCAAGCGAGGTTTTACCGACCCCGGGTGGGCCAACCAGGCACAAGATCGGCGCTTTAAGTTTGTCAACACGCTGCTGGACCGCAAGATATTCAACGATCCGGTCCTTGACTTTTTCCAGGCCGTAATGGTCTTCGTTGAGCACGTTTTCAGCGTTGATCAAGTCGTGCTTGATTTTGGTTTTTTTGCTCCACGGCAAGGCCGTCAGCACGTCGATGTAGTTGCGAACTACGGTGGCTTCAGCCGACATGGGCGACATGAGCTTGAGTTTTTTAAACTCTGCATCGGCTTTTTTACGCGCTTCTTTTGGCATCTTGGCGGCTTTGATCTTTTTCTCGATCTCATCCACATCAGCGCCGTCTTCGCCGTCACCCAATTCTTTCTGAATCGCCTTGACCTGCTCATTCAAATAAAAATCCCGCTGATTCTTCTCCATTTGCCGTTTGACGCGGCCACGAATCTTTTTGTCGACATTCAAGATATCAACTTCGCGCTCAAGTTGCTCGTAGAGGTTTTCAAGCCGCTCCTTGACCGGTGACAAATCAAGAATGACCTGCTTGGCATCTAATTTGAGCGGCAGATGCGCGGCAATCGTGTCGGCCAGGCGGCCGGGGTCGTCAATGCTTGAAATCGAGGTGAGAATTTCAGGCGGGATTTTTTTGTTCAATTTGACGTAGTGGTCAAACTGCTGCATCACCGCACGGCGCAGGGCTTCGATCTCGCTGGTTTTGTCAGCAGCAATCTCAACTGTTTCGATAGGTGTCACGTTGGCACTGAAATGCTGCTCGCCATCTTCAATCTTGTTGACCTTGGCGCGCTGCTGGCCTTCGACCAACACCTTGACCGTGCCATCGGGCAGCTTGAGCAACTGAAGGATGATGGCCACGCAACCGACCTCAAACATGTCCTCGACCACCGGCTCGTCTTTGGCTGCAGTTTTCTGTGCGACCAGCATGATGCGCCGCTCAGACTCCATTGCGGATTCGAGTGCCTTGATACTTTTTGGGCGGCCGACGAATAGCGGAATCACCATATGCGGAAACACCACCACGTCACGCAGTGGCAACAACGGCAGGTCTAATGGGACGGGCGGCAAGGTAGTGGGTGCGGACATAGATACCTTCAAAGACCTTTTAAAACACAACAACGATGCTTGTGATCTGGGGCAAAAAAAGCAAATTTCAAGCCTTTTTGGCCGCTTCACGGTACACCAACAACGGCGCCTTGTTTTCCTCGATGGTCGATTCGTCCACGACCACTTTGTCAACATTGACTGCAGTGGGCAGGTCAAACATGGTGTCGATCAGCGACTGTTCCAGAATCGAGCGCAGGCCGCGGGCGCCCGTCTTGCGCGCCAGCGCCTTGCGGGCAATGGCTTTGAGCGCCGAAGGGCGGATTTCCAGATCAACACCTTCCATCGCCAGCAGTTTGCTGAACTGCTTGACCACCGCATTTTTCGGCTCGGTCAAAATTTGGACCAACGCGTCCTCACTCAGCTCCGCAAGCGTGGCGATGACAGGCATGCGGCCCACCAGCTCGGGGATCAAACCAAACTTGATCAGGTCCTCCGGCTCCACGTCTTTGAAGGACTCGGTCAGGCTGCGTGCCTTTTTGCTTTTGACCGCGGCGCCAAAGCCGATACCCGACGCCTCGGTGCGGTTTTCAATGACTTTTTCAAGGCCCGAAAACGCACCGCCACAAATGAACAGAATATTGGTGGTGTCAACTTGCAAAAAGTCTTGGTTCGGGTGCTTGCGGCCACCTTGCGGCGGCACCGAGGCCATCGTGCCCTCAATCAACTTGAGCAGTGCCTGCTGCACGCCCTCGCCCGACACATCGCGGGTGATCGACGGGTTGTCGGACTTGCGAGAAATCTTGTCGATTTCGTCGATGTAAACTATGCCCTGCTGCGCGCGTTCAACTTCATAGTTGCAGCTTTGCAGCAACTTTTGAATGATGTTCTCGACGTCTTCACCAACATAACCGGCTTCGGTCAATGTTGTGGCATCGGCCATCACAAACGGAACGTTGAGCGTGCGCGCCAACGTCTGCGCCAGCAAGGTTTTACCTGAGCCCGTGGGGCCAATCAGCAAAATATTGCTTTTGGTCAGCTCCACATCGTCTTTTTTGGCTTTTTCTTTATGGCGCAAGCGCTTGTAGTGGTTGTACACAGCCACTGCCAGTGTGCGCTTGGCCGGCTCTTGCCCAATCACATAGCCGTCCAGCGTGGTTTTGATCTCTAACGGGGTGGGCAGGTCGCTGCGGGTTTCAGCCGCATCAAGCCCAGCTGGCAGCTCGTCACGGATGATGTCGTTGCAAAGATCTATGCATTCGTCACAAATAAAAACCGATGGCCCAGCGATCAGTTTTTTGACTTCGTGTTGACTTTTACCGCAAAACGAGCAGTACAAAGTCTTTTCACTGGAGGAGCCTTTTTTTTCGGCCATTGTGGAGATGCCTTTTAAAGTGGCTATACAGAATTTACCAATGATAACCAATTAAAAACGGCGCTTCTTGTAACAAGAAACGCCGTTAAACCAGCTGCGAAACTGGCCTGAGAATCTAAGTTACGGGCGCTTGGAGATCACTTCGTCTACCAAACCATATTCTTTCGCTTCGCCAGCAGACAACCAGTAGTCACGCTCCATGTCGCGCGCAATCTTTTCCATCGGCTGACCGGTACGCTCCGACAGAATTTTGTTGAGTTGTTCGCGGGTTTTCAGGATCTCACGCGCTGAAATTTCGATGTCGCTGGCCATGCCGCGCGCGCCACCGGAAGGCTGGTGAATCATGACGCTGGAATTGGGCAATGCAAAGCGCTTGCCTTTGGCGCCAGCGGCCAAGAGAAACGAGCCCATGCTGGCTGCCATACCGGTACACAAGGTTGACACGTCCGGCTTGATGAAGTTCATGGTGTCGAAAATTGCCAGCCCTGCGCTGACCGAGCCGCCGGGGGAGTTGATATACAGCGAGATGTCTTTGTCTGGATTCTCGCTCTCCAGGAACAGCAGCTGAGCAACCACCAGGTTGGCCATATAGTCTTCAACCGGACCGACCAAAAAAATCACACGCTCTTTGAGCAGGCGCGAGTAGATGTCATAAGAGCGCTCACCGCGGCCAGATTGCTCAATGACCATGGGCACCAGCCCCAAACCCTCGGTTTGCATTGAATCGTACGCACCGAACGGGATGCTGTCAGCTTGGTTTTTGTACATGAGTTTGCTCCAAAGGTTGAATAGATATTACTTTACCCAAAATAAATGGGGCCGGTGCGCAGAAGTTCAATCCACACACCAGCCCCATCTGTTCGAAAACGCAAACAGTTTTAGCAAATTGCTTTAGTTTTGCGCCATCAACTCGTCAAACGAAACGTCTTTTGCGACGACTTTGGCTTTTGACAGCACGAATTCAGTCACATTGTTTTCAATCACAACGCCCTCGACCTCTGCCATGCGGCGGTTGTCGCTCAGGTACCAGCGCACCACATCTTGAGGTTTTTCGTAGCTGGCTGAAAGCTCGTCAATGTGAGCCTTGAGTTGCTCGGGCTTGGCCTGCAGTTGGTTAGCGCGCACCAGCTCAGCCACGACCAAGCCCAGACGCACGCGTTTTTCAGCCTGCGGGCGAAAGATGTCATCAGGGATCGGCGCTTTGTCGGCATCTTTCACGCCGCGCTGCTTCAAGTCAGCCCGGGCAGATGCCACCATGCGCTCCAGCTCGTCCTGCACGCTGGCGTTTGGCAAGTCCAGTTCAGCCTTGGACACCAGCGCATCCATCACGGCCGCCTTGTTGCGGGCCAGCAAGCGGAATTTGACTTCGCGCTCGAGGTTTTTCTTGATGTCTGTGCGTAGGCCTTCAACCGATGCGTCGGCGATACCCAGCGATTTGGCCAGCGCCTCATTGACTTCAGGCAGGTGCGCTGCCTCGAGCTTTTTGACGGTGACCATGAAATCGGCCTGCTTGCCCGCCACGTCTGTGCCGTGGTAGTCCGCCGGGAAGCTCAACGGGAAGGTTTTGCTCTCGCCGGCTTTCATGCCGCGTACGGCTTCTTCAAACTCTTTGAGCATCTGGCCATCGCCAATCAAAAACTGAAAGTCTTCAGCCTTGCCGCCAGCAAAAGTCTCGCCGTCAATCTTGCCTTCAAAGTCAATCGTTGCGCGGTCGCTGTCTTGTGCGGCCGCATCCATCGCGCGCTGCGAAAAAGTGCGGCGCTGCTTGCGCAAAATATCAAGGGTTTTGTCGATGGCTGCATCACTGACGTCAGCACTGATTTTTTCAACTTCTGCCGTGGTCAGGTCACCAATTTTTACTTCGGGGTAAACCTCAAAAATGGCATCGAAAGTCATCTCGCCTTCAGGCGCGCCTTCTTTTTCACTGATACGGGGCTGGCCTGCCACGCGCAGCTTGGCTTCGTTGGCAGCGCTTGAAAAAGCCTCACCTACTTTGTCGTTCATCACTTCGTAATGAACCGAGTAACCGTAGCGCTGGGTCACGACATTCATCGGCACTTTACCGGGACGAAAGCCGTCCATCTTGACGGTACGGGCCAGCTTTCTTAATCGCGTATCCACTTCAGACTGGATGACACCGACCGGCAAGGTCAGGGTGATTTTGCGTTCCAGCTTTTCCAGGGTTTCAACAGTCACAGCCATGATGCTCTTTCTAATATCCAAATGTCAGAATGGTGCGCGGGGCGGGACTCGAACCCGCACAGTATTGCTACCGTCAGGACCTAAACCTGGTGCGTCTACCAATTTCGCCACCCGCGCTAAAAAGAAGCGGCTGGGTTTTTGTATCCAGCCGTTCAGAATTAGGTCAACTTTTGATTTTAGCCTGTAACGGGCATCGGTTCGCGCTTTACTCTGAACCACGCAGGTCTGGCGCTTTCGCGCAGCCCCGCTGGGCGGATCAATTTAACGCCGGTGTTTCGCGTTTTACGCGAAACCATGCGGCGTACATGGCCGGTAGCGCAAGCAACGTCAGCGCTGTCGCCACAATCAGCCCTCCCATGATGGCCACCGCCATCGGGCCCCAAAAGACACTGCGCGACAACGGGATCATCGCCAATACCGCGGCAGCCGCCGTCAGCACAATCGGCCGGGCACGTCGTACGGCCGATTCAACAATCGCGTCCCACGCGGCGACGCCTCTGGCTCGCTCGTGCTCAATTTGGTCAATCAAAATCACGGAATTGCGCTGAATCATGCCCATCAGTGCAATCACGCCAAGCAGCGCGACAAAACCAAACGGCCTGCCTAACAGCAGCAACGCGCCAGCAACACCCGCAATGCCAAGCGGCCCGGTCAAGAACACCAGCATGGCCCGGCTAAAGCTTTGTAGTTGCAGCATCAACAGCGTAAAGGTTAAAAACAGCATGATCGGCACGCCCGCCACAATCGACAAGGAGCCCTTGCTGCTTTCTTCTACAGCACCTGCCACCTCAACACGGTAAGCACTCAGGCCCTGCGCTTTCCATTTTTCTTCCAGCACCTTAAGCTTGGGTGCCAACTCGTTGCTGACGGTCGCGCCCTGCAAGCCTTCGATGATGTCGCTTTGCACCGTGATCGCGTAGTTGCGGTTTTCACGCCACATCACACCCGGCTCCCAAGCAAATACCGGCTTGGCAATTTGCGTCAGCGGGATTGACTTGCCCGAGGTGGTGGGCAAATACGCGTTGGCAATATCGGTGATGGCATTGCGTTCGTCCAGCGGTTGGCGCAGCACGATGTCAATGAGTTTGTCACCTTCACGGAACTGCCCGACATTGCTGCCCGACAAAATGGTGCGCGATGCCTGTGCAATCGACTGGCTGGTGACGCCCAGAGCGCGTGCTTTGGATTGATCCACTTCCAGCCGCAACACCTTGACCGATTCGTTCCAGTTGTCGTTCACGCCGCGGGTGTTGGCGCTTTCACGAAAGATGGCTTTGACTTCATCGGCGCGGTCGCGCAACACCAGCGGGTCGGTGCCCACCACCCGAAACTGCACTGGGTACGGCACCGGCGGGCCATTGGGCAGCAGTTTGACGCGGCCACGTACTTCAGGGAATTCCTGCGCCAGCAGTGCAGGCAGTTTGATGCGCAGGGACTCGCGCACCTTCAAATCTTTGGGTAACACGATGAGTTGCGACACATTGGTTTGCGGAAAGACCTGGTCCAGCGGTAAGTAAAAACGCGGCACGCCAGAGCCGACCCAGGTGCTGACCGAGGTGACGCCCTCTTCTTTCAAAAGGCGAGCTTCCACACGCTTGGCAGTTACTTCATTGGCGGCAAAAGAAGTTCCCTCAGGAAACCAGATGTCCAGCATGATTTCTGGCCGGCTTGAGTCCGGGAAAAACTGCTGCTGCACCTTGCCCATGCCCACAATGCCCAGCGCAAAAATGAGCACGGTGCTGCCGATGGTGATCCAGCGGTACTGCACGCACCAGTTCACGGCTTTGCGAAAGGTGTTGTAGAAAGGTGAGTTGAACATCTCGTGATCTTCTTCGCCTTGGCTGCTGTGGTCATCGTGCGCTTTTTCGACCACGTGATCAGGTTTTTTGAGCAGCAGCGTGCCGAGGTAAGGCACAAAGTAAACCGACACAATCCAGCTCAGTACCAGCGCAATCACGGTCACTGCAAAAATCGCGTAGGTGTATTCGCCAGTCACCGACTTGGCCAAGCCAATCGGTAAAAAGCCTGCGGCGGTAATCAGCGTACCCGTCAGCATCGGCATGGCCGTGACGTCATAGGCGAAAGTGGCAGCGCGTACCTTGTCGTAGCCTTCTTCCATTTTGCGCACCATCATTTCAACCGCGATGATGGCGTCATCGACCAACAAACCCAGCGCAATGATGAGTGAGCCGAGCGAGATTTTGTGCAGGCCGATGCCAAAGTACAGCATGGCCAAAAATGTCACGCTCAGCACCAGCGGAATCGTGATGCCCACCACCAGCCCCGGACGAATGTCAACGTAGTAGCGCCTCCATAGCGGCAGCGACTGGCCTGGCAGGCTGGTGCGCTTGTGAAAGCCAAGCGCGATAAAACTCACCGCCAACACAATCACCACGGCTTCAATCAGCACGCTGACAAACTCATTGACCGACTTCGCCACAGCCGTCGGCTGGTCTTGCAGCTGCACCAGCTTGACGCCCGCCGGCAGGTTCTGACTGACGTTGGCCGTCAATGCCTTGAGCGACTTGCCCAAGCTGATGATGTCGCCGCCCTTGATCATGGACACACCAATCGCGATGACTTCTTTACCCTGATGGCGCACCTTGATAGCTGGTGGATCCACATAGCCGCGCTTGATGTCGGCGATGTCGCCCAAGCGAAGCTGGCTGCCAGAATTACCGCGAATCGGCATCGCACGGAGTTCTTCAACCGCCTGAAACTGCCCCGCCACTCGCACCTGCACCACGTCGAGTGGCGTTTGCAGCGCGCCACTTGATTCAACCGCATTTTGCTGCGCCAACTGGCTCAACACCTGATTGAAGTCCAGCCCGAGTTGCGCCAGCCGCTTTTGAGAGATCTCGATGAACACCTTTTCATCTTGCGCGCCAAACAGCTCGACCTTGGCCACGTCTGGCACGCGCAGCAACTGCTGGCGCACATCGTCGGCAAAGGTTTTGACTTCAGCATAGTTAAAGCCGTCTGACTCCAGCGCGTAAATAACCCCATAAACATCGCCAAAATCATCGTTGAAAAACGGGCCCTGGATACCGCCTGGCAGCGTGCCACGCATGTCGCCAATCTTTTTGCGTACGGTGTACCAAGTATTGGTCACGTCCGCGCCTTTGATCACGTCTTTGACCTGAAAAATGATTTGCGACTCACCCGGCTTGGAATAGCTGCGTACCTTGTCTGCGTAAGGGACTTCTTGCAGCGTGCGCTCAATCTTGTCAGTGACTTGCTCGGCGACCTGCTGGGCCGTAGCACCCGGCCAGTAGGTGCGTACCACCATGGCGCGAAAGGTAAACGGCGGATCTTCGTCCTGGCCCAACTGAAAGTAGGCGGCAAAGCCCAGCAGCATCAGCACCACCATCAGGTAGCGTGTCAGGGCTGGGTGGTCCAGCGCCCATTTGGACAGGTTAAAGCGGGACTTTTCGGGCCCGGCGTTGTGGGGTGTTGGTAGCATGCTGGTCTACTTTCCAGCAGAAGATGCAGGTGCGGCAAGCTTGACGGCAGCGGCGTCGCTTGCTCCTGGATTAATAGCTGTTTGCGCCCGTGTTTCGGGGGCTGCAGCCACTTTTTCTTGGTAAATGGTGACTTTTTGACCGGCTGACAGCACATGGACACCTGCGCTGACCACCAACATGCCCGGTTGCAGACCGCTAGCAATAACAGCCTCGTTGCCGTCGGCGGTGGCGATTTGGATAGTTTGCGATTTAAGCGTCATGGTGGGTTTGTCGAGCACCCAAACCGCGCTGTTTTGGCCCTCACGCCGCAGGGCGCTGGTCGGTAGTTTGATGACGGGCATGCCCTGCACGCCGCCCAAGCCTTCAGGCAGAACGTACACCGTGGCCCCAAGCGGGGGTGGCACAGCCGCTCCGCTCAACGCCAGTTTGACCTGGTAGGTGCGGGTGGCAGGGTCTGCGCTGGCAGCTACCTCGCGCACCTTGGCAACGGTGGACGCTGCCTGGGCGTCTTGCGCCCAGCCGCGCACCTTCATCGCCATGCCGGGCTTGATGCCGCTGACTTTGTCTTCCGGCACTGAAAAAACCACATCCCGCACGCCGTCTGCAGCAATTCGCACCACGGGCGTCCCGGCAGACACTACCTGGCCGGGCTCTGCCTCAATGGCCGTCACGATGCCCGACACGTCAGCGACCAAAACAGCGTACTTGGCCTGGTTGCCCTGCACATTGAGTTGAGACTGCGCCTGGTCAACCTGCGCCTGAGCCGCCTTTAAGGTCGCTTCGCGCCGTTCCAACTCGGCGCCACTGATGAAGTTTTGCTCTTTTAACGCGGCAAACCGCTTGTAATCTGCTGCGGCCAAATCGCGGTTGGTGGCCGCTGCTTGCAGTTGAGCCCTAGCGGCGTCAGCAGCCAGCTTATAGTCTTGCGGGTCCAGTTGCGCCAGTATTTGCCCGGCCTTGACGCGCTGACCCAGTTCAGCCTGCCGTTTGATGATCTTGCCGCCCACCCTAAAGCCTAAGCGTGACTCCACTTGGGCCTTCACTTCACCGGCAAACTCGTAGCCAGACGCAAAGGTGTCCACGCCGACCGTCATGATTTTCACGGCGCGAATCGGCTCCTCAGGTGGTGGAGGCTTGGAGCAAGCGGCCAGCAACAGGGCAGATGTTGCTGCGGCCAATATCAAGGTTGTTTTTTTCATGGTGATCTTCGATAAATTCAGACTACTGACTGACTGGTTAGTAATTTAAAATAAATGGGTTTAATTGTCAAGCGACAATCTCGACCATGAATCAAGCCGCCCGGACCACCCCGCGCCCCGCCCACGGTGTAGAGCACTATGAGAACTTTCCGGTTGCCTCTTTTTTGTGCCCACCCGCCCTGCGCCCGGCCATTACGGCGATTTACTGGTTTGCCCGCACAGCTGACGACCTGGCCGACGAAGGCGATGCGCCGCCAGCCACGCGCCTGGCTGATTTGGCCACCTACCGGGCTGATTTATTGTCTTGCGCAGCCAACGAGCCTACATCCAGCCGCTGGGCATCGGTTTTCAGCCGCCTGCAACCCGTCATCAAGAACTATGCCCTGCCGATTGATCTGCTGACAGATTTGCTCAGCGCGTTTGAACAAGACGTGACCAAAACCCGCTACGCCACGCAGGCCGAGCTGCTGGACTACTGCCGCCGCTCAGCCAACCCAGTGGGGCGCTTGCTGCTGCATTTGTACAAAGTCAATGACGCGCAGTCTTTAGAGCAAAGCGACTGTATCTGCACCGCCCTGCAACTGGTCAATTTTTGGCAAGACCTAGGCGTTGACATTCCGCGCGGCCGCATTTACCTCCCAGCGGATGGGTTTGCGCCGCACGGTGTCGATGAATCGCACTTGTTGCGACTAGAGGTGACTCGGGCCACCACAAGCTTGGTCGCGGCAAATGTGGCGTGGGCACAAGCGTTGATGCAGCGCGGCGCACCAATGGTTAAAAAGGTGCCAGGCCGGGCTGGCTGGGAACTGCGCCTGGTGGTGCAAGGCGGCTTGCGGATCGCCGAAAAAATAGAACAACTCAACTTTGCCACCCTGCGGCAACGGCCTAAATTGAACACCTGGGATGGGGCGGTGATGCTGTGGCGCGCCATCTGGATGTGATCGGCAACAAGTAATAATTCGAGACATGACCCCAGAGCAATATGTTCAAAACAAGGCCGCTTCATCTGGCAGCAGCTTTTACTACGCCTTTTTGTTTTTGCCCAAGGAGCGGCGTGCCGCCATCACCGCGTTTTACGCCTTTTGCCGAGAGGTGGACGATGTGGTCGATGAGGTTCAAGACCCGGGCGTCGCGCACACCAAGCTGGCCTGGTGGCAAAGTGAAGTGACCAAGTCCTACGCTGGCCAGCCCAGCCACCCGGTGACGAAAGCCTTGATGCCGCTGGCCGCCCCTTACAAGATTGAAGCGCGGCACCTGCAGGCTGTGATTGAAGGCTGCCAGATGGACTTGGCGCAAAACCGCTACCTAGACTTTGCAGGTTTGCAGCGCTACTGCCACCTTGTAGCGGGCATCGTGGGTGAAGTGGCGGCCAACATTTTTGGCCAGACCCAGCCGGAGACCACCGCCTATGCGCACAAGCTGGGCCTGGCGTTTCAACTGACCAACATCATCCGGGACGTGGGCGAGGACGCGCAACGTGGCCGCATTTATTTGCCGATGTCTGAACTGCAGCAGTTTGATGTCAAAGCCCATGAGCTTTTAAAGCGTGAGTATTCAGACCGTTTTACGGCGCTGATGGCGTTTCAAACCCAGCGCGCATTGCGCCTGTATGACGAAGCACTGGCGATGCTGCCGCAGCAAGACCGGCGCGCCCAAAAGCCCGGGTTAATGATGGCCAGTATTTACCGCACGTTGCTGAAAGAAATCGCACTGGACAACTACCAGGTGCTGCACCAGCGCGTCAGCCTGACACCGCTGCGCAAGTTTTACCTGGCCTGGAGAACACAGGCTTTGGGTAAAGTTTAGGCGTAATCAGGTGTTTTTTAAGGGTCATTTAGTGCTGCAGACCAATGATTACGGGCGCAAGCAGCTATGAAAAAAATAGCGACTAAGCGTGTCGCTGTCATCGGCGCAGGCTGGGCTGGCTGCGCGGCGGCGGTTGCAGCGACGCGCGCAGGCCATCAAGTCACGGTGTTTGAAGCCAGCCGCACGCCGGGTGGCCGTGCCAGGCGGGTCGATGTAGCGCATGACGGCCAGACGCTGCGGCTAGACAACGGCCAGCACATTTTGATTGGCGCGTATTCAGAAACCCTCAAGCTCATGGCCGAGCTGGGCGTTGACATCAACAAAACGATGCACCGCATGCCGTTGACGCTGCAGTTCCCGGACGGCAGCGGCCTGAAGTTGCCAAAGTTAAAAGCACCGCTGGATGCGCTGATGGGCATTTTGCAGGCTAGCGGCTGGACTTGGGCCGACAAACTATCGCTGCTCAAAACAGCAACGCTTTGGCAACTGCGCAAGTTCCAATGCCCACCGCAGCAGTCGGTGGCTGATTTGTGCAGCAACGTCTCGCCGCGCATCATGGCCACGCTGATTGAACCGCTGTGCGTGTCGGCGCTCAACACCCCGGCAGACCGGGCCAGTGGCCAGGTTTTTCTGCGGGTCCTGCGTGATTCGCTGTTTGCCGGTACGGGCGGCTCCAACCTGCTGCTGCCGCGGGTTGACTTGAGCGCCCTGCTGCCTGAAGCGGCTTTTACCTGGCTGGCGGCGCGCGGCGGCCGGTCGAGATTGGGCGTCAGAATACAAAGCATCGCAGCCGACGCCCACCAGAAGTGGTATTTGGTGGGCAATGCGGACGCTGACATTGGCCCGTTTGACAGCGTTATTCTGGCTTGCCCGCCGCTTGATGCTGTGCGGCTGGTACATAGCGCCAGTGTGCCCGCCGAAGCCTGGCTGGTCCAAACCCAGGCGCTGCAATACGAAGCCATCGCTACCGTTTACGCGCTGGCGCCGGGCTGCCGGCTGGCGATGCCCATGCTGTCGCTGGCCTCCAGCCCCGCCTACCCGGCTCAGTTTGTTTTTGACCGTGGCCAGCTCAACGGCCCGGCAGGCCTGCTGGCATTTGTCGTCAGCGCCAGCCAGCAGGGCAGTGCTGAATTAACAGCGCTTGTCGCCAACCAAGCCAAAGACCAGTTGGGCATCAATAACTTGCAGGTGCTGCAAACCGTGGTGGAAAAGCGCGCCACATTTGCCTGCACGCCCGGTTTGCAGCGGCCTGCCCAAACCATTGCGCCTGGCCTGCTGGCCTGCGGCGACTACGTTGATGGCCCCTACCCCGCCACGCTAGAAGGCGCCGTTCGCTCAGGTCTACAGGCTGCGAGCCTTTTGTAAATCCATTTTTATCGCTATTAAATAAGTAGCTGCTTGCGCCCGTATTCATTGGATTCAAGGCCGATTTGACACCTTAAAACAGCACTAAAACGGCACTAAAACAGCCGTTTAGGAGCTTTTCAAGCGGCAAGCCGCTCAGCAGCACCGATGTGGTCACACAACTGCGTCAGGTCTGTCACGGTGATGTGGGGGCGTTCAGCATGACTCCAGGAGCTGTCGTCCCGATTGAGCCAAACTGTTTGCATACCGGCGTTCAGCGCGCCCAAAACGTCAAGGCCCGCATCGTCACCGATATGCAGCACAGCCGCTGGGCTAACGTCAACCGCCCCGGCTGCGGCATGAAAAATCCGCGCATCCGGTTTGGCCATACCAAAAGCCTGGGCGCTGATACTGGCACGAAAGTACGGTTTGATGCCGATACGTTCAAT
>JBBRDA010000047.1:0-21634 GCA_038204335.1 Burkholderiales bacterium
CCTGCCATGGCAAGAGCAGCGGCGGCGCTCAGTGATTTCAGTGTGTTGCGACGATCCATCGAAGTTACTCCAGGTTATTTGAAATTAGAACTACCCGAGTCCCGAGGAGCAAAGGTCATGCCAGTGCCACGGGCACCCCCGCACCAAAACAGCCCCGGTTCTTGCACCAAAACAAGGCGAAACTGAAGAAATTGATGGATAGGGTGCGTGTAAAGCCCCAAGAAACAGGACTTCAGGCGCTTGGGTCAGGCGGGCAGCGCCTGGTTACAACCCGGTGAATTTGCGAATGACCGGAAAGTACAACTTTGAAGGCAGCAGCGCCAGCGCCTTCATCACGCGCGTGAAGCGCTTGGGAAAATGGATTTCAAACTCGCCTTTGGCCCAGCCGCGCAAAATTTCATCGGCGGCTTGCTCCGGTTTGATAAGGCCCGGCATGGCGAACTTGTTTTGTGCCGTGAGCGGCGTTTCAACAAAACCAGGGCAAATCAGGCTGACGCCGATGTGGCTATCTTTCAGGTCAAGGTAAAGGGTCTCAGCCAGGTTAATCAATGCTGCCTTGGTCGGGCCATAAGCCAGGCTTTGCGGCAAACCCCGATAGCCCGCCACGCTGCTCACGAGGCTGACATGCCCGGCTTTGCGGGACAAAAAGTGCGGCAAGACAGCGGCCAGCAAGTAAAGGGCACCGACATAGTTGACCTGGTTGTGGCGCAGCATTTCCGCCAGATCAAACTCGGTGGCCCGCATTTCCTTGTAGTAACCAGCGCAGTACAGCACCAGATCAAGCGGCCCGGCGGCAAGTACGCGTTGAGCTGCTGCTTCTACCGACACTGCATCGGAGGCGTCCATGGCCAAAACCATAGCGCCGGGATGCTCCTTGGCAAAAAGGTCCAGAGCCGGGACGCTTCGCGCTGAGACGATGACCTTCGCGCCCTGCGCATGCAGCGCATGAGCGGTTGCGCGGCCAATGCCGCTGGAGGCACCGACAAGCCACACGGTTTTGCCGTGCCAGTCGGAGATGGGAAGGTTATAAGACATGGTACTGGTTGTCACTCACTATTAATTTAGTAGCTGCTTGCGCCCGTATTTATTGGCCAAAAAGCATATTTGATACTTAAAAAGACGCGAAATAGGCGCAAAAACGCCGCTGTTCAGCGCTTGACGAAGGTCAGGGTGACCTCACCCAGCTTGAAACCAAACTTGCTCATTTCGGCTTTGTTCAACATGACTTTGTCGTTCATCAGGTACATCCAGTCGTCGAATTGCACCTCGATGGTCTTGCCGTCAACGGGCAACAGTAACGTGTAGCCCCAACGGAAGGCGTTGCCTTTTTCCTGGCCAGCCGCCTCGCCGACGACGTCGCCTGCCGTGCCGGTGTATTTGCCGTCGGGGCCGCGCTTGAGGGTCCACACCCGGCGGTCTTTGGTGCCGTCAGAGTAGGTGAAGTATTCGTCCAGCACGCCCACCTCCTGGCCAGGCGCGCCGGTCCAGCTGCATTTCATTTCCACTGTGAAGCGCTTGACCACCTTGCCCGAACGGTCAGTGAACACCCCATAAGCGTCAATTGTTCCCGTGAAGTATTGGCGCAAATCGAGAACCGGTTTTTCAGCCGCGTAATCCGTGATTTGCGGACCCGCGCAGCCTGCCAGTAAAGCGGAGCTGACGGCAATGGCGCACATCAGGCTGCGAGCGGATTTTTTGAAGAAAGTCATGCGTTGGCCTCAACGGGTTTGAAGAAGGGGTTTGGAAGTCGGGTGGATGATGAGAAAGTACAAGGAGGCGCTGGCCGCCAGCTTCAAAACGCAGGGCAGCACGCAGTAGGCGATGACCAGGGCGCTTAAAGCCTCGGGGCTGCGCACGCCGGGCGCGTAGCCAAAGACACCGAGCAGCGGGAGCGCCAGCCCGGCGGCGAGCGCCAGGTTGAGCTTGATGGCGAAGTTCCACCAGCCGAAGTACGCGCCCTCCGCCTTGCCCGAGTCGCCATTGCTTTGAATCACGCCTGCCAGCAGCGCGCCGGGCAAAGCCAGGTCAGTGCCAAGTGCCACGCCAGACAGCGCGCAAATGATTAAAAAGGCAGTCGTTTGGCCGCTGCCAATCTGCGTGGCCCAAATGAAGACTGCGATGCTCAGCGCCATACCGCATAGCCAGGCCTTGGCCAAGCCGATTCTTTTGACAACGGCTAACCAAAGCGGAATTGACAAAGCGGCCGTCAGGAAATAGCTTCCCAAAAACAGCGGCTCCTGGCTGGCGGGCGCTTGCAAACGGTCTTGGATAAAAAACAGCACCAGCGTGGCGGGTACAGCACTGGCCGTGCCGTTGAGCATGAACACCAACAGCAGGCGTTTGAAATTGCTGTGCTTGAAGGGCAACCAGATGGCACCCGGCGCTACCGCCAGGTTCTTTTTGGCAACCGGTTGCACGGCCCGCGTCCAGGCCAGCCAACCGATGATGAGCGCCACGACAAACACCACCGTGGTGGCAGGCATCCCAAGCGCCACCGGCGTGACAGATGCCATCACCACACCGACCAGCCCCAAAGCCTCGCGCCAGGCCACGATGCGGCTGCGCTCCGCCTCATTGCCGCCCAACATCGCTCCCCAGGATTGGTGCGAGACACTTAAAAAACTGTAGGCAGCATAAGTCACCATCAACATCACGCTGGCCCACACAATCAGCGCGTTGGGATCTTTGACTTGTGGGAAGAACAACAACCCAAAGCCGATCGCCAAAACGGCAGCCGCTAGCAGGCCGGCCTGAAGCACCGCGTTGGCAGAGCGCCCAAACAGGCGGTCGCTCAACCTACCCAGCAGCGGGTCAATAAACGCATCAAAGAGGCGCGCACCCAACAAAATCGCGCCCAATATGGCCAGCGGCACGCCGAACTCTTTGGCGTAATAGTTGGGCAAGATCACATACAGCGGCAAGGCCACAAACGCCAACGGTAAGCCAAGCAAGCCGTAGGCCAGGCCATTGCTTTTGCTAAAGGGCAGCATGGCTATCGCGCGCCCGCTAACAGGGCGGCACGAACGTTGGGCGCAGACGTCTTAGGCGACAGCCAAATACCAAAAAACAGCCGGGTAAATTCAATGTCTCGAAGGTCTCCTGACGGCTTGCCGTTGACCAGCATCTGCGCGCCCGCACCAGGGCGATGGATACCCATGACCCGATCCCCTTTTCTAACGTCTGGAATCACGCGCATCAATTCATTTGTCCAGACTTTGGCTTGGTCTTGATCTATCGCTGCAGAGCGACGTATCTCCTTGAGTGAGCGCTCTGCGATGTCTTTGCTTTTAAAGTCACGCAGGTACGCCAATTCCAGGGCAAACGGCTCCTCAGCCAAGTTTTCAGGCTTAAAACCCGGCAAAGCCCACAGCCGAGCGTCGTACACCTGCAGCCCAAAGACCGTTAGCCTGCCCTTGCCGATCAAACGGTGCCGGGGCAGTGCCGCATCCAGCTCAGTCCGTAAGTCTTCTGGACCTGTGGCGGCAAAAGCCCAGGATGGACGAGCCAGTGCTGAAAGCAGCAAGCCGGTCGTCAGCGCGCGGCGGGCAATCATGCAGGCTTCCTCAAGGTGTACTGAACCACATCCGTATTGGCCTCTAGGAACGCCGCCTCGCAGTAGCTCAGGTAAAACTCCCAGATCCGGATAAAGCGTCTGTCAAACCCGAGTTGCAAGACATGTGCCTCTTGCGCTGCGAACTGCTCACGCCAAAGCTGAAGGGTGTGGGCATAGTCCTGACCAAACGAGAATTCATCGACAAGTTCGAGGCCGGCAGCAGTTGCCTGTGCCCGGAACTCCTTTGGGCAGGGCAGGCAGCCGCCTGGGAAAACGTATTGCTGGATGAAGTCAGTTGAGGTGAGGTAGCGCTCAAACAACTCATCGGCAATCACAATGCTTTGAATGCAGGCATGACCGCCGGGTTTGAGCAGGCGATGCACCGTTTGAAAGTACTCGGGCCAATACTCGCGGCCGACCGCTTCGACCATTTCAATCGAGCAGATGGCATCAAAGGGCGCGTCTTGTGTTGTCTTGCCAATATCGCGGTAGTCTTGCAACCTCAAATCAGCTTTCTCAGCGACACCCTCGCGCTGCATACGCTTGTTGGCCCATTCAAGTTGCTCGGTACTCAGCGTCACGCCGACAACTTTGGCGTCAAACTCAAGCGTTGCTTTTTCAGCCAGTGCGCCCCAGCCGCAACCAATTTCTAAAACACGGTCACCGGGTTTGACGCGCGCCATTCGCAAAGCGCGCCGCACCTTGGCATGCTGCGCGTCTTTCATCGAGGTTTCAGGTGTTTCAAAAATGGCCGATGAATAGTTCATCGTGCCGTCGAGCCAGAGCTCATAGAAAGCGTTGCCCAGATCGTAATGGGCATGGATATTTTTCTGACTGTTGGCCTTGGTGTTGCGGTTCAGCAAGTGCTTGACGCGGTAGGCAAAGCGGCCCAGCCAGGTGCCATAAATCACGTCTTCCACTTCCTTGCGGTTGACGATGAAAACTTTGAGCAGCTCTGTCAAATGCGGCGTTGTCCAGTCGCCGGCAATATAGCTTTCGGCAAAGCCAATATCGCCCGACTTAAGCGCCGCACTGCACACGTTCCAGTTGAGCAAATGCAAGCTGGCTTGCGGTCCGTGGCCGTTGCCAAAGCGCTGCACTGAACCATCAGGCAGTTTGACCATCAGCGTGCCATGCTTGAGCCTGAGCAAAAGCTTGAGAGTCGCCTTAGCCGCCGATGGCGCGCCGGCTGGCAATGAGAAAGCGCGTCCGGTGGAGGAGGTGTTGCTGGTGGTCATCGCGTTACGAATATTTCAGGTGGCTTGGGTTTGGGAATGAAGGGCACATTTTTACGCCATAACTTGAAGGCTTGCCAATGAATACGGGCGACGACGCCAAAGGTCATGGCCGGGTAGCGCCAAAGCGCCTTGCGCAAAGAGGCCTTGGTGACTGGCTCCAGAGTTCCACTGACGCTGGTTTGAATCAGCGGGCCAAGCGCGTCATCGTAGTCAATACGGGCAACGGTTTTTGCAACACCCCCGTGCTGGCTGCGCATGAAGCGAAAGCGATAGTTGCCCTCCAGCGTACAAAACGGTGACACATGGAAAACTTTATCAGCCAGTAATTCATGCCCGTACTGTGGCTCGTCAAGCAGGTAACAATGCCGTTCACCAAAGGTGTTGTTGACTTCAACCACGATCGCACGCAAGCTGCCGTCCAGACGATGGCAGTACCAAAAACTCACCGGTTTGAAGGTGTAGCCCAGAACACGCGGATAGGTGTGCAGCCAGATTTCCCCTTGCGCGTCTTCGACGCCCTCGCGCAATAACAGTTCATCCACCCAGCTCACAGAGTTGGCGCGGCCATCACCATGGTCACGGTCAAAAAAGCTCAGCAAGCCGCTGCGGTTATGCGCCAGGCAGGATGCGTCGCCGACCTGCATGGCGCGCATGGGCAGCATTAAAAAATAAGTGGGATACGCAAAGGTGTTCTTCGCCGGTTTTAGGCGGGCATGGCGAACCTGGCCAAAGCCGATGAGCGGTTGGGCGCTCACGCGGGTACCTCATGGCGTTGCAAGAGGTGCTCGGCGACTTTCAGGCCAGACTTCAGCCCGTCTTCGTGAAAGCCGTAACCGGTCCATGCGCCGCAAAAATAGGTGTTGTTTTGGCCTTGCAAAGCCGCGATCTCGCCTTGCGCACGGATGGCCGCAAGGTCGAACACCGGATGCGCGTAATCAAATTCACCCATGATGTTGTTACGCGCGATCTCTTTGAGTGGATTCAACGACACCACAACACTTTGTGTAAACGGCAGCGGTTGCAGCATGTTCAGAAGGTAGTGCAGGCACACTTGACTGGACTCGTTACTGCTTTGCTCGGCTCGCTCGTAGTTCCATGCAGCCCAGGCGATTTTTCTTTCCGGCAACACCGAAGTGTCTGTGTGCAACACGGCGCGGTTCGGCTGGTAGCGGATGGCGGCTAAGGCTTTCCGCTCTGCATCAGTGGGCGCTTGCAGCAGACCCAACGATTGGTCCGAGTGACTGGCGAGCACCACTTTGTCGAACAACTCGGTACCAGCATCTGTGCTGACGTGTACCCCATTTGAGTCGCGCACAATGCGCCTGACAGGCGCTTTCAAACGTTTGTCAGCAATATTGGCGACGATCTTTTCAACGTAGTGCTTGGCGCCTCCCTTGACTGTCCACCATTGCGGTCTGTTGGTGACCTGGATCAAACCATGGTTGTAGCAAAAACGGATCATGGTGGCGACGGGAAATTGCAGCATTTGATCTGTTGGGCAGGACCAGATGCATCCCATCATCGGCAGAAAGTACCAGTCACGAAACTCACTGGAAAACTTCTGCTCTGCCAAGAAATCGCCAAGTGGCTGCATCATGGCGGCTTCAGCGTTGGCATCAGCCAGCGCGGTGGTGACGCGGTTAAAACGCAAGATGTCATTGAGCATGCGCAAAAACTTGCCATTCACCAAATTTTTTCGTTGGGCGAAAACACTGTTCAGAGACGATCCGCTCCACTCTAGCTGCTCGCCGCCCAAGCGAGGCACCTGCACGGAAAACGACATGTCAGACTTAGCGGTTTCTACCTTCAAATCGACAAAGAGCTGGATCAAGTTGGGATAGGTGCGCTCGTTGAAGACCAAAAACCCGGTATCCACACCGTGCGTTACGGGGCCGTTGGCGCCAGGCAAATTGACGTCTACAGTGTGGGTATGTCCGCCAAAATAGTCGTCCGCCTCAAAGAGCGTTATGTTGGCTTTGCCGTGAAGCGCATGGGCCGCCGCTAGCCCCGAAATTCCGGAGCCAACAATGGCTACACGAGGAGGAGGGCTGGTGGCCGTGCTGTGGGCCATCAGCGTGGGGAAAATAAAAATGTTGCGAAGCGCCCCGATGCGAACAAGGGAGGGAGGGAGGAGGAGAACCGCTCCGGGATTACGTCAAAGGCCAAACAGCCCAGACGACTTCGCAACAATGAAACTGTGATGCCGCAACGTTTTACGGCAAGTCGTTGTAGGAGTAAGGCATCCATTGCAAAGTTCCCCAACAGATGCGCACTGCGAGGGTAAATATTTGTTAAGGTAGCTAAAACCATACTCCAGTATACCTTAATAAATACCGAATAGTCTAATAGTGACCAATTAGTATTTATTGGCCTGTTTTGCTGGCAACACTTTCAATCGTCACTTGGCGGCCAATTGCTTTTCAATTTCCTTGACGAAGGACTTGCTCTTGGGGTCGGCCATGGAATTGAAGCTTTCGACGCTCTGGCCGTTGCGGCTGATCACGTATTTGTAGAAGTTCCACTTGGGCGAGGTGCCCGACTTGGCGCTGAGTTGTTTAAACAAGGGGCTGGCGTCTTTGCCAGACACGCTGGTTTTAGTGAACATCGGAAATTTCACGCCGAAGGTGTTCTCACAAAAATCTGCAATCTGTTTGTTGCTGCCAGTTTCCTGTGAAAAGTCATTTGACGGAAAACCGAGCACCACCAACCCCTGATCTTTGTACTTGGTATACAGCGCCTCCAGGCCTTCGTATTGCTGGGTAAAGCCGCAAAAGCTGGCGGTATTGACAACGACGACCACTTTACCGGCATATTGGCACAGTGACTGCGGCTTTTCGTCTTGCAGACGCAAAACGTTTTGCTGCAACAGCGCCGGGCAGGCGTTACCCTCAGGCGTTGCCGCGCGGGCATGCGCCATACCAAGAAGTCCTACAGCCAAAACAGCCGATGTGATGGCAAAAGTGAGGAAGTTAGAGCGCATGATGGCCTCAGCATTTAAAAAAGCGAACAGGAGAAATCACGAAGATGCCGTTTATACGCTGGATTCACCGTGGCGGATTCGAGGCCTTCAGCTTGGAATACCCCTTTATGTGGTCATTTGTCATATAACCCGCCTAAAATTGAAAGTATCCAAGGCGACCTGTCCTGCGTATTAGATACAGACGCGTGGCACCCTACGAAGGAATTCATATGCTATATCCTGAATTATTCAAACAGCTTGAATCGGTCCGTTGGGACATGGACAAGGACATCCCGTGGGACAGTTTTGATGCGTCCCAACTGTCCGATGAACAGGCTCAAACCATCAAGATGAACGCCATCACTGAATGGTCTGCTCTGCCCGCGACAGAAATGTTTTTGCGTGACAACAAGAACGACAGCGATTTTTCGGCCTTCATGTCGATCTGGTTTTTTGAAGAACAAAAACATTCGTTGGTTTTGATGGAGTACCTGAGGCGATTCAGACCCGACTTGGCACCGACAGAAAAGGAGCTGCATGAAGTACGTTTTGAGTTTGAGCCTGCGCCGCCGCTTGAAACCTTGATGCTGCACTTTTGCGGTGAGATCCGGCTGAACCACTGGTACCGGCGCGCCAGTGAATGGCACACCGAACCTGTCATCAAGAGGATCTACACACAGCTCAGCCAGGACGAGGCCCGCCACGGTGGCGCCTACCTGCGCTACATGAAGCGCGCGATCAACAACGTGGGCAACGACGCACGCGCCGCATTTACCAAAGTGGGCGTACTGATGGCCAGTGCCCGGCGCACCGCGCAGGCGCTGCACCCTACCAATTTACATGTGAACAAAAACCTGTTCCCGCGCGACACCATCCAGTCACGTTTGCCGAACCCTGACTGGCTGGAGCACTGGCTGGACAAGCAAATCAACTTCGATGCCGTTTGGGAAGGCAAGGTGGTTGAACGCATTCTGCACAACATGAGCCTCCTCATGAACCAGAGCTTTAAAACGGTACAGGAACTCAACCGCTACCGAAAAGATCTGGGCCGTGAGATTGCAGGCGCTATCGCCATTGCGCCCAAGGCAGGCGACAGCAAACCGCAGACCGCGTGAGCAGTGCTGGCTTTCTAAGCAAGTTGGCTTCTCGCGAAGAGGCGCTGGTCAGGGTGGCTGCGTTGCCCAGGCCTGTGGTGTTTACCAATGGCGTGTTCGACGTGCTGCACCGGGGTCACGTGACCTATCTTGAGCAGGCACGCTTGCTTGGCGGCAGCTTGGTGGTGGCACTCAACACGGATGCGTCAAGCAGGCGTTTGGGCAAAGGTGCTGACCGGCCGTTAAACAACGAACTTGACCGAGCTCTGGTGATGGCCGCACTGGAGTCGGTCAGCCTGGTCACATGGTTTGACGAAGAGACACCCTTAAGCCTGATCAGTCAGCTTAAGCCGGATGTGCTGGTCAAAGGCGGTGATTACGACATGCGCCTGCTGCCGGAAACTGCCGTGGTGGAAGCCTACGGCGGACGTGCTGTGGCGATTGGTTTTGTGGATGGGTACTCAACCACATCGCTGGTCACTAAAATCCGCGCTTCGGCAGCTCAAAGTTAGGGCTGTTTGGCAATCAGTACCGCGTTTGAGCCACCGAACGCAAACGAATTGGACATGACAGCGCGCAAATTCTTCACGCTGCGAGCCTGCAAGGCAATGTAGTCCAGATCACAGCGCTCATCGGGCATTTGCAAAAATGCGGTGGGCGCAAGCTGCCCCGACCCTAAGCCCATCACGCTGGCGACAAATTCCATCGCGCCTGCTGCACCCATAGCGTGACCATGTACGGCTTTGGTCGAACTGATCGGCAAACTCTTGGCATCATTTTTGAACACCAGTTTGATGGCATTGGTTTCCACCACATCGCCAACATCGGTGGCTGTACCGTGGGCATTCAAATAACCAATTTCACTGGCATTCAGCCCAGCATCCTGAAGGGCCAACGTCATGGCAGCGGCCTGGCCCTGGGCTTCTGGTTGCGTCAGGTGATGCGCATCGGTGGTCGATGCGTAGCCAGCCAGCTCCGCCAAAATATGGGCGCCTCTTCGTTGGGCTGTATCCCAATCTTCCAGCACGAGCATGGCCGAGCCCTCAGACAGTACCAAACCTGAACGGTCTTTTGAAAACGGCCGGCATGACGCCTGTGGCCCATCGGCATGGCGTTTTGCCAACGTATGCATGGCTTGCCAAGCCCTGATGGTGCCTTTGGTGAGCAACGCATCCGATCCGCCAACCAGCATGGCATCGGCATAGCCATGGCGAATTTGACGAAAAGCATCACCAATGGCCGTAGCCGACGACGCGCACGCGTTGGACACGGTACTGCTCGGGCCTTTGAGGCCAAACTCCATCGACAGGTGTGCTGCCATCGCGTTGTGCATGGCCAGCACCACAGTCATGGGGCGAAGCCGGGCGACCTTTTGCTCCAGCAACGCGTAGTAAGCCGCTTCAAGCGAAGTGCTGCCGCCGCTGCCGGTACCAACAGACACGCCAAAGCGCCCGGGCTGCACGCCGGTTAAGTCACTGCCCAAGCCTGCCTGGGCCATCGCTTGTCTCGCCGCAACCAGCGCAAACTGACTGACACGATCCATCGTCAGCAGTTTGGCTTTGGCAAAGTGTTCTTCGGGACGAAAGTCGATGTGCCCCATCAACACCTGTTCAGGTCCGGTGGGGAAATCGACCTCGAGTTCGCGTATACCGGAACGGGCCGCAAGCAGCGCTTCAAAAAAAGCAGGGCTCCCGGATCCGACCGGAGAAACAACCCCTAGACCCGTGATGGCAACGCGGCGCATAAAGCCAGGGTTCAGGCGGCAGCCGCGACGTTATCCGGCTTGCCTTTGGGCATCAGTGGTTCAATCAATTGCACCATCTCATCCAGCGTGCGCGGTGGATTGGCTTGGTCGGGGATCTGGATATGAAACTGATCCTCTATCTGGAACAAAAACTCTATCACCGCCAAAGAGTCCAGTCCAAGGCTCTCTAACGTGGCACCGGGCAACAGCTTGTCTTCGGCAATACCGAAGGTTTCAGCAAAAAGATTAATCAGATCAGAATTCATCGCATTAAAACCTAGAGCGCCCTTTTCAAGACACCAAAAATAGCCGCTTAGCTTAACATTTCTTTACACAATTTTAATGACTTGTCTCGACCATTACATCAGGAATACTACGGTGTGTACATCTGCTTAACCGCATCTGAAAGGCTGAATGTCCCCAGTAAGTCACCCAAATAACTGATTGGCGCCGGCGCTACCGCCAACGTACCAATTTCTTCGCGCAGACGGGCATTGCTGAACACTGCGTCCGCTGTCAAAAAAGGCAGGTACGGCCGCAAGGCTTCAAACATCCAGCGCTGACGCGCAAAAGTTGGTACGGGCACAAAATCACGACCCCGCATCACCAGCTTTTTAATGCCGGGCATGGTCAGCATCAATTCATCGGCCAGTACTTGGAACGTCATGGATGCCTCACCCGTTGACACATGGTAACAATCATGGGCAAAGTCATTTTTAAGCAACATTTCAGCAAAGGCGTTAGCGACAAAGTCCACCGGGGCAAAGTCCAGCCTGGCCAGCGGGTCTAGCGGTACATCGCCCAGCTCAGCCATCACGGGAATTGCCCAAAGCATGTTCCTGGCCAACTTTGCGTCGTCTATGCCGCGCGACAGCACAATGCCGGGACGCAGGCTGATGAACGGTACGCCCAAGGCCCTTAGCAAGGTTTCAGCATCGCGCTTGGAGCGGATGTAGTCATTGGCGTAGCCCGCAAAAGCCATGTCTTCAGTGATCACACCGCGCGGCTCCATCGTCACCGCTGCGGTACCGACAAAAAAGCCACGTTGTGATGGCTTGAGGTTCTTCAGGATTCCGCCGAAGTTGGTGGCTGCCTTGATATTGATGGGGTAGACGCCCGCATCAGACTTGAACGAGGTGCTGGCTGCCGAATGCAAAATCACATCAACAGACTCGAGCACACTGGACTTCAGGCCAAAGTCAGGGGCTTCAATGTCGCCGGGGGCTGCGGTGACAAACTCTACAAACTCGGGTTTCCACAAGACGCTTTTTTGCAGCCGCTCCAACAGACGGGCGGTGGCTTTGTCCTGGTCCGGGGCGCGCACAACGGCTGTGCTGTGGACGCCTCTGGCTGCCAGAATCATCATCAGCTCGCCACCAATCAGGCCAGTTGCTCCCGAAAGGAGTACGCGTTTTTGCATGTTTACCAATGTCATTAATGCCAGCGCGGAGTATATAGCCCGACGATATCTTCCTGCGTACTTCCAGTAGAGCGGCGCGACTAGGCAGGCGTATCCACAGGCTTGGGCTCGACGGCTTTGGGTTTGCGTCTGAAGAGCCTTGCAAGCCCATGCTCGATATCGTCCATAAAGGTATAAACCGCTGGTACCACCAACAAGCTAAGAAATGTGGATGTGATCAGTCCGCCAATCACCGCGACACCCATTGGGCTGCGAAAGCTACCGTCAGCAGCACCCCAGCTAAAAGCAATGGGCACCATGCCAGCGCCCATGGCAATCGTGGTCATGACAATCGGCCGGGCACGCTTGTGGCAAGCATCCAGCAGTGCATCGAGCCTTGACATCGGCGCCGCGACAGGAAGACCATCAACACCATCATTCCCACGTCGCGCCACGATGGCGTACTCCACCAGCAAAATCGAATTTTTAGTAGCGATGCCCATCAGCATGATCAGGCCGATCAACGATGGCATGGAAAAGCTCTTGCCCGCCAGCAGCAAACCGACAAATGCGCCGCCCAGCGACAACGGCAGCGCCACCAAAATCGTGACGGGGTGCAAAAAGTCCTTGAACAACAGCACCAGCACGATATATATACATAGAACCGCTGTCAGCATGGCTAGGCCAAAACTGGCAAAAAGTTCGGCAAACAACTCTGCATCCCCGATGGAAACCCGCTTGACGTCGGCGGGCAGATTGACGATGGCCGGCAACTTGTCGACCTGCGCTGTGACCTCGCCCAGCGGCAAGCCCGACAGCTCCACGTCAAACTGTACGTTACGTGACCGGTTAAAACGGTCAATGATGGCCGGGCCGCCCGACAGCTCCAGCGTGGCCACCTGGCCCAGCATGACCGGCCCGCGGCTGCCGGGTACCAGCAGCCGCTCAAGAGCAGCGATATCGGCTTTGGCATCATCGGCCAGGCGCACGACGATCGGAACCTGGCGCGAAGACAGGTTCAGTTTGGGCAAGCTGGCGTTGTAATCGCCGACGGTGGCGATGCGCAGCGTCTCGCCAATCGCTGCGCTGGTCACGCCTTGGTCGGCCATGCGGGCAAAGTCTGGGCGTACCAACAGCTCTGACTGCACCAGCGATGCACTGGATGCGATGGAGCCCAGGCCAGGGATGGTGCGCAGGTCTTTTTCAAGAGCGGCTGCTGCTGCGGCCAAAGATGCCGGGTTCTCGCTGGTCAGTGCCAGCACGAGGCCTTCGCCAGAGCCGCCGAGGCCGACTTTGCTTCGCACGCCGGGAAGCTCTTGTAACGCTCGGCGGATGTTGTTTTCAACCACCTGCTTACGTGGTCGATCGCCGCGCTTGTCCAGCAAAATTGTGAGCGTGGCTTTACGGGTTTCAGCGGCTCCACCCGGTGCAAACGGGTCACTACCCGCCGCGCCACCTCCCACGGTGGTGTAGACCGACTTGACATGCTGAACGGTCATCAGCATCTGGCGCGCCGCCTCGGCAGCGGCTTTGGTATCTTGCAGCTTAGTGCCTGGGGCCAGTTCTAGGTAGACCTGGGTCTGGCTGTTGTCGTCTGGCGGTATGAAGCCGGTTGGCAACAACGGAATCAACATCAGCGAGCCGACAAAAAATCCGATCGCCGCCAGGCCTGTCACCCAGCGATGCTGCAGGCACCAGCGGCTGGCGCGCATGTACCAGCGCATCACGGGGCCATCTTTTTCTGTGTAGTCAACAATTGGTTTGAGCAAGTAGGCAGACATCATGGGCGTCAGCATCCGCGCCACCACCAGCGACGCAAAAACGGCCAAAGCGGCGGTCCAGCCGAACTGCTTGAAAAACTTGCCAACAATGCCGCTCATGAAGGCGGTGGGCAAGAACACGGCAATCAACGTGAAGGTGGTGGCTATCACCGCCAAGCCAATCTCGTCTGCCGCCTCCATCGCCGCTTGGAAGGGTGTTTTGCCCATACGCAAGTGGCGTACGATATTTTCTACCTCGACGATCGCATCGTCGACCAGAATACCAATCACCAGACTCAGCGCCAGCAACGTCACGACGTTGATCGAAAAGCCCAGGTAATTCATGCCGATGAAAGCGGGAATCACCGACAGCGGCAGCGCTACCGCCGTCACAAATGTCGCGCGCCAGTCGCGTAAAAACAGCCACACCACCAGTACCGCCAGCAGCGCGCCTTCAGCCAGCAGGGTCAACGACGCACGGTATTCCTCCTCGACTGGCGTGACAAAGTCCAGTACTTCGCTGAGTACCATGTCAGGGTGAGTCACTTTGAGCTGCTCCAGTGCGGCGCGCACCCCGCGACCCACTTCGACTTCGCTTGAACCCTTGGCCCGGGAAATTTCAAAGCCCACCACAGGCACACCATTAAGCAGAGCGGCAGATCGCTGCTCGGCAGTCGTGTCCTGGACATCGGCAATTTGCCCCAAACGGGCTTTGCGGCCGTCGCCAAGGTTCAACTCGAGGGCCGCGAGCTCGGCCGCGGACTTGACGGTCGCCAGCGTGCGCACAGGCTGCTCGCTGCCGCCCAAGTCAGCCCGCCCGCCTGCGGTTTCCATTTGCACCTGCCGCAGCTGCTGTGACACCGCCGCCGCGCTGACGCCCAGCGACTGCATTTTGGCGCTGTTCAGAGCGATCCGTACCTCGCGCGTGACACCTCCCACCCGGCTGACCGAGCCCACACCGCGCACGGCAAGCAGGCTACGGGTCAGCGTGTCGTCAACAAACCAGCTCAGCGCTTCCTCGTCCAGAGCGCTGCTTTTCACCGTGTAGGCCAGCACCGGGGCGCCAGCGATATTGATCTTACTGATCACCGGGTCGCGCAGGTCGGCAGGCATGTCGGCCCGCACCTGCTGCACCGCTGAACGGGTTTCGTCCAGCGCTTCTTGGGTCGGCTTTTCAATACGAAACTCAGCGGTGATGGTCACCACGCCGTCCTGCACCTTGGTGTAGATGTTTTTCAGGCCTTGCAGCGAAGCGATGGAGTTTTCAATTTTTCGCGCCACCTCGGTCTCGAGTTGGCCAGGCGAACCACCTGGCAAGCTGGCCGTGATGATGATGCTGGGCACGTCGAGGTCAGGGAAGTTTTGCACCTTCATGTTTTGATAGCCCAGCACGCCTGCAAAGCAAAGCATGACGAAAAACATGATGGCGGCAATCGGATTTCTGATGCACCAGGCGGAGACGTTCATAACTATTGATTCCTGTACGCTATGTATTTAATAGCTGCTTGCGCCCGTATTCATTGGTATAAAAGCCTATTTGATAGGTAAAAAGCGGTGTTTTTGGGCTATTTGGAGGCTTTTGGAGCAGAAACCGGGCTGGCCGCAGCTGTAGCGGGACTTGCAGCCTGCGCTGTAACGACTTTGACCGTGTCACCATCCGCTAAAAATGCAGCGCCACTGGCGACAAACTGCTCGCCAGCCTTGGCACCTTTGACAATTTCGACCGCATCGCCTGCGCGGCGCCCGGTTTGCAGCTTGACCTGACTAACTTTGTTGCCGCTCTCCAACCGCATGGCATAGGTAAAGCCGTCCCGCAGCACCAGCGCCTGCTGCGGCAGGCTCAGCACATTGCTGGCGCCAAGATCAAATTCGCCGCGCGCATACATGCCGGCTTTGATGTTGGCGTTGGCCGGCAAATCCACATAGACCAGCGCATTGCGGGTCACGCTGTCCACCGTCGGGGCAATCATGCGTACCTTGCCCACGACCATCGCGCCGCTGGCTGCCGTCACGCTCGCAACAGTGCCTGGCTTGATGCCAGCCATCTCGGAGCTGGTGACTTCAGCGCGCCACTCCAGCCGCCCGCCGCGTATTATTTTGAACAGCTCGGTGCCACTGCCGACCACAGCGCCCACGGTAGCGCTACGGCTTGATATCACGCCGCTGTCGGGTGCCAACACGCCGGTTTGCTTCAACCGCACCTGCTGCACGGCCAGCATGGCTTTGGCGGCTTCTAGTCGGGCTTTGGCGGTTTTGTCAGCCGTGGTGTACTGGTTGATTTGCTGTTCGCTCAAAGCCCCGCTGGCTTGCAACGTGCGGGCTTTGTCGGCGTTACCTGCGGCGTCCAGTGCATTGGCCTCGGCCTCTGCAAAACTGGCTTGCGCCTGCGCGACTTCGGCATTGACCTGCTCGGCGGCAAAGCTGGCGAGCACCTGACCTTTAGCCACTCTGTCGCCGACATTGACCTTGACATCGACCAGCCGCAAACCGTTGGCTTCGCTGCCAATGATGGCCTCCTGCCAGGCCACCACGCTGCCGTTGGCGGGTAGCCGGAGCGGCAGGCTGGTTTGCACAGGCTGCACAGTGGTCACGGTCAGCGCCGCTTTGGGAGGAGCCGCCTTTTTGTCGTCTGCAGCGCCTGAACTCGAAGCATAAAAGACTGAAACGCCCAATGCGAGGGTGCAAACAGCTATTGAAATAATAGCGTAGCGCTTATTTTGGAAAAAGTTCATGCGTACCATTTCATGCAAATCAGGAGTGAGAAATTTCGACCACGTTGTTACTGCGCGCTTACCAGTCTGGCAAAAACGCTTCGGGGATACCAAAAATCATCGGTGTGGGGTGGGGTGCAGCGGTGCTCCAGCCGCCGCCCAGAGCCTTGTAGAGCGAAATCCATGCGTTGCGGCGCTCGCGCTCGAGCAGCACCACGGCGCTTTGTGCGGCAAGCAGCACGCGCCGGGCTTCCTCGAGCTCCACCAGACTGGCCAGGCCAGCTTTGTAGCGCGCCTCAGTGCCTGCAAACGATGCACGGTAACCTTCGGCAGCCACCAAGGTGTCGCCGCCCCGATCGGCGGTGCTTTGCAGGTTGACGAGCGCTTCTTCGACTTCTCGCACCGCCAAGCGAACCACGCCGCGGTACTTGCCTGCAGCTTCTTCATAGCGCGCCTTGGCGGCGTCCACATTGGCATCCGCAGCGCCACCGTCAAAGATCGGCACGGTGAGCGCTACCGGGCCTACTGACCAAGTGGTGAAGCGCTGGGTAAAGCCGCGCGAGCTCTGGGCATTGGCTGCAATGCTGCCCGAAATGCTCAGGCGCGGGTAACGCTGGGCGCGGGCACTGCCGACCTCAAAACTGGCGGCATTCAGCAGGCGGGCGGCATTGAACACATCCGGCCTCTGACCCAACACCTCAGCAGGCACACTGGAAATGTCACTCATGGCTTGCTGGGGTGGCGCAACCGGCGACTGCGCCAGTTTTTGCCGCAACTCCGGCTCGCGCCAGCCCGTCAGCGCCGTTAATGCCTTCACACTGACATCACACTCCGCGCGCTGCTGGGTAACGCGGCTGTTGCCTTCTGCCGCTGTGGCCCGCGCCAGTGCAGCAGTGGCTGGCGCACCAAATCCGGCCTTGGTCAGCAGCTCCGTCAGGCGACTGGTTTCAAACCGCGACTTGGCGTCAGCGCTGGTGACCGTCAACAATTGCTCGCAGGCGCGCAAGCCATAGTATTGGCTGGCGACTTCTGCGGCCACCAGAATCCGGGCCTCATGCCAAAGCGCCTGGCTGCCAGCCAGGCGTTCTCTGTCGGCGTTCAAGCTGGCTTCGTTCTGCCCAAACAGGTCAATCTCCCAGATGGTTTGCAGGCCAAGCTGCCCGGTGTTGTTGATCGGTGCTGCGGCTCCCGTGTTTCGGTTTGGCGCCACAGACACGCCGCGATTCAGGCTACCCACCGCATCAAGGGTTGGCAGCAGGGCTGCTCCTGAAGCGATGGTAGCGGCCTGCGCCTGCTGAATATTGGAACGCGCCGAGATGACGGACGGGCTGACAATTTGCGCTGCGTTGATCATGTCAACCAGCAAAGGATCGTTTTGCAGCTGCCACCACTGCGACAGACTTGTCAAGCTGCCGTTGTGCGGAAGGCTGTTAGCCGGGGCAACGGCGACACCGGCAATATCAGATGAAGTAGCCGAGCTGGCTGCGGGCAAACGGGCATACCACTGAGACGGCGCGGCTACCGTCACCGTTGGCGGTGGTGCGTTGGCGGCGCAGCCACCCAACACGAAAACCATACCTATCAGCGAGAGGATGGCAAATGGGCCGCGCGTGCCAAACCTGTCTGGATTGCTCATGGGAATAGTCTGAGGGCTTGAAATTTGAACAACCCACATTTTGCGGGTTTTCCGTAGCTTGACGACGCAATATCCCGAAACCTATACGGGAATACGCTTCAAATCAGCAGAAAACAGCGGCCCACAATGCCAGAACGGCGGCGCGTTCTGTTTCCAGCGTATCCGGTGCAACCTGCGTGGGCGCCTCGTTGAGGCGTGCCTGGTGTTGCACACGCCGAAGCGCCCGGTAAGCCCTGGCTGCCGCCTGTCCCACACCCGTCGGCAGCAAACCAGCAGCCTCTGCGCGTTGTAACAATGCAATATTGCCACTGTTGGCCCTGAGCGCAGGGTGCTGGGCAGACTGCGCCAACACCAGATACTGCACCGCAAACTCGGCATCGACCATGCCGCCGCGGCTGTGCTTGACATCAAACAGATCGCCCTTGATCGGGTGTGCCGCCCGCACCTTGTCACGCATGGCCGTGATTTCAAGGCGCAACAGCGCTGCGTCACGTGGGGCAGTGATCACGCCTTCGCGAATGGACTCAAATTGATGACGTAACGGCTCCGTACCGAGCACAAATCGGGCACGCGTCATCGCCTGGTGCTCCCATGTCCATGCGGTATTGCTACCGCGCTGCTGCTGGTAGTTGGCATAGGCTGCAAAACTGGTGACCAGCAAGCCCGAATTGCCGTTGGGACGCAGCGCCGTATCGATCTCGTATAAATCACCTTCGCTGGTTTTAACTGTCAGCCAGTTGATGAGTTTTCGCACGAGCACTGCATAGACCTCGCCAGCTTGTTCGTGGTTATCTTCGTAAACAAACACAATGTCCAAGTCGCTGCCGTAGCCTAACTCTTTGCCGCCCAGCTTGCCGTAGGCGATGATGGCCAGCTGCGCCGTCTCACGATGTTTGTTTTTAAGCCGCTGCCAGCACCAGTCCAGTGCGATAGTTAACGTGGCTTCAGCCAGCGCACTCAAATCATCAGCCACCTGTTCCACGCTGAGCGTACCTTCAACATCTCGCGCCAGTGTTCGAAACACCTCGGCGTGGTGCGCGCGGCGCAGTAAATTCAGGCAGGTCTCTTCATCATCCTCCCCGGTGATTCGCAGCGATACCAACCGCACTGCTAGCTCTTGCAAATAGCTGGCGCTGTCAAATCGCTCGTGCAGCATGGCGTCACTGGCGAGTTCGTCAATCACGCCGGGGTGCAGCAGCAGATAACGGGCGGGCCACTTGGCTGCGCCCAACAGGCGCAGCAGACGCTGGTGAACCTGCGGACGCTCAAGCAGCAGCGCCAAATAACTCTCACGGCGCAGCAAAGGCTCTATCCAGTCCATGATGCGCAGAGCAGCTTCTTCGGTGACGCTGCCCTCGCTGAGCCACAACGCGGTGCGCTGAACCAGTTGGCTCAGGCGCGCGCGCGATTCGTCGCGTAGCGCCAACACTTTGGGATGGTTGCGCCATTGCTGCAAGCGAGCCTTGAACTGCGCTGGCCACTGGCTGGACAGATGCTCGAGCAAGTCGTCCAGCGCGGGGGCAGCGCTGGCTTGCAGACTGGATGAGGCGGCGCCCTTGGTGCAGCCCTTGCAATCAGGTTTGCCGCCCAGCAGCTTGTCAAACTCATCGGCGACCAGCTCGCGGTGGCTGTCCAGGTCATGCAAAAAAGGGCAACTATTGGCATAGCCCAGTGTTTGGGCAATCCAGGCCAGGTCGTCATCACGGGTAGGTAGGACATGGGTCTGCTGGTCATCCAGATACTGGATGCGGTGCTCCACACGGCGCAAAAACTCATAGGCACGTGCCAACGCGTCAGCCGTTTCCTGACCCATCAGCCCGGCATTCGCCAGTCGCATCAAAGCATCCACAGTGCGGCGCGTGCGCAGCTCGGGGAACTGCCCGCCGCGCACCACTTGCAGCAGTTGCACGGTAAATTCAATCTCGCGGATACCGCCGCGCGACATCTTCACATCGTTGGCGCGCTCTGGGCGGCCTGCGCTGCGCTTGGCTGCATGCTCGCGAATTTGCCGGTGCAATATGCGTAACGCATCAAAAACGCTGTAATCCAGATAACGCCTGAAGACAAACGGGAGCACGGCTCCGCGCAGCGCTTGCGCACTGCTGTCGCGCACGCAGGCAGTCGGGGCCACGACCCGGCTTTTCAGCCAAGCAAAGCGCTCCCATTCACGGCCCTGCGCCTGGAAATAGTCCTCCAGGGCACTGAGCGACATCGCCGCCGGACCAGAGCCACCGTGCGGGCGCAGCGCCAAGTCCAGCCGAAACACAAAGCCATGCTCGGTGGTCTCGCCCACCAGCGCATAAATGGCCTTGACCTGGTGCGCAAAATACTCGTGGTTGGAAATTCGGCTGCCCCTAGCTTCGCCTTCACTGGTGCCAAGCCGTCCAGCCGTTTGGCCGTCGTGGTCGTAGACGTAAATCAGGTCAATATCGCTAGAAACATTGAGCTCACGCGCACCGAGCTTGCCCATGCCGATGACCCACATCTGGGCTGCAGTCCCGCTTTCAGATTGCGGCGGGCCGTACTGGGCGTCCAGGGTCGTGCGGGATTCAAGCATCGCCACGTCCAGCGCCAGCTCCGCCAGTTCGGTCATGGCGCAAGTCACCACACGAAGCGCTGCCTGCTCGACGGGCAGGCCCTCACAGTCAAGTACCACTAACCGCTCGATGACCAGTTGACGCAGCACCCGCAGTGCGGCGCCAGTTTCCAGCCCTTGAGCGCGCAACGCCAACAGCGCGCCTTGCATGCTGGCACACGTCGGCTCACCGGGCTGCAGCAATGCAAGTTGGGCCACATATCGACGGCGAATGCGCTGGACAAAACGCGAGTAACCAGACGCATCAACCATGCTTGGCCTTGAATTCATCACAGTAAGTCACAAAACTTCATGGGACGGGGAACTCTTGAGACGGTAGGGACAGTCATAATTCTCATGCGAATGAACCAAACAACACCCCTCGTGCAAATACTTGCGTCCCGGCGATTGAAGTGGCTGTCTGTTGCTGCACGCGTGGCTTTGTGGCTCATGGTTACCTTCTGGCTGCTGTTCGGCGCAACCTGGGGCTTGCTTCACGGCTGGATTGTGCCGCGTATTGAAGACTTTCGCCCGCGCCTTGAAATACAGGCCAGCAAGGCGCTAGGTGTGCCGGTCAGCATCGGTCAGATCACGGCCCGCTCCGAAGGCCTGATTCCATCTTTTGAGCTGCGCGACGTCACACTGAAAGACGCGGCCGGCCGCGAAGCGCTGCGCTTGCCGCGCGTCGTGGCTGCAATGTCACCTGTGTCACTGTGGGGCGGTGGTTTCGAGCAAATGGTGATTGACCAGCCGGTGCTCGACATTACCCAAACGATGGACGGGAAAATCTATGTCGGTGGCCTGGACATCAACCAGGCCCAGAGCGACAACAATGACACGGCAGACTGGATCTTTTCGCAAGCAGAGTTTGTCATTCAGGGCGGCACGCTGCGCTGGACTGACGAACAAACCAAAGCGCCGCCGCTGACCTTGAATCAGGTTGATGCCGTGATGCGCAACAGCAC
>JBBRDA010000048.1:0-21563 GCA_038204335.1 Burkholderiales bacterium
ATCTGGTGGCGGCGTGGCCAGCGCATCTTTACCTTTTGAGCTGCGTCAGGTGGCTCAAAAGTTTCCTGTCACGCTTTACACGGGTGAAAACTGCGGCCCTTGCCAGTCGGCACGCTCCATGCTCATCACACGTGGCGTTCCTTTCGCGGAAAAGACAGTCACAACCCTGGAAGACAGCCAAGCCTTGCAACGCCTGAGCGGCGAAAACTCCCTGCCCTTTGCCACCATTGGCGGCCAGCAGCTCAAAGGCTATTCAGATGCCGAGTGGACACAATTCTTGAATGCTGCGGGTTATCCAGCTGCGTCAGTACTGCCTTCCAGCTACCGTCAGCCTGCAGCAACGCCTTTGGTGGCTGTGGCAGCCGCGCCCAGCACAACAGCAGCGCCAGCGGCACCCGCAAGAGTTGCTGCACCCGCGCCACAACCCGCTCCAGCAGCTGCGAATCCCTCAGGTATTCGCTTCTAAATTTGCTTTTTAGAAGGTCAGCGTTTTAACGCCAGCGCTGCTTGCTAGCAGGCAAACGCTGGCTTTTTGGAACGCAAACACCCCGACCGTCACTACGCCTGGCCAGTTATTGACTTTCGCTTCAAATGCCAGAGGGTCGGAGATTTTCAAGCCGGTCACGTCCAGAATATGCTGACCGTTGTCAGTCACTAGCGGCACACCCGCTTTTAATCGCAGCGTTGCGGTACCACCCAATTCAGCAAACTGCTTGGCAATTCGCTTCGTAGCCATGGGGATCACCTCGACCGGCAACGGGAAAGCGCCCAGCGCGGTGACCAGTTTTGATTCATCGGCAATGCACACAAACTGTCGGGCGAGAGCTGCCACAACCTTTTCGCGCGTCAACGCTGCACCGCCACCTTTGAGCATGTAGCCTTGATGGTCAATCTCGTCTGCCCCGTCGATGTAAACCGCCAACTCATCCACCTCGGTGGCATCGAAGACGGTGATGCCCCATTGAGCGAGGCGCTCTGTCGATGCTACTGAACTGGACACGGCCCCTTTGATCTGTCCAGCCATGGTTCCTAGTGCATCGATAAACTTATTAACGGTAGAGCCCGTGCCCACACCCACAATGCTGCCAGGCTGCACATAGGACAAAGCGGCTTGGCCGACCAGGGTTTTGAGTTCGTCTTGGGTCATGCTTATATCTCGGGTGGGGTTAGATGAATTTCAAAGGAGAGGGTTTTGCGACAATAGGCCACCACTTACCGTACAACCCCAATTATCTGATGTCGCTGATTCAAAAACTCCCCTATGCACTGGCCCGACGGTTTTTATTTGGCCTTGATGCTGAAGTCGCGCACGAGCTGACGATGAACACACTCGAAAAAACTCAGCGCACCCCACTGTCTTGGGCATATTGTCCCAAGCGGGTGGACGATCCGGTAGAAGTTGCTGGCCTGCTCTTTCCAAACCGGGTTGGCCTGGCCGCGGGACTGGACAAAAATGCACGCTGCATTGACGGTCTGGGCGCCATGGGTTTTGGGTTTGTAGAAGTAGGCACCGTGACGCCCAAGCCACAGGCAGGCAACCCCAAACCGCGGCTTTTCCGAATTCCAGAAGCCAACGCGCTTATTAACCGACTGGGATTAAACAACGACGGCCTCGAAGCTTTTGTAGCCAACGTTGAGAAGGCTACTTTTCGCCAAACGTCAAAGCCACCGATGTTGCTCGGTCTGAACATCGGCAAGAACGCAAGTACGCCGATGGCAGATGCGACCGACGACTATTTGCTGTGCCTTGACGGGGTTTATGCGCATGCTGATTACGTCACCATCAACATCTCAAGCCCTAACACCAAAAATCTGCGCGACTTGCAAGCCGACGATGCGCTGGACAAGTTACTGAACGCCATGGCCGAGCGGCGCGAAGCGTTAGCGCAAACGTACAGTCGGCGAGTCCCATTCTTTGTAAAAATTGCCCCTGATCTTGATAACGAGCAGATTGACATCATCGCCCGCACCTTGCAGCGCTATTCGAATGCAGATGCAAAAAAGAGCAATCTGGGTTGGGGACTGCTTGCCACCAACACCACCATCAGTCGTGAAGCGGTAGCAGGTATGCCGAACGCGTTGGAGACGGGTGGACTGTCAGGGGCGCCAGTGCTGGAGGCGAGCAACCGGGTCATCAGGCATTTACGCAAAGCTTTGGGTAAAGGCTTTCCGATCATCGGCGTCGGCGGCATCCAAAGCGCTGAAGATGCCATCAGCAAAATTAAGGCCGGTGCAGACGTGGTGCAAATTTACACTGGCTTGATCTACAAGGGGCCTAGCCTGATTCAACAATGCGCACAGGCCATCAAAAACACCACAGTTACCTGACTCAGCAGCACCCCGCCCAGGCGCTTGTCCTGTAGAACGGACCTAGGTCCTCGGACAGTTCGCTAAGTTGGCGGCGCCATGTATCAAAACCTGGCTCTGCCGCCAAACCTGCGCGAACACGGGCCAGCAGTTCAGCCTTCAACCCCGACTCGTCTATCCCCACCACGCGCCCCCCCATGACGACCGTTCGACCGCCAGCGATCACCTGATCAATGTGCACACCACGGCCCCGTGCCAAAAGCAGTTCTAGAGGATCGACATCTGCAAACAGCGGATCGTCGTCGAGTTGGTCCCAGTCCAGCACCAGCAGATCAGATGCGGCTCCGGGAACGATGACGCCACCCGGCACCGTATCGGCCTGTGCGCCACGTACGCTGCGCCGGCCATACTGCGCTGCAAAGGCCCACAACTGCGCTCGACTCACCGTGGTGTCGAAGCCCCAACCACGGTGCAGCGCGTAGGCCAGACGCATCTCGTGTAGCGCGTCATCGTCTTCGTTGAAAGCCATACCGTCCAGGCCCATTGCCACCCGGCAACCTTGGCGCAGCATCTCGGGCACTGGTGCAATACCCGACTTCAGGCCCAAGTTTGAGCTGGTGTTGACGGCGATGGTGACACCGCGCTCTGCCAGAAGCGCCAACTCGTCCGGGCGGGCCCAAGCGCAGTGAGCCAGTGTCAGCCGTGCGCTGAGCAGGCCGATCTCATCAAGGTACTTGACGATGCCCTGAGGGTGCGCGTGGTCAGCCCAGTCGCGCTGGTAACGCGTTTCCAACAGGTGCATGTGAACAGGACGGCCACTGTCGTGCGAAGCAGCGGCCACAGCCTGTAGCAGTGCAGTGCTGCACCACTGAACACCGGAAGGGCCGTACTGCAGTGTCACGTGCGCGGCCAAACTGGCGTCGGCGGCCAGGGCTTGCGCTAACTCGTCGACCTGTGCCATGTGATCAGCGGGCAGTTGGGGCCGCACTGTCAGGCGCTGCGAAACCGAATTGCGAAGGGACGGCCGCAGTGCAGCCAGCATCGTTGCGTCGTCGCATAGCCCGATGCCGTTGCGGTCGCGCATGGCAACTGCAAATCCAATGTGCAAACCGACATCGCGCGCCGCACGCGCCACCGCCAGAGCTTCATCTACATACTTTCTGCCGCCCTGCACCCGTGTGTAATGCACCATCAGGCTGGTGACACCATGCCTCACGCTGCGAGCGAAGGATGTCGCTGCGCACAGGTAAGGGTCTACGCCCGGTAGCACGCCCAAAAAGGGCAGCCAACTCTCCAGCGGCTGATCAAAAGCGCCCAGCGTCGCGCTGCGGAACGTACGTGCGTGGTCGTGCGCGTTGGCCAAGGCCGGTAACGCAAGCCGACGCGGTCCAGCCGTGGGCACTGTTAACGGAACGATCGACTCAATCAGCCCGCCACGAAAGCCGATTCGTACGTCGGCCTGAGCTGGTGCTGTACCAGGCTCAGCCAACAGCCAAGCACAGTCCAGAGAGTCAGCGGGCGTAGTCATGCGCGGCTTACTTCAGGCTCAACCGGCGCTCGGCCAGCGGCGGCAGAAAACGGCGGTCGAAGACCTCATTCGGTGCCGGCTGGCGCGGCAGCTCAAACACGCCTGCCAACTGCGCCACCGAACGTTTGAGTCGCTCGTCATTGATATCGCCGACGCCGGCGGTTGCAACCTCAGGCGTGAACATCACGGTCTGTAAGGTGTACATGAGGCGGCGCTTTTCCAGATCCTTGTTGATTAACGGCTCGCGCTTGGCTAGTGCCTCAATGGCGGCGTCAGGGTTAGCTATGGTGTCGCGCAGACCCTTATGAATAGCGCGTACAAGGCCGGCTACGGCCTGCGGCTTGTCCTTGATGAGCTGCTGAGAAACTAGGATACCGTTGCTGTAAAGCTCGATGCCGTTGTCCGCATAGTGGAACCAACGGATGTCCTTCTCCGGGTCGAGGTTCTGCGCCACAAGGTTCATGTAGCTGGTCACCGAGAACACGGCCGAGGCATCAACCTGACCGCGCAGCAGCATTTGTTCCTGCAGGTTGGGCGCCATGTTCGTCCATGTCACCTTGCTCGTGTCAATACCGTTCTTAGCTGCCAACGTGGCAAACATTCGCATGGCCGCACCACCGGCAGGTGAGCCCATGTTCTTTCCTTCCAAGTCTTTGAGCGTCTTGATGTTACTGCCGGCCTTGGTCATGATCGCGAAAGGCGTTCGGTTATAGATCTGGTAGACCATCACCGGAGCCTGGCCCGGCTTGGTTGCTGCGTTCTGGATGATGGCGTTCAGGTCGCCAAATGCCGCCTGATAAGTGCCTGACATGACTTTGGTAACCGCTGTGGCTGATCCGTCACCCTGATCGATGGTGATGTCGATTTTCTCCTGTGTGAAGTAGCCGCGATCCTGGGCCAGATAGTACCAAGCGTGCACACCTTGCAGCTTCCAGTCGAGTACAAACTTGATCGGCGTGACCTCCTGCGCGACGGACATCAGGGGCAGTGCCAGAGCGGCCGCGACCAGCGTACGCTTGAAATTTCGGCGGGTAAATTGCAAACTCATTTTAAAGACTCCTGGTTGAGGGTTAAGGTGGCGAAACTACGGAAAAGGAAAAAGAGAAAAGGGTTGAGCGTCATAGCGCTTCGAAAAGAATGTCCTGGGCACCCTGCCATAGCACCTTCGTTCCCAGTGCCCGCAAGTTCTCGTGGCCTTCGATGATGGTTAAAAAGTGATTTCCGGCCAGCGACCCCATCTTGCTGGCAAAGCTGCAGGCGCCGTAGGCAAGGATGATCTCAGTCTCGCTGTAGCCGCCCGGGTAAAACAGAATGTCGCCCTTCGAGGGGTGGCTGGTGTGATTTTCAAAACTGACGCCGAGCTTAAATTCACCCAGTGGCACCCATACACCTTCGCCGCTCCAGCGCACATGAATCAGCTTTTGACGGTAGGGCAGCAGCTCGAGGAATGCCGTCACAGTCAGAGGGGCATCGGGGTGAGTCTCAGCGATGAAAATTTGGTCTGCGGCAGTAATGCGGATGAGCGGCATGGAGATATCCGGTTGAATGAGTGGATTAACGGTTCAGAGCGATGCTGAGCGAACAACTTGTTAACAGTGAGCGCAGCCCATAAGGCCACTCAAGCTTTTTGCATACGCATGCCGCTGGCGCCGGGCTCATGCCATCACCACACTGCTACTGGCATCTTTACGCTGCGACCAGCCTGTCATGCGACCTTCGATAAAAGACGACACCGCATAAAGCATCACGCCCATCACCGCCAGAATCACGAGGCCAGCAAACACCAAGGGAACGTCAAAGTTTCCGCTAGCAATAATCATTACGTTGCCGATGCCCTTGTTGGCGGCCACCGTTTCGGACAGCACCGTACCCACAAAGGCCAGCGTGATGGCGATCTTGAGCGAGGCAAACAAGTAGGGCAAAGCGCGCGGCAGGCCAACGTTCCAAAGGATGTCGCGCTTCTTGGCGCCCAACACGCGAAGAACGTCTTCCAACTCTGGTTCAGTGTTGGCAAGGCCAGTGGCCACATTCACCACCACCGGAAAGATACTGATCACCATGGAAGTCAAGATCGCCGGCACTGTTCCGGCACCGAACCAAACCACAAAGATTGGCACTACGGCCACCTTTGGGATACTGCTAAAGCCCACCAACAACGGATAGGCGACGTCGTACGCGAGCTTTGACGAACCGATGATCATGCCGATGACGATTCCGGCGCAAACACCCAGCGCAAAACCACTGAGCGTGGTGTAGAGCGTTTGTACGGTGTGTGGCCACAGCAGCGGCATCTTGGTCCACAACACATAGGCAACCTGGCTAGGGCGCGGCAGGACCAGATCTGACACGCCACTGGCGCGACAACCCAGTTCCCACAAAACGAAAAAGCCTACTAGTACGGCAGTAGACAACAGCCGCTGGCGGGTTTGTGTGGTTAAGGGGGTCATGCGTTTGCTTTCAAGTGGGTCAGAGCAGGAGCGCCAGGCTCATCGGCAGAAGCAGTCGTGCGCGCATGAGCAATTCGCATACGCAGTTGCTGCACAAGTGCAGTGAACTCGGGGCCGTAACTCATCTCTAACGTGCGCGGTCGATCAAACGGTACATCGCGGGTTTCCAAAATTCGGCCGGGTCGGGCGCTCATGACGCAGATGCGGTTTGCCAAATAGGCCGACTCTCGCAAGTCATGCGTGACCAGCAGCACGGTGGGCTTGTTTGCTATCCACAGCGCTTGCATGATGTCCCAAAGCTCTTCGCGGGTGAATTGATCCAGCGCACCGAAAGGCTCGTCCAGCAACAGCAGTTGCGGTTCGTGCACCAGAGCCCGGCATAAAGATGCCCGCTGCAGCATGCCGCCTGAAAGCTGCCAAGGCCGCTTGTTACCGAAACCTTTCAACCCGACCTGCGCAAGCAATGCGTCGGCGCGCTCGGCGTATTCACCCTTCTTTTTCTTTGCCCAGTCTTGCCGGAATGGCTCGACGATCTTCAGAGGGATCATCACGTTCTCGCGGATCGTCAACCACGGCAGCATGGTCGGATTCTGAAACGCGAGGCCAACTCGTACTTTGGCAGTAGCCCCTACCGCATCGGCGCTAGCACCGCTGCCTGCCATGGCCACTTCGCGCTTAGCGACGACAACGCCGCCAGCGCTAGGTTTAAGTAGCCCTGCCACAAGTTTGAGGATGGTGCTCTTTCCGCAGCCACTAGGGCCGACCAGTGCGACGAAGTCGCCCTGCGCAATCGTCAGATCAGTACGATCCAGCGCTAATGTGCCACCACCGTACTGTAGGGTGACATTGCTCAGTTCAATGAAGGGATCAGCCATTAGCAGTTCCTATAGTTTCTAAGCGCACAAGCGCTGCAACGGGCCCGCCACCCGCGGGGCCTTGGTGTTCGGCACCGCCTGAAACGTAAAGTGCGGTGTGCCCCACCACACAGGCCAGTACGCCGCCGACGGCAGCTCTAGCATGGCGGGTGGCATTGATGTCGGAATCGTTGAGCATGGTGTGCCTTTCGCCGCGCACACGGCCATTGGGGTTAGCCTCGGCTTTGGCCAGCAAGTTAACCAAACGGCGCTGCAACTCCGGTCCGTCTGGATCAAGATCAAAATGCTCTTTAAACAAGCGCCGCACGCTAGCAGCGTCCACTGCGTCCTGCATGACCGTGTGGCCGATGCGCAGCGATGAGACTGAGCCAGCCGCCTCACCTAAGACGATCACGACGTTGTGTTCTAGTTCGATGCCTGCAGAGACCGAAGCGCGAGCCGAATACAGCGACCAGTCAGACAGCACTGCGCCATCATTCGCAGACGCCGCAGCCACCTCGCCCAGCGCTACCGCCACACCCAGCGCTGAGGCGCCGCGCGAGAATCCCATCGATTCATAGGCGTCGTGTGTGACTGGGAGGGTGCCGCGTGACAGCGCGTCCTGTACCTTGGCCGCTGTCAGCAAGGGGCATTTCACCTGCACAAAGTGCACGTCAGCGACGTCAGTGATACCGGCATCAGCCATGGCCGCACGGGTAGCAGACGCGGTGGCATCTATCTGGGCTGCACGGCCGATTTCTTCGGGAAGGAAATCGCGGGTCTGGGCGATACCCACCACAAGGCGCTTGTTTGAGTTTGCCGACGCCTCGACCCAGCGCCGCGTGAAAATCGTGAAGTGTGGCGATAGCACTCCTTCAGTACCTCCCGACATGACCAACGCTACCCGCTTGGCCACTTGTGACGGGCTACAGTCAAGATGGGGTGCGAGCCAGTGGCACCAGCTGGTGGCGGCAAAATCGCGTGTGTGATCGTTGACGCAGCCGTTACCCTCGGTCTTGCCCATCACAGCAACAATCTGTTCGGGAAAAAGCAAACCACGGTCAATCAGTTCCTGAACGCCGCTCAGATCCCCCGGTCCTGTGCAAGCTACTCGAAAGACATCTACGCACTGAGCCATGTTCATTGCTCAACTCCTGCTGCCGGCAGCGCATTGGGTCGCACACCCGAGGGGGGCGTAACGATAGCGCTGCTGTAATGCTGCTGGTTGCGTGGTTGCGGCGCAGGCATGGCTTGTATGCCCTTCACCGAGCGCCCGTGGTTGATGGCATCTTGCACCAGCTTGCCGTGCTCCATGACGAAGCGTCCGCGCAAGAGTGTATGCACCGGGTAGCCTTGTACGGCACGGCCGTGCCAAGGAGAAATTTTGCTAAGCGTCTGCAAACGCCCTTGAGACAAGACACCAGTTTTAGCCATATCCACAAAGGCGATATCGGCATGTGCGCCTGAAGCGATCACTCCTTTAGTACCGTAAAGCCCCCACGCCTTGGCCGGTGCGACTGCGCTCCACTTCACATAGTCCATCAAGGTCGCCCGCTGAAGGTTGATCTGCGTCAGCATCAGCGGCATTTGCGTCTCAACGCCCGGGAAACCGCAGTCACAGGCCCAAATGCTTTCGCGCGTTTTTTCCTCGGGTGTGTGCGGTGCGTGGTCGGTGGCGATCATGTCGAGAGTGCCGTCCATCAGCGCGTCCCACAGCGGCTGGTTGTGGCGCGGCTCGCGTACCGGCGGGTTCACCCGCATGATGCCACCCAGGCGCAGGATGTCGTCTGTGTTCAGCAGCAGATACTGCGGGCATGTTTCAGCCGTGACGTCTACACCACGGGCCTTGGCCGCGCGCAGCAGATAAAGGGAGTCAGCTGCGCTGTGGTGCGCAATATGCACGCGCGCGCCAGTCCATTCGGCCAGCGTCAGTACGCGGCCGATAGCCTCAATTTCTGCCACTGCTGGGCGCGCATCTAGGTGGGCCTGTGCGTCAATGCGGCCAGCGCTTTCGAGTACCTTTTGACGCCGCGCCATGATCGAGCTGTTCTCCGCATGCACGACGGTGCGGATGCCCAGTGGCGCGAGTTTCTCGAAACCCTCCAGCAGCGCGCCGTCGGTCGGTGCTGGCAAATTGCCGAAGGTGTTGCCCACAAAGGCTTTGAAGCTGGTAGCACCTCCATCGAGCAGGTCTTCCAGAATGTCAATGGTGTCATCGCCGAGCAGCGCGTGGATACCGTAGTCGCAGTAGCTACGCTCGGCCGCCTTGAGTTTCATCGCCAGCGCCTCACGCGTGCCGGTAGCCGGATTGGTGTTGGGCATGTCGAACACGGTGGTCACGCCACCACAGGCCGCTGCGGCCGAGCCGCTTTGCCAGGTTTCCTTGTGCGGATAGCCAGGGTCACGAAAATGCACATGGCTGTCGATCGCGCCCGGAAGCAAATACAAACCGTCAGCGCGTACTTCGCGGGCGGCCGGGGGCATCAGATCGTCATGGCCAACGGCGACGATAAATTCGCCAGAGACCGCTATGCTGGCTTCAAAAATTCGATCGGGCGAGACGATCTTGCCGCCCCGGATAACCAGGTCAACACTTTTCATTTTTCAGTCTCCTCAAAGCATGGCCCAACCGCCATCGACCGGCAGATCAACGCCGGTGATCTGGCGGGACACGTCGCTGGCCATGAACAGGCAGGCATTTGCGACGTCCTCATCAACTGTGACGCGTTTGAGTGCGTAATCCGCTGCATGGCGGGTCATGGCTTCTTCCAGCGTAATGCCGAGCTTTTCCGCCATATTCGCGCAAACCTTTTCACGAAAGCGCGGTCCATCCACCATTCCTGGCGCGACATTGTTGACGTTGATCCCGTAGGGTCCGGCCTCTAGTGCAAAACTTTTGGTGATCCCGCGCAAGCCCCATTTCGAGGCAGAGTAAGCGAGGCGTCCGGCCCGGCCCCGCATACCAAAAGTACCGCCCACGTTGACGATCTTTCCGCTTTTGCGCTCCATCATGGATGGCAACACCGCATGAATGGTGTTAAAGCAACCCGTCATGTTTAACTCGACGATCTCGTTGAACTCCTCAGCCGACGTTTGCACGCCAGTTTTGCCAATCGGTCCAGAGCCGCCAGCCACATTTACCAATACATCAATGCGGCCAAAGATCTTGAGCGCAGCAGCAGCTAGGGCCTCGGTTTGTGCGGGTTGGGTCAGGTCACAAGACACCACCAGCACCTCGACGCCCATGGCGCGCGCTTCGTCGGCCACGGGGTCAATAGCTGACAGGTCGCGACCCGCCAACACCAGCCGAGCACCCTCACGGGCAAACGCCAGGCTAACGGCTCGACCCATGCCTTTTGCTGGCCCAGTAATCACCGCCACTTTGTCTTTGAGCTGAAGATCCATAAACGTTAACTTTCCAATACGAATTCAAAAGCGACGAAATTCACAGCTTTGCCGGACGGTCCGCGCGGGCTGGCAGGAAACTGCGATCAAATACTTCCGAAGTCGAAGGCGTGCGTGGCAACTGATTGGCCTCGACGACCGTGGCGATACTGCGCTTCAGGCGCTCTTCGTCCACATCACCCAAGCCGATGCGCGCTATTTCTGGATGACTCATGTCGTTGCGCATGGTGGCGATGAGTTTTTCCTTCTCAACGTCGCGTTTGAGCAATGGCTCACGCTTGATGGAAAAATCGACACCCGCGTCGGGGTTGGCTGCTACTTCCTTGATCGCCCGGTTCAGCGCCTTGACAAACCCTTGGACGGCCTTGGGGTTGTCTTTGACAAAGCTGCGGGAGAAAAAGACGGTGTTTGAATACAAGTCCATGCCGTGGTCGCCGTAGCGTATAAAACGCAGGTCCTTGGCCGGGTCCAAACCCATGGCCTTGGCGCTGAACGACACGGTTGTGACGAAGCCAAAGGCTGCATCAATCTGGCCGCGCATTAGCATTTGTTCGCGCAGATTTGGGGCCATGTTGGTCACGGTGATCTTGCTCGCATCAATCTTGGCAATTTTGGTAAACGCCGGAAAAAGCTTCAGAGCGGCATCGTTGGCCGGACCGCCAATCGTTTTACCTTCAAGGTCTTTGGGGGTTTTAATCGGACTGTCCTGCTTCACCACCACCGTAAATGGTGGTGTGTTGTAAAGCATGTACACGCCCACCGGGGCCTCCGCAGGACGCTTGGAAGCCAGATCAATCAACGCATTGATGTCGCCAAAACCGGCCTGGTAGGCGCCCGAGGCAACCTTTGGAATCGACGCAGCAGAACCCTCGCCTTGGTCAATTTCCACATCCAAACCCTCGTCTTTGAAGTACCCCTTGTCCTGCGCCAGAAAGAACCAGGCTTGCGCGCCTTCGTATTTCCAGTTCAAGACCATTTTTATCTTGGTCTGCGCCATTGAAACAGCTGGCAGCAGGGCCATGCACAGGCCAATTACGGTGAGGCGGCGATTAAATCTCATGAAATATCCTTCAGGTTAAGTTAGAGGAGCAAAAAACTGGCGCGGTGAAAGCGTGAAAACAATGTCGTTATCAAAGCCTCAATGAAATAGTGGCAATGACCCGGCAACTTGCTGCCCGGCTTTGTCGACGCGCCCTGAGGGATCGTCTTCATGTCGGCAACGCGTGAACTTGAATTTGGTGGGCTCCTGCGCCGCTGTCGACGGGGCACAGGCAAGCGCTCCGGAGAGCCGGTTGCGCACTGTCATCGGGCATCTTTCAGTTTGGCACTTGCTTTGGCTTTGGCGTTGGCAGGGGTGGCAGATTCGTTGCGCTTAGTGCGCTGCGGGCGGGAAACCTTTGCAGGCTTCAGTGCTTTGAGGGCGGGTAGCAACGAGGTGGTTGTGGCCACAAAACCATGTAATCGCTGTACGACGAAATGGATGGCTTTGGTGACGTAGGCAGGTGAAGGTGTGCTGCAGGCATCCGCGATCAACACGCAGTCATAACCCAAAAAACCTGCGTCCTGGAGCGTTGAAAAAACGCAGCGATCGGTGTTAACACCCGCAAACAGCAGGGTTCTGATCCCCTGCTGGCGCAAAATAGTGTCCAGCTCGTTGTCCCAAAAACCGCTCAACCGGTGCTTGAACACCGTGATGTCTTGTGGCGCTACTTGTAATTCATCCACTACCTGGGCGCCCCACTGGCCCTGCACCACTGACAAACCATGATCCTGGGGCGAACGTTCGGCATAGCCGACACCATCAGCCGTACGTTTACCCGTGAACTGAACCGTGGGACTCAGGTTTAGCCGGTCAGGGCGCACGCCCCAGTTAAGCCACAGTACTGGCGCGCCGGTCGCACGCCATGCGGGTAGCAATGCAGCAATGGTGTTGATAGGCTTGCGCATCGGCTTGACGCTGATACCCTTTTGCCCAAACCAGCCGTCGGGATGACAAAAATCGTTCTGCATGTCGACCACAACAAGCGCGCTACACGCAAGGTCAATCTCAACGCTTTGTGGCTGAGCATCAAAGCGCAAAGGGATCGGTGGTCGGGTCTTTCGCACCAGACTGATGCCCATACTGCCGAGCTGCCAAGCGTTGTGGGGGGCTGGACCAAAGGAGGCCGCAGCCTTGCTTTGGTTTGTCCCCAATAAGGTGCGCAAAGATTTGCTGGTAAGTGTCATTTGCTGAATATCGCAAGCAACGTGCCGAGAAGCGCTCTGTATATCGACCTTTTCGCGTACTATGTGTTGCCGTTACGGCAACACTATGTCGTCAATGCTGCGCCACACTGGTGACCTTGAGGATTTCGCCATGAACCATCTACGTTTTCTGACTTATATCGATGAAGTTGCGCGCGCCGGCTCCATACGGCAAGCCGCAGATCGGTTGCACATCGCACCATCAGCGGTCAACCGCCGCATTCTAGATATTGAAGATGAGCTCGGTACGCCAATTTTCGAGCGCTTACCTCGCGGCGTACGGCTAACCGCCGCGGGAGAGTTGTTTGTAGCCTACATCCGCAGCCGATTGGCACAGCTTGAACAGGTGCGCTCTGAAATCGAAGACCTTCAGGGTCTACGTCGCGGCAGCGTCAAGCTGGTAGCCAGTCAGGCCTTGGCACCGGCCTTTTTACCCAAAGCGGTGGCCGCGTTCCGCGCTACCCATCCGCAAGTTGGGGTTCAAGTAACCATCGCCGATCATCTGCAGGCGATCCGCTCACTTCGCAACTTTGAAACAGACCTTGCGCTGGTCTTCAACCTGGCGCCCGACTCAGACATTGAGCGGATAGCCGAAATTGAGCAGAGGTTAGTCGCCACCATGCACCGCAGCCATCCGCTTGCCAAAAAGCATGACTTGCGCTTACGCGACTGCGTGGACTACCCACTGGTACTGCCGATTCGCGACCTCGGCGGGCGCCAGTTGCTAGAGCAATTTTTGGTACGCAGCGCCATCAAGCTGCGCCACGTGGTTGAAAGCAACAGTTTCGAGTTCATGCGCGGCTATCTCCGCTACGAACAAGGAATTTCATTCCAGATTTCGATCGGCGTCGTAACGGAAGGCACCGACCTGGTGGCGAGAGAAATTGCAGACCGGGGCTTCCCGCGCGGTCAGCTGGTACTTGCCAGTCTCCGCGGCAGACAGTTACCCGTGATCGCCGATGCGTTTGCAGAAGACCTCATAAAGATGCTGAACGACGACCAGGGTGTTGCGAGCCGCTCTTGCGCTTAGCAGTATGTACAGTCCTCGCAACTTAACCGACAAAAAGCGGACAATCTAACGGTCACCAAATTGGACCGCGCCGCTTGCTGCCGACCGAATAGAGCGGATGTCGGGCGAGCCGGTCGTTGAATGGCTTCAAAGGGCCAGAGTTGTTGACGCATGCAGCCAAGACGATAAAAAGTAACAAAAAGGCCAGTAGACCAATAAAATCGGGCGCAAGCAGCTATCAATTAGATAGTAAATTTAACCACTATAACGATAACGATGACGATGACATCACCCTACCCCCACCTACTGGCGCCACTTGACCTGGGCTTTACCACCCTGAAAAACCGGGTGCTCATGGGCAGCATGCATACCGGGCTGGAGGATGGCCGAAAGCATTTCCCGGCGATGGCGGCTTACTTCGCTGAGCGGGCTCGGGGCGGTGTCGGCTTGATCGTCACCGGCGGCTTTGCACCCAACATTGCAGGTTGGACCAAACCGTTTGCAGGCATGCTGGCCAGCAGCAGCGCGGCCAAGCGGCACAGACAAGTGACTGATGCGGTGCATGCTGAAGGCGGCAAAATCGCGCTCCAAATTTTGCACAGCGGCCGCTACGGCTACCACCCACTGTGCGTGGCACCATCGCGCATCCAAAGCCCCATATCGCCCTTTACACCGTTTGAATTGAGCGCTGCTGGCGTCGAGCGGCAGATTCGCGCCTTTGTGCGCTGCGCCAGCCTAGCGCGTGAAGCAGGCTACGACGGTGTGGAGATCATGGGTAGCGAAGGCTATTTGATCAACCAGTTTTTGGTCAGCCACACCAACCACCGCACCGACGCCTGGGGCGGCAGCTACGCCAACCGCATGCGAATGGCGATTGAAATCGTTCGCCGCACACGAGAGGCATTAGGGCCTGACCTCATCATCGTTTACAGGCTGTCAATCATTGACCTGATTCCCGGCGGCAGCAGCTGGGAAGAAGTGATTGAACTTGCCAAAGCCATTGAAAAGGCGGGTGCTACGCTGATCAACAGCGGCATTGGCTGGCATGAATCGCGCGTGCCAACGATTGCCACATCGGTACCGCGCGGTGCGTTTACTTGGGTGACTAAAAAGTTGCGAACTGAACTGCGAGCAGCAGGCCTCACTATTCCCGTCATCACCGGCAACCGCGTCAACATGCCTGAAGTGGCCGAGCAGGTGCTGGCGGACGGCAATGCCGACATGATCAGCATGGCGCGCCCGTTTTTGGCTGACCCGGAATTCGTCAACAAAGCTGCGCAGGGGCGCCGCAACGAGATCAACACCTGCATTGCCTGCAACCAGGCGTGCCTGGACCATGCCTTTAAAAACAAACTGGCCAGTTGCCTGGTCAATCCGCGTGCGGGCCATGAGCTGGATTTGATCATCAACATTGCGCCAGCAAAAAAACGCATGGCGGTGATTGGCGCAGGCCCAGCCGGACTGGCAGCGGCCACCACGCTGGCCGGGCGCGGCCACAGTGTTGATTTGTTTGACTCGGCGGACAAAATTGGCGGGCAGTTCAACATGGCCAAGCTGGTGCCCGGTAAAGAAGAGTTTGAAGAAACACTGCGCTACTTTGGCCAGCGCGCCAAGCTGACTGGCGTCAAACTGCAATTGGGTAAGCGCGTCGATGCTGCACAATTGATAGCAGAAAAATACGACGAGGTGGTGCTTGCCACTGGCGTCAAACCGCGCAACCCACGCATCCCCGGACAGGACTTGCCCGGCGTGCTGAGCTACATCGACGTGTTGCTGGGCAAGCAACCCGTTGGCCAGCGCGTGGCACTGATAGGCGCTGGCGGCATTGGCTTTGACGTGGCAGAGTTTTTAGTCACACCCGCTGGGCACTCCACCGCCATGAACTTGCCCGAATGGCTGGCCGAATGGGGCGTTGCGGATCCATCTAATGTTCGCGGCGGTGTGGTGCGCCCGATAGCAACCCCGGCTGCCCGGCAAGTCACGCTGCTACAACGCAAACCCGGCAAGCTGGGCAACAACTTGGGCAAAACCACGGGCTGGATTCACCGCGCGGCATTAAAAATGAAAAATGTAGAAATGCTGTCCGGCGTGAACTACGAACGCATCGTGCAACAATCAGGCGGCTTGGGCTTGTTCATCACCTACGGCGAAAAGCGCAGCAACGCCACGGTGCTAGAAGTCGACACCATCGTGCTGTGCGCCGGGCAAGAGCCGCTGCAAGAATTGCTTGAGCCGTTAAAAGCGGCAGGTATTCGGACCCATTTGATTGGCGGCGCACAAGAGGCGGGCGAGCTGGACGCCAAGCGCGCCATTGACCAGGGGACGCGGCTAGGTGCCAGGCTTTGACGCTTACACGCAGGCCAGATTGGCGACGTTCTTGAGCCTGATGTCTTCGCTAACCTGCAACTGTGCATGCCGAACAACATGACCGCCTTCAATCCAGAGTAACTGGCCAGGTTCCAGTTGCTGCCAGTTTTCATTGCGCGTCAAAGGTTGCGTCGCAATGACACAAAGCCTGTCATTTGAAGTATTGGTTTGGGCAAAGTCCATGCTTAAATCTGAATCTACTAACTGCGCGTTTGAAAACGGCCATTGGCGCACCAAATACCAGAGGCGGGTGGAGCAATGCGCGAACATGGCCTGGCCGTTAGATAACAAAAAGTTAAAAACACCATACTCGGCTGTACGCTGCGTGACCTCACACAACGCGTCGAATACCCGGTCAAGTGAACAGGGCTCTCGCGGGCTGATCTGACGCAGTGTTTGCAACAGCTCGCAAAAAGCCAGCTCACTGTCTGTATTTCCCACAGGCAAATAGTCACCCTTCAATGCAGGAGCGTAGCCGTTCAAATCGCCGTTATGGGCAAAAAGCCAATGGCGTCCCCACAACTCGCGGGTGAAGGGATGACAATTTTCAAGCCGCAAACCATCGCCCTGAGTGGCTTTGCGAATATGGGCGATGACATTCCTTGATTTGATGGGGTACTGTTTGAGCAGATCAGCGACAGGCGAAGATGCCGCAGGCTGGTTGTCCATGAATAGCCTGCAGGCTTTGTCTTCGAAGAAACCGATGCCGAAGCCATCGCCATGATGGTCGGTCAAGCCGCCCCGCGCTGCGAAGCCTGTGAAAGAAAACCGCAAATCTGCCGGATTGGCAGAATTCATACCGAGCAATTGACACATGTCGTAATTGTACGATTGAACGTAACAGGCAAGAAAATTGGCGCTGTATCGCTATGGTAAAGCTAGCTATTTTTTAACATGGACGTTTTGTATGGCGCATTTACCCTATACGGGCAATGCCATTTAATGGCCGAGGATTTTTGATAGGAAATCTTTGCTGCGGTCAGTTTTCGGATGGTTGAAGAAATCGTCCGGGTTGTTTTCTTCAACAATTTGTCCCTGATCCATGAAGATGACACGGTTGGCAACGGCCTTGGCAAAACCCATCTCGTGGGTCACGCAAAGCATGGTCATACCGCCTTCGGCCAAGCCAATCATCACGTCCAGCACCTCCTTGATCATTTCGGGGTCCAACGCTGATGTCGGCTCGTCAAACAGCATGATCTTGGGCGTCAGGCACAGCGCCCGCGCAATGGCAACGCGTTGCTGCTGACCGCCCGAGAGCTGCAGCGGATACTTTTGCGCCTGCTCGGCAATGCGAACCCGTTCAAGTTGGTGCATTGCGCGCTCGATCGCCTCCTTTTTGGGCATACCTGCTACCCACGTAGGTGACAGCGTGAGATTTTCCAAAACCGTCAGGTGCGGGAATAAATTGAACTGCTGAAACACCATACCCACCTGCCGCCTTACCGCATCAACCGCCTTGATATCGTCACCCACCACATGGCCGGCCACCGTCAGCTTGCCCTCCTGATAAGTCTCAAGCGCGTTGATGCAGCGAATCAGGGTTGACTTGCCTGAGCCAGACGGGCCACAAATGACCAGCCGCTCACCCTGCGCTACCTGAAGGTCAACGTCGCGCAGCACATGAAAATTGTTGCCGTACCACTTGTTGACATTGTCAAAATTGATGATGGTGTCGCTCATTGCTGGTCCTTGCGCAGTGCTTTTAAATTCGCTTTGGATGTGACTGGGTGTGGTGTCGGCATAGTCATAATCACCTGGCTTAGCGAGCCTTGCCAACAGCCAGGCGTTTTTCGATCCACAAGCTATAGCGAGACATCGAGAAGCAGCAAATGAAATATATGGCTGCAATAAACAGGTAGGCTTCAATTTTGAAAGGCCGCCAGTTTGGGTCAGACCCGACGGCCAAGCTGAGCGCCCCCGTCAGTTCATACAACGAAACAATGGTGACCAGTGAGGTGTCTTTGAAGAGCGAAATAAAGTTGTTCATGATGCTGGGTACCACGGTGCCAAGCGCCTGCGGTAACACGATCTTGATCTGCGTTTGCCAATAGCCCAGGCCCAAGCTAGCGGCCGCCTCGGTTTGCCCGTTTGACAGCGACTGCAAACCGCCCCGGATGATTTCCGCCATATAAGCCGCTGCAAACAAGGTGATTCCGATAATCACCCGCACCAAAACATCGGGCGACTTACCCATCGGCATGAAAAGTGGGAACATAAAGGACGCCATAAACAAAACTGAAATCAGCGGTACCCCGCGAACCAGCTCGACGTACACCACGCAGATACTTTTGATGGCTGGCATGTTGGAACGCCGGCCGAGCGCCACGGCCACCGCCAAAGGAAATGCCAGCGTCATGGAGATCACCGTCAGCATGACGGTCAGCGGCAAGCCGCCCCACTGGTCGGTAGAGACCTTGCTCAACCCCAGCACACCACCGCTCATCAGCGTAAAAAACGCGGCCAATACAGCAACCCAAAGCAGAGGTAGCCAGACCTTCCAGAAATAGCGGCTGCAGCTGGCAACCACCAGACCAATCAGCAGCACCATGGCCAACTCGGCACGCCAATGTTCGACTTGCGGGTAGCGGCCCATCACCATCAGCCTGGCCTTTTCATTCACGACACCCCAGCAGGCGCCCACACCACGTGCCGCCTGGCACAGGTCTGGGTCGGTTACGGTGACGGCGTTAAAGACGCCCCAGCGCAGGGCGTGAACAGCAGCCCATGCCATCACGCCGAGTATCAGCAAGGACAGCACAGCATTGGGAACGCTGGCAAAAAGGTTCGCTTTCAGCCAAGGCATAACGCCCACACTGTTGATGGGGGATGGGCGGGCAGGTTTGGTGACGAATATTTCAGTCATGCTTGCGCACTACCTTTCCTTGATGGCTGCACGAACGTTGAACCAGTTCATAAAGCCAGAAGTCAGAAGTGAGGTCGTCAGGTAAATTGCCATGATGATCACAATACATTCCACGGCCCGCCCGGTCTGGTTGAGCGATGTGTTGGCAATTGACACCACATCCGGATAACCTACAGCAACGGCTAGTGAGGAATTTTTAGTCAGGTTCAAAAATTGGTTGGTCATGGGCGGAATAATCACGCGCAATGCCTGGGGCAACACGACCAGCCGCATCGACAGCCCTTGCGGCAAACCCAACGACGCACTGGCCTCATGCTGGCCCAATGACACGGACGCAATTCCGCCACGGACCACCTCGGCCACGAACGCTGATGTATAGAGCACAAGGCCTATCAATACCGCGAGGTACTCGGGCGACAGCGCGCCACCACCTTCGACCTGGGTCTCCGTCAACTTTGGCATGTTCCAGGCCATCGGTGCTCCACCCACAACCCAGCCAAGCAATGTGCTTGCTGCTACCAGTGCTAACGAAACCCACAGCACCGGCTTGGGCCGGCCGGTTCTTTCAAAGGTCCTCTTTGCCTGCGCGGCGTAAGCAAATGCGGCAGTAGTGCCGATGACAGCGCCAACGATAGCCAGTGTGTGCCCCAATTCCCAAACCAGTGAAGGAAATGAAACACCGTTCTTACTGACATAAAGCCAATTGCCGAGATGCAGCGCATGGTCAATTTGGGGCAAATATTCTGTAAACAGCAAGTACCACATCAGTAATTGCAGCAGCACAGGAACGTTGCGAAAACACTCCACATAGCCGTAGCAAATGCCGCGCACCAGTGCGTTGCGTGAAAACCGCCCAATACCCAGTAACGTGCCCAAAATGGTGGTTAACACCACACCGACAACAGCCACCCTCAGCGTGTTCACGGTACCTGCCAAAAAAGCGCGCCAGTAGGGTTGAATAGACTCAAAGCCAATCCACTGCTCGCCGATGTCAAACCCCGCCGGTTGGGTCAAAAAGTCAAAACCACTTTGAATCCCCCGCGCCTTCATGTTGGTCAACGTATTGGTGACCAGCAGCCAAACCAAAAAGGCAATCAGTCCCAAAACGATCACCTGATAAACCATAGCCCGTGCCTTTTTACTGCGCCACGAAAATGCACTGCGGCGTGGCGGCGGTGCCTCCCGAGGCGGAATCAAGGCATGCGTGGAGGGGGTATCTGGCATAAGGATGTCCGCAAAACAGGGCTAGGTAAACTAAAAAACGGGCTTAAAAGTCCGCAGTTACGCGGATGGGCCCGTTGATGCCAACGCTTGCAACCGATCAATAAGTTGCGATCAAGGACAGCAGCGCGAGCATTGACATGTCGCGGTGCTGCTTGCCTAGCTTATCAACGCACCGGGAAGGCGTACATCTGCCCACCTTTGTTCCAGAGATTGTTCTGGCCACGTGGCAGCGCCAGAGCAGTTTTAGGCCCGACATTGCGCTCAAATATCTCGCCGTAGTTGCCAACAGCCTTGACGGCTTTGACCATCCAGTCTTTTTCAAGTCCCAGAAGCTTGCCGGTGTCTTCAGTGCTGCCTGTCAGGCGGCCAATGACCGGGTCTTTGCTGTCTTTAGCCATAGCGTCAACGTTGGCTTGGGTCACACCATATTCTTCAGCCTCAAGCAGACCGTAAACGACCCATTTGGTGATGGCGAACCATTCGTCATCGCCACGGCGAACCATGGGGCCGAGAGGTTCTTTAGAGATCAGCTCAGGCAGGATCAAATGGTCAGCCGGGTTCTTGGCTTCTTTGTTTCGCACTGAGGCCAGGCCAGATGCGTCGGTGGTGTAAGCCTGGCAGCGGCCAGAAAAGTAAGCTGCGTTAACGGCTTCCTGCTTTTCAAACACCACAGGTTTAAGGGCCAGGTTGTTAGCGCGGCTGTAGTCGGTCAGATTTTTCTCGGTGGTGGTGCCAGACTGCACGCAAACCGTTGCGCCCTTCAAGGATTTGGCGCTTTTGATTTTACTTTTGACTGGCACCATAAAACCCTGGCCGTCATAGTAAGTGACTGCAGTCATGTGCAGGCCCAATGAAGCATCGCGCGTTAGCGAGAAGGTGGTATTACGCGACAAGATGTCGATCTCGCCCGATTGCAGTGCCGTAAACCGTTGCTGCGCGTTCAGGGGAACCCATTTAATTTTGCTGGCATCGCCCAACACTGCGGCGGCAATTGCTTTGCAAATGTCAACATCCAAACCCGTCCAAGCGCCATTGCTGTCCGCGCCTGAAAAGCCAGCCAATCCCACGTTGACACCGCACACGACCTGGCCGCGCGCTTTGATGGCATCCAGGGTTTTGCCGGCGTGGGCAGGCAAAGCAAACAAAGTCAGGGTGGCAACTGCAGCCGACAAAATTCCGAGCTTTTTAACTTGTTTCAACATAATTTCTCCAAAAGTAAAAAAACAGCCAGAACGGCTGCAAAGGATGATGCCAAGGTAGCAGCAAAAAGCATACCAAGCGAGACTGTAACGCCGCGAGCCGTCTTAAAAGT
>JBBRDA010000049.1:0-21493 GCA_038204335.1 Burkholderiales bacterium
CATCACCCTTGGCCACCTAGACGTGGTGCGCCGCGCTGCGGGCCTGTTTGACCAACTCATCATTGCAGTCGCAGAGGCGCATCATAAAAAAACGCTGTTTAGCCTAGAAAGTCGCGTATCGATGGCGCAAGCAGCGACTCAAGGCATGGCAAATGTGACCATTGAGCCGTTCAGCGGGTTGATCATGGACTTCTGCACGGCGCGCAGCGCCAGCGCTGTGGTGCGCGGCATCCGCAACATGACCGACTTCGACTATGAATCTCAAATGGCTGCCATGAACCGCAAGCTGGCGCCGCGAGTTGAAACCGTCTTTTTGTTGCCCGATGCGCCTTTGGCCTGCATCAGCAGTACGCTGGTGCGCGAGATCAGCAAGCTGGGCGGCGACGTCAGCCAGATGGTCAGCCCAGAGGTCATGGCCGCGCTGAATTCCGCCAAGGCTGGCTAATCATGGCCTTGCTGATCACGGACGAGTGCATCAACTGCGACGTATGCGAGCCCGAATGCCCAAACCAAGCCATTTACATGGGCAAAGAGATTTACGAAATCGACCCGAACAAATGCACCGAATGCGTCGGTCATTTCGACGAACCGCAATGCGTACAGGTCTGCCCGGTGGCGTGTATTCCGATCAATCCCCAGTTCGTTGAAAGCAAGCCGACGCTATGGGAAAAATACCATCGCTTGACAGGGACTGCGGCCAGAGTATCTGAAAAAACCGATTAAGTCACCGAAAGATCAATCTCTTTGCGGATTCAGCACGGATGTATGAGCCAAGGCGAAACGTCCCAATACCTTCTGATAATCCCACCGCTCTACGGTGCAATGCAAACCGACTTCATCCGACAAGGACTCGATTAAATTCACCGAGTTAGGTGCCTCTCGCCGAATGCGGCTTGACACGGCTGTACCGGCTTGGACGCACCACATGCGCCGCTTGAGTCCGCCCACCGTGGAAGACAGCTCGCAGACGTAGGGCAAATGAATGTGCCCGCCCATCACGATGTCGGCGCCCGCTGCGGCCCATTTTTGAACCGCAGCTTGCCAGCCGCGCAGCAGGTCGTGTTCGTCTTGACGCCGCAGCACATGCACTGGCTGGTGCACGACTACCACACGCAGTTGTTTCGGCGCTGCGCGTGACAGTTGTTCGCAGACGCGCTCAATCTGCGCTTGAGAGACTTCGCCATTCTTGTGCCGCCACCAACGCGTGGTGTTGACGGTTGCAATACACAGCGAGTCGGTCAGCAGTTCGGGCTCCAGCACCGGCCCGAAGGCGCGTTGGTACGCCGCGTAGGGGCGTACCAGACGCGCCCATGGATCGTGCAAGGGTATGTCGTGATTTCCTGGCAGGCAAATCATTTGGGCAACCTGCAGGCGGTCGCAAAATCCCTTGGCACGCGTAAATTGCTCGCGCGTGGCACGCTGGGTGATGTCACCCGAAACAACCAAGACGTCCGGCTTTTTCTCATCTGACAAAGCGAGCAATGCCGCCACCACATCAGGCTGCTCGGTGCCAAAATGCAAGTCAGAAATTTGCAACAGCTTTGTCATGCGACCTCGGCCCGGTCAGCGGGTGCGGGCACCATCAACAGCAGCGGTGTGTCGGCGACCTGAAACACCAAGGGCGGGGTCATCCAGGTGATCTCGCCATCGGTTGCGACCTTCACGCGCCGTTTGCTGCGCATCGCTACCTTGAGCTTGCGGAAGGAAAAGCTGTCGATATTGTCTGCATCTCCTAGCCGCCCAATCATCCCCCGTGCGAGCAGACCGAACAGGGCCAGCGCTCCCATCGGGCGGATGGCTATCCCTGTCAGCTCACCGCGATGGACAGCATCGGCGAACTCTTGACCTATGCCGACTTGGGACAGTTGCAAATGGTTGTTGCCAATAAAAAGCGTCGGTGTGCGCAGCAGGGTGGTTTTACCCGCTAAGTCAATTTCCAGCCTGAGCTGGCCGCGCGCCTGAAAAATGGTCGCAAGGCCTGATGCAAACGCCACAAGGCGGCTACGCCCCAATCGCTGCTTCCAGGCTTCGCGGTCTTGCAGCAACTGCGGGTACAGACCCAAGCTGGCATTGACCAAGAACACCCGCCGATTGACCTCGCCCACCGTCACGGGCGAAATGCTGGCGCTGAGCAATGCGGACGCTGCGGCGCGTGCATCTTGCGGAATCCCGTGGGCACGGCCAAAGTAATTGAATGTGCCTTGAGGGAGCACACCAAATGGACAGCCGCTTCGCAGCACTGCTGCCGCCACCGCGTTGATGGTGCCGTCGCCGCCTGCAGCGACCACCACACCGCCGTGTTCTTTGGCGAGTGTTACCGCTTTGGCACTCACCGTGGTAATGCTCGCCGGGTCGTCAAACTGTAAAAACTCAAATGTCCGGCCCGCACTTTTGAAGACATCTGCCAGTATCTGACGCTCTTCATCGGTGTCTTTGTGGCCTGAGGCCGCGTTCAAAACGACATAAAGTGGGCCGTTTCGCGCCGCTTGATGCGCTGTCGAGGGGACTTTAAACATGGGCAGTAGATTACCCGATGGGGTCCGATCTGACCTGTCAGCCAAGACCGCTAGTTGGGCGGTATGACTCCCGAAGGCGGCGGGTCTACCTTGCGCGGCGGCTTAGGCCGGGGTGGTGTGCTGGTATGAATCATCATTGTGGCTTTGTCCATTTCGCCCGCCAGCAGGGCTGGCACGGCCTTGAGCGACCGTGCAATGCATTCTTCAATGGCTACGCGGTGCTCCTGCATGGGCTTTCTCAATACCCAATCGACCACCTCGTCTTTGTTGCCTGGGTGACCCACGCCCAAGCGCAGCCGCCAGTAGTCGCCGGTGCCCAGTTGCGCATGGATGTCGCGCAAGCCGTTGTGGCCTGCATGGCTGCCGCCAAATTTAAGCTTGACCTGGCCGGGAACAACATCCAGCTCGTCGTGTGCAACGAGGATCTCTTCGGGTTTGATCTTGAAAAATTTGGCCAATGCAGCCACCGATTTACCCGACAAGTTCATGAAGGTTTGTGGCGTGAGCAGCCAGATAGTTTGACCCGCGCTGCTCGTGCGTGCAACCTGTCCGTAGTAGCTTTTGTCAAAGATCAGCGGCGCTTTCAGCTCGCGCGCCAAAGCGTCCATCCACCAAAAGCCTGCATTGTGCCGCGTTGCTTCGTACTCCGCGCCGGGGTTGCCCAGGCCGACGAACAGCTTGATCATGTTTGAGTATCCATTCCTTAATTTTAAGGCGGCCATAAAAAAGCCCCGACTCTCTTGCGAGGGCGGGGCTACAGATGGTTAAAACCTGAACTTGGTTTTGCTTATTTCTTCTTCGCAGCTGGTGCTTTGGCTTCAGGTTTTGCAGCAGCGGCGGCCTTGCCTGCGGCAGCTTTAGCGGCTTTCGGATCAACAGGTGCAGCAGCGGCAGCGGCTGCTGCTGCATCGGCTTCAGCCTCAGCGGAAATAGCAGATACCGACACCAGCACGGGGTTAGCCTGGCCCTTGACCACAAACTTGACGCCTTTTGGCAGTGTGATGTCTTTGACGTGTAACGAAGAACCTTTTTTCAGGCCGCTCAGGTCAATGTCAATAGATTCAGGAATATCAGCCGGGAAGCAGGAAATGGTGAGCTCGGTCAACACGTGGTTAACCAGGCAATTTTCGGCTTTGACGGCTGGCGACTCTTCTTCGCCGCTGTAGTGCAGCGGCACTTTCACGGTCATTTTGGTTTTGGCTTCAACGCGTTGGAAGTCGATGTGCAGAATCTGTTGCTTGAACGGATGCATTTGCAAATCCCGCAGCAGCACTTTGTGCTCTTTGCCAGCGAGTTCCATGTCGAGAATCGACGCATGGAAGGCTTCTTTTTTGATGGCGTGGAACAAAGCGTTGTGGTCGAGTTCGATCAACAGCGCATCGCCAGTTCCACCATAAACGATACCGGGCGTGCGGCCGGTGATGCGGAGACGGCGGCTCGCACCCGTACCCTGCTTGGCGCGCTCAAAAGCGACGAATTTCATAATTAACTCCTTAAAAGGGCAGGCCGCGACCAGCTTTACCCCGATTGAAAAGGCAGCACGTTTAACGGCGCTGCCGCTTTTTGTTTCAGATCAGTTCTTGTTGGTCCTGGTCTGAAAACAAACTCATCACCGACTCGCCCTTGGCAATGCGCTGAATGGTTTCAGCGATCAATGGCCCGACGGAGAGTTGGCGGATTTTTTTGCATGCCTTGGCGTTGTCGCTCAAGGGAATGGTGTTGGTGATGACGACTTCGTCTAGTGCATCGCCTTGGGCGATTCGATCAATCGCCGGACCTGAAAAGATAGGGTGTGTGCAGTAGGCATAGACTTTTTTAGCACCGCGTTCTTTCAGTACTTCTGCGGCCTTCACCAGCGTACCTGCCGTGTCGATCATGTCGTCCATGATGACGCAGTTTCGGCCTTCGATGTCGCCAATCACGTGCATGACTTCAGACACATTGGCCTTGGGACGGCGCTTGTCAATGATCGCCATGTCGCAGCCCAGTTGCTTGGCCAGAGCCCTAGCGCGAACCACGCCGCCAACGTCAGGTGACACCACCATCAGGTCTGAATAATTTTTCTGCCGCAAATCGCCCAGCAACACAGGCGAGGCATAAATGTTGTCAACCGGGATATCAAAAAAGCCCTGTATCTGGTCAGCGTGCAAGTCCATCGTCAGGACACGCGACACACCCACAGCTTGCAGCATGTTGGCCACCATTTTGGCGGTAATCGGCACGCGTGCCGAGCGTGGCCGACGGTCTTGCCGGGCATAGCCAAAATAGGGGATCACAGCCGAAATGCGCTCGGCAGATGCGCGTTTCAAGGCGTCGACCATGATGAGCAATTCCATCAGGTTTTCATTGGTCGGCGCGCAGGTCGACTGCACCACAAACACGTCACGCGCCCGCACGTTCTGCTGGATTTCAACCGTTACTTCGCCGTCTGAAAAACGGCCCACTTGCGCCGCACCCAAACTGATGTCCAGGTGCTGTGCAACTTCGAGCGCCAGACTGGGATTTGCATTGCCGGTAAACAGCAGGAAGTCTGAATGCGTTTGATGATGCGTTTGCATGTGGGGGTCCAGCTGGTAACGATGGTGGCGCGGCTGATATCAGTTAAAACTAAGGACTAACTTTCATGATTCATTGAATCACCCTGGACCATGAAAGCTATTTCACATTGAGCAAAAGAACTCAGGCTCATGCAGTGCATGAGCCTGAGAAGTAAGCCGACCCGTGCTTTACACGAGTCGTCACATATTTTGGCAGGGGTGGAAGGAGTCGAACCTGCGAATGCCGGAATCAAAATCCGGTGCCTTAACCAACTTGGCGACACCCCTACACAGGACAGATGCGTGCCTTTTGGCCACGCAACCACCCTATAACCATTTATCTGCTGCACCTCAAAACTACCAGCCTTTTAGCGGGTGGGCCTGCAAATTACAGCATGTGCGGATTTTGAAACCATCTGGATGGCCTGAAATATCCACTTCATGCGGCAAATATGCAAACACTGCGCTGCCCGAGCCAGTCATTCGGCCTTTGAGCCCCCTTGCAGCCAGCCAATCAAGCGACTGGCTGATCTGTGGACAAAACTCTTTTGCCACTGGCTCCAAGTCGTTATGACCAAACCCAAAAATGCCCAGTTTGTCGTTTGCAGCAAAGCCTAACATTGTAGCAGTTTCAGTGTCGCGTTTAAGTGACGACGAAGTGAAAATTGCCGGCGTTGACACGCCAAGTGGCGGCTTAACCACTAAAAAATCTGCTGCCGGCACCTCGACAGGTATCATTTTTTCGCCCACGCCCTCCACCCAGGCATTGCCGCCAAACAAAAAGAAGGGCACGTCAGCGCCCAGCCCCAGAGCGATCTCCAGCAGTTCGCTGCGCGGCAATTTAACGCCCCAAAGCCGCTGCAAGGCCAGCAGGCAACTGGCCGCGTCAGACGAGCCGCCGCCCATGCCCGCTTGCGATGGAATGCGTTTTTCAAGGGTGATATGCACGCCCAGCGCGGTGCCGCAGGCCCTTTGCAGAGCGATAGCCGCCCGCACTGTCAGGTCTTCGGCGGGCAGGACGTCTGCATCTACCCCGCCTGTGTCAGCTCGGGTAATCAGGCCATCGGAGCGCCGTTCAAAGTGCAAGGTATCGCACCAGTCGATCAACATAAAAACCGACTGGATCAGGTGGTAGCCGTCGGGCCGGCGGCCAGTCACGTGAAGGAACAGGTTCAGTTTGGCGGGGGCAGGAACGTCGTAGATGGCATTCACGAGGCGGCGTCTCTCATTTACTTGTCCAGCACGATGCGCAAATCGGCCAACGGGGCAGGGCTGACTCTTTTGGCCATGATGCGTCCGTTGGCTTGCTGCGACAGGTCAGCCAGCCAGCCGGGCGTGGAGGTATTTTTGCCGCCTAGCCAGTCAAACAGCGCCGAGACCGGCACGGCGGCACCCGTGGCTTGGGCCAGCAGTTCGTCAGTGGATGCAAAGCGCCGGATGCTGCCGCCCTGCATCAGGGTTGCTTCGCCAGGAGACCAGCGCATGATGCCCAGAATGCTGCCGAGCGGACTGGTCAGGGTGAGTTCGCCGTTTTCAGCCTGCCCTTTCAGCTCGAAACCGGCAAAAAAAGCCTGTGCGGGCTCACTTTGGATTTGCAAGCTGATGCGGCCTGCCCAAAAGCTGGGTTTGCCCTCATTTTGAGTATCATTTATGGTTGTAACGCCCTGTTTCTGGGCGCAACCAGCTATTAAAAAAATAGCGCTTAGCAGGCCGCATAACAGCGCTCGGGAAGTCATGCTCAGAGTTTGACCTTCAGGCGTTTGAGCGTTTCAACCAGCGTTTCGTTTTCAGGGTTTAGCAGTTGGCCTTCGCGCCAGATGTTCAATGCCTTGTCGCGCTGACCCATGGTCCAGAGCACTTCACCATAGTGGGCCGCTATTTCAGCGTCAGGCTTGGCTTTGAACGCATCTGCAAAAATTCTGGCGGCTTCAGCGTTGTTGCCCATGCGAAATTCGACCCAAGCCAGGCTGTCCCGGATATACGGATCATCGGGCATGAACTCAAGCGCCTTTTGGATCAGCACTTTGGCTTCTGGCAGGCGGACATTGCGGTCTGCCAACGAATACCCCAAGGCGTTGTAGGCGTTGTAGGCATCGGGTTTCATGGTGATAACTCGGCGCAGCAAGCGCTCCATTTCCGGCAGTTGACCGAGTTTTTCAGCCATCATGGCCTGGTCGTAAAGCAGGTCGGTTTCTTGTGGAGATGCGGCAGATGCCTGCCCCAGCAGGTCATACGCCAACTGGTATTGCTTCAAATCGCGCAGCAAGCCGATTTCAGCCAGCAATTTCAGGCGTGCATCGCCCGGGTTGCGTTCTGGCAGGCTGCGAATCAGCTGGCGGCCTTCGGCCAGTTGCCCGCGGCTGGCCAAAATGGACGCGCGCCGGGTTTGAGCCTGCATCATGTCGGCAGAGTTTTCAATCTTGTTGATCCAGGCCTCGGCACCTGAAAAATCCTTGCGCTTTTCCGCGATTTGCGCCAACGACAAGTAAGCCTGTACCAGCCCGCGGTTGGGCTCATCGTCCTCGCTTTGCTGATTGGCAGCCAGAGTCAACGCAACATAACGCTCTAGCGAGGCTTGCGCCAGCGCCAGTTGGTTGTCTTGCAACTGCAATGAACCCAATACCAGCCAGGCGGGTGCAAAGCCGGGTTTGTCCTTGATAACTGTTTGCAACTGGGTTCCCGCTTCTCCATACCGCTGCGCATCCAGCAAAGCCCGCGCATATCCCATGCGGATTTCCGGCAAGGCCTTGGGGTTGTCCGACAAATACTTTTTAACCGTGACTTCAGCAGCCGGCAGTTTGGGACTCATGATCTCAAGTGCAACAAGTGCAGGGCCCTCAGCCTGGCCGTCGGCAGCCTGACCTTTTTGAACGGCCTCAAGCGCGCCTGGGGTATCGCCAGCCGCTAGCCGCATGCGGCCAACTGTTGTCCAGGCGGCTACGGCCGTCGTGGGGTTGATGACGTAGGTGCTCAGGGCGTTTTCAATCACGCTGCTGGCCATTTTCTTGTCGCTGACTCTTGCGTAAGCCCGGGGAATGGCGGAAATCGCCAGCGAACGCTCAGCCATCGGGGTCAGCTCAATGCCTTTTTTCAAGGGATCGAGTGTTTCCTGGATACGGTTCAGGGCTATCAATATCTGGAGTACATAACGATTCGGGTCTTGCGCGGTCGGTTGTGCCTGTCGCCATGCCATGGCGGCTTGTAACGCGGCATCGCCAGACCGTGACTGAAGGGCAATTTCTACTGCGCGCTGGTACAGCTGGGCATCGTTTGTTTTTCGGGCTGTGTCCAGCATTAGCGCAAAGCCGGCGCCGGCGTCTCCTTGGCGGGTCGTGATTTCACCGATCAGCAGGCGAAAAAACAGTTCAGCATCCAGTGCGGAGACGGTGGGCGTTGATGGAGCTGTGCTGGTTGTGACCGAAGGGGTCGTTTGCACCAACCGAGTTTGAGCCCACAGCAAGGGGGTGGCAAGCCATAGGCTGCAAAAAGCCCAAATGATTTTTTTCGTCATCAAGCCATGATAATTGAAGCTCTTCCAACCCGCCAACCGCGCGCCAATCCCCTCATGCCTGAACTCCCCGAAGTCGAAGTCACCCGCCTCAGTTTTGCCCATCGCATTGCATCAGCGCAAATTCAGTCCGTCCAGATGGGAAAGCCGCTGCGTTGGCCCTTGGGATGCGCGCCCGAGGCGCTGCGTGACCAGCGTGTGCTGGGAGTGCGCAGGCGTGGCAAGTACCTCCTGCTTGACTTGAGCGAAGGGCTGCTTCTGGTGCATTTGGGTATGTCAGGTAGTGTCAGCTTTGGCCATGCTTTGCCCGCGCCAGGCAAGCATGACCATTTTGAAATGTTGACCAGTTTGGGGACCTTGCGCCTGCATGATCCGCGGCGGTTTGGTGCCGTAGTTTTTGCATTGAACGAAAACGACCCTGTTGCGCGCAAATTGCTCGGGCGTTTGGGGGTGGAACCACTCACAGAGGCATTTGATGCAACTGCTTTTCATGTTGCCTTGAAGCTGAAAAAAGCAGCGATCAAACAGGTCTTGCTGGCCGGCGAACTGGTGGTGGGCGTGGGCAACATCTATGCGTCTGAGGCGCTGTTTTTAGCTGGCATCCGGCCCACGACCTCTGCTGCCAAATTGAGCAAACCGCGCAGCGCAAGGCTGCACCGGGCCATTCGCCAAGTATTGGCGCAAGCGGTGGCAAAAGGCGGCAGTACCTTGAAAGACTTTTCGAATGCCGACGGACAGACGGGCTACTTTCAGCTCGAGGCCATGGTTTATGACCGTACCGGTTTGCCCTGTCGGGTGTGTGGCAATCCGGTCAAAAGCCTGCGTCAGGGGCAGCGCTCGACCTTTTATTGCGCTAAATGCCAAAAGCCGTGACACAGGTTGCAACTCTGGATGGCTCTTTGCGCACGTCGATGCTATATTGAACAACTCTATTTGACCCTTTAAACATGTCTTTTAACGAACAATTTGACCAGCATGGCGCATGGCGGCGCGAATTTGCCTTGCGGCTCAAGCTGCTGGCTGAATGGATGCGCAGCCATGACCTGCTGGACGCTGCCGTTGAAGAGCGCCTGCGCAGGCTTGAGGCGCAGGTGCGGTCTGACAAAGTCATGGTGGCTTTTGTCGCCGAGTTTTCCCGCGGCAAGTCAGAGCTGATCAATGCCATCTTTTTTGCTGGCTATGGCAGACGCATCATGCCCGCCAGCGCGGGCCGCACCACCATGTGCCCGACAGAATTGGGCTATGACGCTGACGTACCGCCCTGTCTGCGCTTGCTGCCAATTGAAACGCGGCTGCAAACCCAAGCGTTGATGGAATGGCGTGCCGTACCTGAAAAGTGGACCCGGGTGGATCTGGACGTCAACGACCCCAAGCAGCTTGCCAAGGCGCTGGAAAAAGTCGCTGAGGTGCGACATGTGACTAAAGACGAGGCCAGAGCCCTCGGTTTTTGGCACGATGAAAACATTGACGACAACCCGCTGGTAGGCGCTGACGGTTTGATTGAGGTGCCCAAGTGGCGTCATGCCTTGATCAATATCGCCCATCCCTTGCTCAAGCAGGGTTTGGTGATTCTGGATACGCCCGGCCTGAATGCCATTGGCGCCGAACCAGAGCTAACCGTAAGTCTGATCCCTCAAGCGCATGCTGTGGTGTTTATTCTGGCTGCAGATACCGGCGTGACGAAATCTGACCTGGCCATCTGGCGCGAGCATTTGATTACCGAAGAGGACGAGAACATTTCGCGCTTGGTGGTGCTCAACAAGATCGACACGCTATGGGACGCGCTCAGCTCGCCCGAGCAAATCGCGGCTCAAATTGAACGCCAGCGTACCAGCTCGGCAGATATCCTCGGCCTGTCAGTGGCTCAAGTGATTCCGGTGTCTGCACAAAAAGGCCTGGTTGCCAAGGTCACCCGCGATAGCGCCTTGCTTGAGGCCAGTTGCCTGCCCAATCTGGAGCTGGCGTTGGCCGAAGGCATCATGGGCAAGAGACAAAGGATATTGCGCACCGCCGTAGCGGGCGGTATAGCCGAGCTGAGGGTTGAGGCCGGCCGGTCAATCCATGTGCGCCGCCGCGATCTGGCCGAACAGATGGATGAATTGCGCGGTTTGAAGGGCAAAAACGCATCGGTCATCAAACAGATGCGTGGCCGCATTGAGCAGGAGCAAACCGAGTTTGACACCAGCGGCGCAAAAATACACGCCGTACGGTCAGTGCACTTGAAGTTGTTGCGCGAAGTCTTCAACCTGCTTGGTACCCCAACACTGAAAACAGAACTGGTGGAGTTGACCGCCGCTTTGAATCAACCGGGCATCAAGTTTGGTGTCAAAAAAGCCTACGGATTGACTTTTTCGCGTCTGCGCGAAGCATTGCGAAAGGCCGAGCGGACCAGCATTGAGATTCACACCATGCTGATGGCCTCTTTCAAGCAATTGAATGCGGAGTTTGGATTTTCGCTGCAGGCACCCAGAGTTCCCGATCTGGGTCGCTATGAAAACGACCTCGATCAAATTGAACGCAGCCATTTGCAGTATTTGGGCGTGACCAACATCATCAAGCTGTCCCAGCCTGATTTTTCAGAACGGCTGGTTCGTGCCCTGTCGACCCGATTGCGGGTTGTTTATGAGTCTGCACTGGGCGAAGTCGAGCTGTGGAACAAATCTGCGGCGGCGCAACTCGACGCGCAGCTGCGGGAGCGACGCCGCAGCTTTGGCCGTCGAATTGAAGCCATTGAACGCATTCAAAGTGCCGCTTCTGGTCTGGAAGAGCGCATCGGGGAAATTGATATCCAGGAGGCAGGCTTGAACGCGCTGGACACCAAACTGACTGAGCTGACGTCACATTTGGCAGGTACGCCAGACACCACAAGCGAGGCAGATACGTCAGATGCGCCCGACACGGTGATCAGCGCACTGGAAGACGCCACGACCTGACACGTTTGTGAATTCTGGTTTGTGACTTCAGCTCAGGTTGGCCACTTTGCGCATCACATCGTTGCGTGGCAAAAAAGCCATGGCCGTCATAGTCTGCCTTGGCAAAATACCCGTGATCCGTACCGCGTGTGGCTGTCTGAAATCATGCTCCAGCAGACGCAGGTCAGCACAGTCATTGATTACTACGCAAAATTCTTGAGTCGCTTTCCAACCGTCGCCGACCTTGCATCGGCGCAGGTGGACGACGTGCTGGCGCTTTGGAGCGGTTTGGGTTACTACAGCCGTGCGCGCAATATGCACCGATGCGCGCAGGACGTCATGGCCCTGCATGCTGGGCAATTTCCGCGGTCAGCACAAATGCTTCAAACCTTGCCGGGTATTGGGCCGTCGACAGCCGCTGCCGTGGCGTCCTTTTGCTTTTCAGAGCGCGTCGCCATTCTGGATGGCAATGTCAAACGGGTGCTGACGCGGGTACTCGGTTTTGCGGGTGACCTGGCATCTGGCAAAAACGAAAAGCTGTTGTGGGCTAGGGCTACTGACCTGTTGCCAGAAAAAGACCTGACGCAAACCATGCCGCGCTACACCCAAGGCGTGATGGATCTTGGCGCGACAATTTGCACCAGCCGCAAACCCCAATGTTTGTTGTGTCCAGTGCAAGGTATTTGCCAGGGTTTTGCGCAAGGCCAACCCGAAAAATACCCTGTTAAAACCAAAAAATTAAAGCGCAGTACCGAGCACTTGAGCTTGCTATGGGCGCAAAAACCTGACGGATCGGTGTGGCTTGAGCGCCGGCCTGCATCGGGTATTTGGGGCGGGCTGTATTGTTTGCCAGTTTTTGAAAATCAAGAGTCGCTGATGGCGTACTTGCCGGCACGCAGCCGCGATAAAACCCAGGTGTTGCCCACCTTCAAGCATGTGCTGACCCACAAGGACATGCATTTGAGTCCACTCATCGTGGGATTTTCAGTGAATCAAAAAATGCCGCCGACAAGCGGGGTCGTCTCGGGTGGTTGGTTTTTGCCCGAGGCATGGGCTGCGCTGGGATTACCAGCACCTATCCGTAAACTGCTTGACAACGAACCTGCCTGAAGGGCGACGATAGGCACGCTACCTAGGCGCATCCAGCTCGCGGTGGCGTTTTAGGGTTTGCCAGTTCTGGCCAAAGCTCGCTGCCAATGTCTCAACCAAATACACCGAGCGGTGCTGGCCCCCCGTGCAACCAATGGCCACAGTCACATAGCTGCGGTGGTCACGCACCAGCGCTTTGAGCCAGTGACTGATGAATTTTTCAATGTCCTTGAACATGTCGTCGACTTCTGAATGCGCCTGCAGGTAATTGACCACCGCTTGATCTTTGCCTGTCAGCGCCCGCAGTCCAGATTCATAGTGGGGGTTGGGCAGCATGCGAACGTCAAAAACATAGTCTGCATCCAGCGGTACACCGCGTTTGAACGCAAACGATTCAAAGACCAATGTGAGCTGCCTGGCCGACGCCGAGATCAATGACTTCACATAACCCTGCAATTGGGATGACCGGATCATGCTGGTGTCCATGACATGCGACTGCTCCCGCAGGTCGCCGAGCAGCTCACGCTCCAGCTCAATCGCATCGACCAGCGCCCGGTGCTGGTCAGACGCATCCATTCGGGACAGCGGGTGCAAGCGCCGCGTCTCTGAAAAACGCCTGACAAGGGTTTCGGTACTCGCATCCAGAAACAGTGACTGCATGGCCACACCCTGAGCGCGCAGTTGTTCAAGTTGTTTGGGCACCAGTGGCAAAGATGTTGCACTGCGCACGTCCATGGCAATCGCGACCTTGCTGGCGCCATGCTGGCGCTCCAGCGCGACAAACGAGGTCAGCAACTCAGGCGGCAGGTTGTCAACGCAGTAGTAACCAGCATCCTCAAGTGCATGCAGCGCGACTGACTTGCCAGAGCCTGACATGCCCGTGATCAATACCATTTCCAGTGATGCGCTCATTGCCCCAGCATTTCTTTGGCGTGCGCCAGTGTGGTGTTGGACAGCTTTTCTCCGCCCAGCATGCGGCCAATCTCTGCAACACGGGCTTCGCCGGTTACTGCTTCAACACTGCTGAATGTTTTGCCTTTTTCCGTCAGCTTAGCCACGACCAGATGCTGGTCTGAACAGGCGGCGACCTGGGGCAGATGGGTCACCGCCATGACTTGCCGGTCTTTGCCGAGTTGCTTCATCAGGCGGCCCACAGTTTCAGCCACTGCGCCGCCCACGCCAGAGTCAACTTCGTCAAATATCAGCGTTTGGGCTTCACCCAACTGACTGGTGGTCACGGCGATGGCCAGCGCAATGCGCGACAGCTCACCGCCCGAGGCCACTTTGCCCACCGGGCGCGGTGTCGTGCCGCTATGTCCCGCAACCAAAAATTCGGCCTGTTCTAGCCCAAATTGCGCAGGTTGCTCCAGCGCCGTCAGCAGCACCTCAAATTTGCCGCCTTGCATCCCCAGCCCTTGCATGGCCTGCGTGATGGCTTTGGCCAGCGCTGGTGCGGCTTTGCAACGCAGCTTGGTGATGGCCTTGGCTTCATCAAGATACGCTGCGTGTGCCTGCTTCTCAAGTTTTTCTAGCAAGGCCAGGTCAGCGGCTTCGTCAAGTTTTTGCAGCTCGGCGCGCCAACTGGCCAGTAGCTCAGGCAAGTCAGCCGGCTGGCGCTTGTAACGCCTGGCCAGGCTGACCCACAGACCCAGGCGAGCGTCAAGTTCACTCAAGCGCTGCGGCTCAAGTTCGGCGTGGCGCGCGTAACTGTTCAGGGAATGGGTAGCGTCTTCAGTTTGCGCAAGAGCGCTGCCTAAAACCTCAGACAACGCGTTGAACTGCGGCTCAATATGCGACTGGCTTTGCAGGGCATTGAGCGCCCGGCTCAGCAGGCTGCTGGCGTTTTGCTCAGATTCGGCCAGCGCATCCAGCGCAGTTTGCACCGCTTCACGCAGGGTTTGCGCGTTTGATAAACGGCTGTGCTGCGCGTTCAGGTCGTCCCATTCGTCCGTGTTAGGCGCCAACTTGTCCAGCTCACCAATCTGCCAGGCCAGTCGTTCACGTTCACGCTGCAAACTGTCTTGCGCGCTGCGCGCCTCAAACAAGGTTTTTTGCGCGAGTCGCCAGTCTTGCCAGTAGCCCGACAGGCGTACGGTAGACACGCTGCCGTAAGAATCCAGCAGGCCACGCACCGCGTCAGGCCGGGTCAGGCTTTGCCAAGCGTGCTGGCCATGAATATCTACCAGCTTGTCGGCAATATCTTTAAGTTGCGATGCTGTGGCCGCACTGCCGTTGATCCAGGCCCGGCTTTTGCCTTGTACGTCGATAGTGCGCCTGAGCAGCAAGCTGTCAGTGCTGGTAAAACCTGCTTCGTCGAGCCACTGGGCAAGTGCAGGCGGGCTGTCAAATTCAGCGCTGATCTCGCAGCGCTGCGCGCCCTCGCGCACCACGCCTGCATCAGCCCGTGCGCCCAGCGCCAGTTGCAGTGCATCAATCAGTATCGACTTGCCCGCACCCGTCTCGCCCGTCAGCACCGTAAAGCCGCCCGCCAGATCTAGGTCTAGCGTGTGGACGATCACAAAGTCGCGCAGCGAGATGCTTTTCAGGCTCATGCCACGCCTTCGTTCCAGTGGAGCTTTTTGCGCAGCGTGTCAAAGTAGCTCCAACCCTTGGGGTGCAAAAACCGCATCTGGTAGTCAGACCGTTTGACGGTGATGCGGTCGCCAAGCATCAGGCTGGCCAGCGACTGCATGTCGAAGTTGGCACTGGCGTCTCGCCCGGCGACGATCTCTACGGTGATCTCTCCGCTGTCTGACAGCACGATCGGTCTGTTAGACAGCGTGTGCGGTGCAATCGGCACCAGCACCCAGCCTCCAATTGACGGGTGCAGCAACGGCCCGCCTGCTGACAACGCATAGGCCGTTGAGCCGGTGGGTGACGCAATGATCAAACCATCCGCGCGCTGGTTGGACAAGAAACGCCCATCGACTTCAACCCGCAACTCAACCATGCCCGAGGTAGCACCACGGTTAACCACCACATCGTTCATGGCGTTGGCGGCAAACACACAGCGCCCGTCGCGCATGACTTGGGCCTGCATCATCCAGCGGCGATCTTCTTCAAAATCCCCACGAAGCATCGGCCCCAAAACAGCCTGGTAGTCTTCAAATGCGATGTCAGTGATAAAACCTAGCCGCCCCTGATTGATGCCAACCAGCGGCACGCCAAACTTGGCCAACAAGCGGCCGATGCCCAGCATGGTGCCGTCGCCGCCCACCACCAACGCCAGATCACACTGCGCACCAATGGCCGCAACATCCAGGATCGGGTATTGCGTCAGCCCCGTGCTGATGGCCGAGTCTTTTTCAATCGCAACATCACAGCCCTGCGCATTTAAAAACTGCCCAACGCTCTCTAAAGCTGAGCGTGAGCCCGGGGCGTGGTATTTGCCAACGAGTGCGACATGACGAAATTGCGACTTCATTTTCAAATTACATCACAAGATACTGCAAGTGCTCATGACAAGCTCCTTAGAATGGCAGTATGTTGGATGATCGCGCAAGACTGTTGTTAAAAGCGCTCGTAGAGCGCTACATTGCTGATGGGCAGCCGGTCGGTTCACGCACGCTTTCCAAAGCATCAGGTCTGGAGCTGTCGCCCGCCACCATCCGCAATGTGATGAGTGACCTCGAAGAGTTGGGCCTGATCGTCAGCCCGCACACCTCTGCCGGCCGCATACCCACAGCGCTTGGTTACAGGTTGTTTGTTGACACCATGTTGACCACCCAGACCGACCCTTTCATGCACGCATCCGGCCTGGGCGCACAGCGCCTGGCGCCCGACCAACCGCAAAAAGTACTCAGCAGCGCCGCACACATGCTGTCTAGCCTGTCGCATTTTGTAGGTGTTGTCATGGCGCCCCGGCGCAGCTCAGTCTTCAGGCACATTGAGTTTTTACGGCTGTCGGAGCGGCGCCTTTTGGTCATCATCGTCTCGCCAGACGGGGACGTGCAAAACCGCGTCATTTTTACCGAAGCTGACTACACCCAGTCGCAACTGGTTGAGGCCGCCAACTTTTTGAATTCGCACTATGCCGGCATGGCGATCGAGGAAGTGCGCGAGCGCCTCAAAAATGAAGTCGAGGCATTGCGCGGGGAGATAGCCGTGCTGATGCAAACGGCGGTGCAGGTCAGCTCTGAGGCCATTGAGTCACGCGACGAAGTCGTCATATCGGGCGAGAGGAACCTGCTCACCGTCAGCGACTTTTCAAGCGACATGGGCAACCTGCGCAAGCTGTTTGATTTGTTCGAGCAAAAAGCCCAATTGATGAAGCTGCTAGATGTGTCCAGCCGGGCAGAGGGCGTGCGCATCTACATCGGCGGCGAAAGCCAGGTCATCCCGTACCAAGAGCTGTCGGTTGTGACAGCCCCTTATGAGGTAGACGGCAAGGTCGTCGGCACACTGGGCGTGATAGGCCCCATGCGCATGCCGTACGAAAAAATGATCCAGATCGTCGACATCACGTCCAAGCTGGTCAGCACGGCCCTGAGCCACAGCAAGTAGCCAATTACAATGCCTGCTGGTTCGGGCCGTTAGCTCAGTTGGTTAGAGCAGAGGACTCATAATCCTTTGGTCCACAGTTCAAGTCTGTGACGGCCCACCATTTATTTACATGCGCCTCAGCGTCCGTTTTGGTTTCTGGAGTGTTGTTGTTTCTTGGCATTCAGCAGTTAAGACATGCTCAGATCGTCGGTTTGACATCTTCAATCACTGTGATGCTTAAAGACTGTGCAGTGGTGCGATATCTCTCTGGTAGCGTATTTTCCAAAACCAGAATAATGGTGACCTTTGGTGGATTTTGGGGTCGGTCAATTGCAGCCTGAGCTTCAAGAACTGCCCGATATTTCACAACTTGGTAAAGGCCGCGTTGATAGTCCCTTTCAAGGCCGTCGGAAACAGAGGACTTAACTTCAACTCCGATCCAATGCGCATCCGACTCAAAAAATACGTCGATTTCGTCACCTGATCGGAGAGGATACTCGTTGTATGCAGTAAAGGCGTCAGTTGCCCCGACTAACGATGGGTTGGCTTTTACAAATGCTTTAAGAGCTTTGTGTTGATCAGATTCACCACCACCCCAACCGCCACCATTTCCGCCAAGAGGCGAAGGCGAGAATTTCTCACCGTCAGGTAAAAGGTCCAGTTCTCTTAATACGTGAAGCCAGCGACTACCGAACTGCAAAATTCGTCCATATTCCACCGTTACTTTGGCCTCTCGTACAGGGCGACTGTATTCTGGGTAGTCGGACCATCTATGGCGGACACCCGCAGCAGGAAGTCCTCTTTCTGATCCTCGTGAAGAAACAACAATGGTCGTTAAGTATGGAATGGTCTCGGGTATTGCCGGTTGAGCTTTCTCCACCATCGTTGTTACTCTACCGAGTACATGTCCGAGGCCTCTGGCCCAGAAGTCCCCATTTTTGTTTCGCCGGTCTAGAAGTTCTGCAAGTTGCAGATATGTGAGAGGTCGAAGAACATCATCTACTTGCTCAAGAACGTGGCGTACCAGGATCGGTAATGCTTTAGTGGCATACATCTGCGTGATCGACTCGTCATCTGGCTCAAAAAGCGAGTCTTCGGCATCATTTTGGTCGACTGGATCTGCATCGTCAGGCCGATCTATCCCAACCCTTTGGACAAAGTCCAGAGCGCTGTCAACCAGTTCAAATAAGTAGCTTGGCAGAGACTCGTCTGCGCGGCGGCTATCTATTTGTTGATCGAATGCAGTGTCAAGGTCCAGGCGGGTGATCAGGTCGTGACTTGTGAGGTCAAAGACACGCTTTAACTCATGAACGCGATTTAGAAAAAAATGATCAACCTGCCTCTTGTCTTTGAGAAGTGCTCTGGCATTTGGATGAGCTTCAAAACCAACAACCCTAAGTCTTTCCTTTGTTGCATGCTGAAGGTTTTTGTCGGCAGCTTCGCCATGCATAGTTGCTACGCCGCTCCAGGCTTTGCGCCGGCCACCTATCCTCACAAAATGGCGAAACCGACTTTCCAACTTGTCAAAAACTTTTACTATTTGGTCCTCCCATAGCGTACAAACCAGAACACCTTCCTTATTAAATGCATTCCACGGCGTGTCAAGCTGGCCATAGGTTGAACCGCGGATATGAGTATCAATTCCACATACGTTTAACCAAAAAAGATGTACATCTTTTTCGATATATTCCCCTGCCATTGAATCCTCCTTTGGATATCTAGCTAAAAAGACCATTACGGTGAGGCAACTGCTTACTTGAGGGACTTATTTCACGGTGGTAGGTCCTGAACGAGAGGCAAGCTACATCAGTTCAAAGGGCGAAAGAACGCCGCAAAGCCTATCGTTTTCGTCGGTGACGAGCCATAGTCGAACAGAATTACCAAAGTCCTGTTCACCGAGCAATTGATCCACATTGCCGTCAAGTTGGGCCATTGGAGCCTCAATTAATTCCAATCCCCGACCCTGTGCGCTTTCAATATCCTCTGCCAGTAACGCCTTCCAAGGGGGCCCGCTGCGAAGGTAGCGGGCCATTGCACTTTCCGAAATCAGCTTCCATGTTCCGCCGATCTCAACTGGTAAGAATGAGAAAGAATGAGTCAGCATTAGTTGACGTGCTAACGCGATTGGTTGCCAAGTTTCTACGCTGACAGGAGACTTAACCATAAAGTCTTTAACGGTTGTGCGAGGCATATCCTGTTCTTTCATGAGAGCTGCTTCTAGTCCGATACACAACTCAATTGCAGATTCTGTCGCATGACGAGCGTACACACCAGTGTGCATGGCGTCGTTTCTAGCACTTTTTACTAACTCGAAAAGTGCCTCAAAGGATGTAAATAGGCCTGGCTTTGTAGATGCTAATACGCTCAAAACGATGGAATCACTGGCTAGCGCCGCAATAGACTCTTTGTAGGCTCCCAGAGCCTCTTTTCTGCCGAGCAGGCGAAGTCCGAGTGCTTCCAAAGCAAAGCAGATGTTGTGAAAGCCTTCCGCATCGGCCAGTGCCGCATATCGACCAGCCCGAAATTGGTCGCGAAAATAAAGACGTTCGGGCCACTCAAGGGTTGGTGGGCGCATAAATCCTTCTCTAGTTAAGGCTGACTATAAGAGAGCTTTTCCGCATAGTCAGGAAGAAGGTCTGCAGTGACAAAATTCCCCCTGAACACAAGCCGCTCTTAAAAGCGAAATCTCCCACTTCGCTCGCAAGGAAGTTCACGCTTAATTCTCTACCCTAAAGTCGCCATCAACCCGGTACCCCTTCGGCGCGGTAATGTTGATACGCCGAATTGCGCAACTTGCTCTTATCAATTCATGTATTGAATAAGCTATAATTTGAGGCTTCGCGGCTGTAGCTCAGTTGGATAGAGTACTTGGCTTCGAACCAAGGGGTCGTGGGTTCAATTCCTGCCAGCCGCACCAGAATTAACGTTCTAGAACCATAGCTTAGAGATCAAAAGTCTCTAGGCTATTTTTCTTTGTGCTCTGGGTTCGCGCCTGATCTTCAGCGCTGCCGCAAGCCCTGCGCGTCAAATCAGCTACTATCAATAAAGTAGCTGCTTGCGCCCGTATTTATTGGTCTAGAGCCCTAAAACATACCTAAAGACGGCCCAAAATCGCTCAAAATCAACCGAAAACGCTGATTTAGGGCGGCTAAATCCCTAAAAAAGCCCCAAAACAGGCCAATTTTGGAATAAATAATAGCCAGAACCGCCTGTTTACGGGCGCAAGCAGCTACTAAATTTATAGTATTCTGAATGCTATGCTGAACCCAGCCTTCTGCTAAACACCCATTCCCAGCGCCGCCACAACCATGAGCAAAGCCTTCACCAAAGAAACGGAGTCCGACGACGATGATCTGGTGTTGCCGCCGGTACCTAGCGGCGGCAAAAACTACATCACGCCTAGCGGTTATGCACGCATGCGTGACGAGCTGCTGGGCTTGATGGATGTGGAGCGGCCCAAGGTGGTAGAGGCGGTTTATTGGGCGGCCAGCAACGGCGACCGGTCTGAAAACGGTGACTACATTTACGGCAAAAAGCGCTTGCGTGAGATTGACAGGCGCATCCGGTTTTTGACCCAGCGCCTTGAGATCGCCGAAATTACCGACCCGTCCGCCCACTATGGCAAAGACCAGGTGTTTTTTGGCAGCACGGTGGCGTATGAAGACGAGGCCGGTGTGGTGCGCAGCATCACGATTTTGGGCATTGACGAGGCCGATACGCTGGCAGGGCAGGTCAGTTGGGTGTCGCCTGTGGCGCGGGCTTTGCTCAAGTCACGGGTGGGTGATGAGGTCAGCTTGGTGATGCCTGACGGCGTGCGGATGTTGAGTGTCATCAGCGTCAACTACCCCAAACCAACGGCAGTTTGACGCTTCAGCTACCCGGCTTGGCGCGCTGCACCCGCAGCACCGACGATGTTCGTTTAACGCTTCTGAGCACGCTTGCCAAGTGGGCGCGGTCTCGCACCGCTACGCCAAAGCGCAGTTCGGTGGCGTCTTCTGCTCTTTCTTGGCCCATGTTGACATGGGTGATGTCGGCTTCTGCGCTGGCTAGGGCGGCCGCTACTCTGGCTAACACCCCTTTGCCGTTGGCCACCGTGATAAGCAGGCTGGTTTCAAACAGGCGCGTGGGCTCGTCTGACCAGTCAACGGCAATAAATCGTTCACTGTCGCGGTGCTGCAGGCGTTTGGCCACGGCGCAATCGTCGGTATGAACGACCAAGCCTTCACCGCGCCCCAGGTAGCCCAAAATACCGTCGCCAGGAATGGGTTTGCAGCACATGGCAAATTGCACCGATGCGCCTTCGCTGCCGTCAATCAGCAACGAACCCTGCGATACCGATTCATGCGCGGTGTAGCGCTCACGGCTCATCAGCAGGGCATCGGGCCTTTCGCCCCTTTCAGCCAGTAGCACCACCATGCGCTTGGCCACCATGCTGGCAATGCGTTTGCC
>JBBRDA010000050.1:0-21441 GCA_038204335.1 Burkholderiales bacterium
CTGACGGGCGACAGCGACTGGACCTGGGACAACGCCCTGCCCCACTTCAAGCTGCACGAAGACCATTACAAGGGCGCCGACGCGCTGCACGGCGCGCGCGGCACGGCGCCGGCGCTGATGCAGGACAAGACCCAGCCCTACCAGAATATCCTGCGCCACCGCAATGCCGGCGGCGAATGGCGCGTGGAAAAACAGCGCCTGCGCTGGGATGTTCTTGATGCGTTCGCTGAGGCGGCCAGCCAGGCCGGCATTCCCCAGACAACGGACTTCAACCGGGGCAACAACGAGGGCGTCGGCTACTTTGAAGTGAACCAGAAAGACGGCTGGCGCTGGAACACCGCCAAGGCCTTTTTACGCCCTACCTGCTACGCGCGACCTAACTTTGAGCTGTGGAACAAAGCCCAAGTCAGCAAGCTGATCATTGAAAAGCAAGCCGATGGCAGCCAGCGCTGCACCGGTGTTGAGGTCTGGACGGGCGCAGAGCACATCAACGTCATGGCCACGCGGGACTCAGGGGCTAACCGCGGGCTGATAGGCGAAGTCATTTTGTGTGCGGGCGCGATTGGCTCGCCCCAAATTTTGCAGTTGTCGGGTATCGGTCCGGGCGCATTGCTCCAGCAGCATGGCATTGCGGTGTTGCAAGATCTGCCTGGAGTTGGCGCCAACCTGCAAGACCACTTACAAATCCGCTCGGTGTACAAAATCAAGGGGCCTGCGCATTCGACCCTGAACACACTGGCCAGCACCGCGCTCGGCAAGGCCCGTATTGGGCTGGAATATTTATTCAAACGTACCGGCCCCATGAGCATGGCGCCGTCGCAACTCGGCGCGTTTACGCGGTCGGATGCGGCTCAGGCCTATCCCAACATTCAGTACCATGTTCAGCCTTTGTCGCTGGATGCTTTCGGCGAACCGCTGCACAGTTTTAATGCGTTCACGGCCAGCGTTTGCAACCTCGCACCAACCAGCCGGGGCAGCGTCAGGATCAAGAGCCCAAGTTTTGAAGATGCACCGGCGATTGCGCCGAACTACCTGTCAACGTCTGAAGACAAAAAAGTGGCTGCCGACTCGTTGCGCGTCACGCGCCGCATCGTCAGCCAAAGCGCATTGGCCAAATACCAGCCTGAAGAATTCAAGCCCGGCGTGCAGTTTCAAACCGATGAGGACTTGAGCCGACTGGCGGGCGACATCGCCACCACGATTTTTCACCCGGTGGGTACGACAAAGATGGGGCGCGTTGATGACCCCATGGCGGTTGTTGACTCGCATCTCAAGGTACGCGGCATACGCGGCTTGCGGGTAGTCGATGCCGGCGTGATGCCGCTGATCACCAGCGGCAACACCAATTCTCCGACGTTGATGATTGCCGAAAAAGCCGCGGAGTGGATTCAGGCGGGGGTTTGAATATAGCCTACCACTTGGCCGTTTAAGCCAACGCTACGTCTGGCTTCAAACCCATTTTTTTAGCTTGCCGTGCAAAAGCCTTGTCGAAAGTCATCAAGCTTTGCTCGCCTGCACTCAAAGCCAAGTGCAATGCATCAGCAAAGCCCATGCCGCGCGCGCAATGGCGCAGCGCCTCACGAACCGCATTTGCGCAGTCTGGTTTGAAGTTAGGTAAGTTCAGCAGCGCGGTGATACCCATCACCACTTCTTCTACGCTGCAATCGTTTGACTCCAGTACCCACGCCAGCTCCAAGAAGACCGTCACGGGGGCCGTAAAGGTTTGCCGGGGCTTTTTAAGCCGCGCTTTGACCCGTTGATGCTGTGCTTCGTCATCTTGCAAAAGCAAACGAGCCAGCATATTGGTGTCAAGGGCGATCATGGTGGTGGTTATTAGGCTGATTTACCAGGCTTGAACAGCGTTTTGGGTTTGCCTGCGCCTGGCAGAGTAGCCGCGTCTTCTGCCTTCAAGCGGGCTTTGACGGCGGTGCGTACTTGTGTATCAGACACCAGCTTGCGGCCAGACCGTGCCAAGCAGCCCGCCACTTGATCGACAGTCACGCCGGTGGTCGGCAACAATGGCCGAAGACGTATTTCACCGTTTAAATAATGCACCTGAAATTCGTCGCCTGCAGCAATATTCGCCAGCTCTCGTACCTGCTTGGGGATGACCAGCTGGCCTTTACTGGAGAGGGTGATCGTTTGCATAAAAACCTCAAAAAGTAAGCCTAAAAGTAAGTCCTAGACGAATAGTAAGTCAATCTACATTCATTAGCAAGTGTTTTGGGGCTTGCAACAGTGGGCAAAATATTTGATGATTTCCAAATAAAGCCGCTGCGGGGATTCAGCCAGAGCTTTAAGTTGGCCAACACGGTCTGCTATTGTGTTTGATCGTCACCATTTTGGTGACATAATAAGTCATGCGGATTTTCAACAAGAGTGCGATTGAGCGGTACGCCAAGGCGTATGCGCCCGCCAGAGACAGCTTACGCGCTTGGTACGCTGAGGCGATTGAAGCTATTTGGCTGACGCCCGGGCAGGTCAAGGCACAGTTTCCAAAAGCATCCATCATTGCTAACAACCGCGTGGTGTTTGATGTTGCAGGTAACCGCTATCGGTTAATCGTATCGATGAACTACAAGTTTCAGTCGGCATATATCAAGTTTTTCGGCACACATGCAGAGTACGACCGCGTTGACGCGGCTAGCGTTGATCACACAGGACACACAGGAGCGAGTCATGGCTAAAAAGACGATTGAGATTGAATTGGTCAAAACTGAGGCGGGTTACCGCCGCGCGCTGAAACAGGTGTCACATTTTTTTGACCACCCGCCGGCATCGGGCTCTGCGCTCGAAGCTGAGTTCGAGTTATTGATGATGATGGTCGAGCGTTATGAGGCTGAACACTTCGTCGTTAAATCGCCAGACCCGGTGGCCGCCATTGAGTTTGCTATTGAGCAGCGCGGACTGTCTTCCGCTGATCTACGCGATGTGCTGGGTTCGCGTCAGCGGGTGCATGACATCTTGCACAAAAAACGCAAACTGTCGCTCGAGCACGTGCGCGCCCTGCATGACAAGCTGTTGATTCCGGCTGATGTATTGATACAGGCATATTGAGCCAAACTCGCCTATCGCGATAGAAGATTGCGTTTAAATTTATTTGCCCTTCAATCTAATTTAGCCAATTTCAAATTTCTATTTAACTTGATTTAAAAGCGCTGGCTGCCCAAACTCTATGAGCTGTGCGTTGGACTTTTCAAAGTAAGTTTTCCAAAAACTTGAAAGAGCCAACATGGTTTTAGGGTCCCGATAAGAAGCCTTAGTCTTTTTTGCATCGTCGCTCAATAAACCGGCGCCAAGAACAAACACACGAGCGCCGCCGAAGTCTGCAATTAAATCGTTATCAACCGCTAGCTTCATTTCTTTTGAGGGTTCGATTTTGCGAACTGCTTGATTCGAATAAAAGCTTGATACAGACGAGTTTTCCAGCATGTCCGACACCAGCAAAACAACTTTAGTAGTCGCCTTTGACTGGCGCACTTTGCTTGAGATGTCTTTCAAACTAGCTAAAACGTCTGATTTGGCTATTTCCCCGCTGCTTCCCTCAAATGCTAAACGCAATGCACCACCGACAGCCTGACCAGCCAATCCAGTTTGGCGGGTCATACATTGGTCAAACTTTCCAAGCATCGGTTTTGATACGTCACTGCGCAGCGCATCAGGCATGGCATGATCAAGTTGACCAGAAGTTAGTAGCTGTGTGTACTTTCCCTGTGTAAACGCAGAGAACACCAGTACTGAAAACCCGTTGCCTTTGCCTAAAAAAGGCCTTACTTGTTCTGCCACTGACTGCTTGAGTTGGTCGTCGAGCAACGTTGTTTGGTCAATTAAAACAAACAATTCTGTTGTTAAGGGCGCGTTGGGGGCTATCAGCTTGGCATCGTAGCAACTAGGAACAGCATTTGTTCCTGCGAACGCCGACGTACTAATAAGGGCAAGAGTTGCAAATAATGCAGCTATAAAATTTTTAATCATGGGTTTAACCGAGTAAATCGTCAAGCTCAGCGTCCCGTTTGCGTGCTTGATCCGAGGCTTGCTCTTTTTGGACTTTAAGTGCCTGCATCACTTGACTCTTTACAGCATCAGGTAAATGTTGAATATAAACTTTTTTCTCTTCTTTGTTCTGACCCATTCGGTCTAGTTCAAACATGGCAGCATCCAGAGTGATTTCTGTTGATTCAGCGATGGCGACTGCCGCTGGCGTACGAGCGTGAGTACTGGCTGCTTGAGTTTTTTCCATCTCACCGCGCTGAACGGCATGATGCATTTCCTTGGCGCGATCACCCGTTTCTCGTACCCGCTCTAAATCCATAAATTCATAGAAAGATTTGGTCGTGTGCAAACCGTCATTTCCCGTGTTGGTGTTGCGTTCCATCAGCTTTTGCTGCAAGTGCTCTAGTTTCGATTGCGCGGTATCTGCAATGTCTTTGTAATGTTCGCGGACATCTGCGTAGCTTGAATAACGGCCACCACCGATAGCCTTGTACGCTGACTCGCTATCCTTACCCGCAAACCCCCAACGAAAACCAAAAAATACACTCAGAATTTGTAAGAAAACAAAAATGAAGGCCAATACGATGAAAGTGCCCCACCCGCCGTGACGGTCGATGCTGACATCATCTTCTTGCGCCTTGTCTGCGGCACGTTTATTAGCCGCAGCATCGTCAGCGGGTAACTTGATGCCTTGACCGTTTGATTTAACTGACATGTCTAAACCGTCTTTAGACAATTTCGCAGACAGCTCAGTCGTTCCACCACTTTGGCCGACCACTTGTTGGTGGAGCTGCTTCTCTAAAACCTGCCCACGCACATAAGTTGCGCCTATCGCAACAACGACTACAAAAATTGCTGTGCCAATCGTTGCGTAATAACCTGGCGTCGTACCCACACGGTTCATTAGCTGGACATAGCCCGGTTGGTCATCATCCACAGACTGTTGACGCGCCAACGGCACCGTACCGGTTGTGGTTTTCCCTTTCCTACCGCCTTCGCTCCACTCCTGCCGCGCCATTTTAATTTTGCTGGATTTATAGAGTTCATGACCTGCAAAGTGGGTGAATGCAACCAAAATAACTGAAATCAGAAATGCAATACCGTAAGCACCCATTTGTTGCATATTTTCACTTGCACCTGGAATGGTGTAGCCAGCCAAAACATATGAAAATCCCATTGCTTCAACAAAAACCAATGCAACGGTTAGCACCCATATCAGCCCTGGTGTGCCATGTCGTCCGTTGTCCCCTGCTTTGGTGAGATATGTCACCTTCTCATTGAAATCATGCTCGTCTTGAATGCGTATGAATTTTTTGTAGTCGCGACAAAGCGTCTTCTCGGTTTTGAACCAACTCGGATCAATACTGTCCCGGTTGGTGTCACTTGACAGTGTCGAGACTTTTCCGATCAAGGGAAAACTGTACCAAGTGTTATGCCACCACCACTTTATTTTTGTCCATAAGATGGAGACTGCCAACAGCGCAACCATCGCACTGACTATGCTCCAAGCCAAGACGGGCGAAGCTGCAAAAAACTCTTTCATCATGACTCCCTTGAAAATTATTGAACCTGCGGCTTGATATTGGCAACATATTGGGTTGCGCCAGCGTCGTACACCAGCTTGCCGCCTCTGGCCGTGGTAGAGCCGTCAGTAGCGAACAGTAAATCCATACATTTGATGCCACCATCTGCGCGCGGGAACAATCGGTACAGCACTCCCTCACCGACCAAATAGCTGTTTACGCGCGGCTCTTCACTGATTACTGGTTTTTTAACGTTGGACGGGTTGTGCTGCGCATAAACCTTAAGTTCTGGCAAGTTTGCGGGCGTGCCACCGTCACGCAGAATTGCCAAGCGATTGATAACCACTAGATTTCCATTAACGTTGTCAGCCCAGGTTTTGCCGTACAGCTGAGGCATGTGCTCATTGGTTTTGTAGCTGCTGCCATCCCGCAAAGATTTGACTGCACCCGCCGCTCTCGGTCGATCACTGGTGCAATCGGTCAGGACCACCGCATCGCTGGCGTACGCTTTAGAAAGAAACCCAAAACTGCTTTTCACAGGCAGCAGCGCACTAACTTTTAAAGTGGCTTCTTGAGGGCTGTATGGCGAGCCACCAAAATTGACCAATGGCGGTTTGACGTTGGCGATAGCAGGTTCCGCCTGTACAGGCGTTGCTGCCGCAGGTCGCACGGCGACTGTCGGCCTCGTGGCAGATGGCTTGACGACTGAAGCAGAGGTTACGGGCTTGGCTAAGCCTGCAGGCGATGCAACATCTACTGGGCGATAAAACCGATAGTCAGGTTTGCGTGCCTCCAGGTATTTTTTGAAGTTTGCCTCATCTGTTACCTCCACAATTTCAACCCGTCTGTTGGCATTTCGTCCAGCTTCTGTTCGGTTGTCTGCAATGGGCAGTGTTTCGCCTGCACCTTGAAAATAAAGTGCGTTCTCTGCAATGCCTTGCTGACGCAGAAAACTTGCCACTGCCTTTGCTCGCCGTTCAGCAAGTGACGCATTCAAATCGCTGGCACCAGTGTCATCAGTGTGTCCAATCAGGAAAATACGGCGTTGCGCAATCTGTCTGTTGATTTCTTCGCGGCGCTTGGGGTCAGTCTGCCCTTCGAGCATATTTTTGGTGCTGTATTGCGCAGCTATTGCTGCAAAATATTCGCGGGCTTTTGGCGTAAGCTGGTCTGAGCCACTCTCAAAGTGGCCTACTGCGCCCTCTTTGTCGCGCACTGAGACTGTTGTACCAATCACAGATTTATCAGCCTCCGCACCATCTGCTGCTTTTGATGACGCTGCGGTACTGATAACTTCGCCGTTAGCATTGATGGCGGAGAACGTCATGTCAAGGTTGTACTGCTTGGCGACCTTTGACAATTCGCAGCGCTTGCGGTCCATGTCTGCGCCTATAAACCCACCCACCAAGCCGCCTAAAAGCGCGCCGGTAGCACGCGCGCCAGCTTTGCCATCACCGACACTGTTTCCGATAATCAAACCCAGTATTGCTCCGCCTGCAATACCAATATTTCTTGCATTGTTTGAGCAAGGATCATCACTGGCAAAGGTTTCACGAACCTGGTTGGCAATATCTCCGCCCGGTGAACCGGGAGCAGTCGCACATCCCGCAACCAAAATTGTGCTGGTCGCTATTGCAGCCTTGCGTGCTTGTGTGAAATTCATTCTCATCCCTTTGGTTTGTTTTTTAAGCAGCGTACGTGTACCAAGCAGTCCGCATTTAGACAGGCAAAAAGTGCTTAGTTTGAGCGCGAAGCAGCAAGTGCTTTCTCAATTTTTTTGTCAGTTTTGTATTGACTCAGCGCATAGACAGCCCAGATGGTTGCTGGAATCCAGCCGATCAGCGTCAATTGAAGCAATAGGCAAACCACGCCAGAGATGGGGCGGCCAATGGTGAAAAACACCGTGAAAGGCAAAAGTAGGGCCAGTAATAAGCGCATTGATTCCTCCTTGAAATCTTTTTTAGTGTCCGTCAGTAACAAGCTTAACTCTTTGAATATACCAATTTGCCATCTTTTTGTGATGTTGGCAGTGAAACTGTCAACTAAGCGTTTACCCGAGTAATCGGGGTGGTTTTGGCGGCCAGGTATGCGCTTCGGCAGGAGTTGACGCGGTAGAGCAAGTCGTGCTGAGCTAACTTGCTGTTATTTTAATAGCTGCTTACGCCCGTATTGATTGGGCTGCGGCCTTAAAACACTACCTAAATCAGTCATAAATAGACCTTTTGCAACAACCGCAATAACGTTTTTGTCTCAGCGGCCGTCAGTTTGCTGCTCACGTCGTGTTCAAGTTCGGTGGCGGTGTATTCAGCGTCCACCATCATTTGCTTGCCGGCAGGCGTGAGGTACAGGCCGATGGCGCGGCCGTCGTCCGGGTGGGGTTGGCGCACCAGCAAGTCACGCTTTTCCATCAGGCTTATTTTGCCGACCAAGTTGGGGGGCAGCAGGTTGAGCGCGCTGCACAACTGCCTGGAGGTGATGCCCGGGTTGTGCTTGATCAGTGACAACACCGAAAAATCAACCGGTGACAAGTCATACGCAGCCATCCGCTCATTGAACAACTCAATCGCCAGCAGAGACACCCGCCGGGCGTTGTAGCCCAGCAGGGTTTGCAGGTAAGAAGCATCAACCGTGGCAACCGTTTGAGCGGCAGCCACGGTGTCCGTGGTGGCTGACAAATCAGGCCTCTGCGGTGAATCCGATTTTTTTGACGATCGGCCCCCAAGCGTCAAACTGCACCTTTTGGTCAGCCGCCATCTGTGCGGCGGTTCCGCCGACCGGCAGCATGCCTTGGATGGCCAGACTATCGATCACTGATTTGTCCTTGAGCGCCGCATTGATGGCTGCGTTAGCTGCTGCAATGATGGCCGCTGGTGTTTTGGCTGGGGCATAAAAGCCAAACCATTCCTCCACCACCAAGTCAGGAAAGCCCGACTCAATAAATGTGGGGATATCTGGCACAAAAGGTGAACGCTGCTTGCCTGAGGTGGCCAAAATACGAATCTTGCCCGCCTTGTGATTGGCCAAAAAGTCGCCATGCGGTGTAAACATGGACGCAAGTTGGCCACCAATCAAATCAACCACGCCAGGTGTAGAGCCGCGGTATGGAATGTGTTTGAGATCAACGCCATTGTTCAGCCCCAGCAGCGCACCCAAAAAGTGTGGTGTAGAGCCCGCAGCGGGCGAGCCGTAGCTGGCATCTTTCGGGTTGGCTTTGGCCCAGGCCAGGTAGTCTTTGACCGTTTTAACAGTGGCCGGTACCAGCGGGCCAACGGCCAAACCATGGACCAGTGACGAGGCCATGCACACCGGCATCAGGTCGGTGAAGGGGTCATAGCTCAGTTGCTTGTAAATGTGCGGATAAATCGCCATCATCGAATAAGGCGTGAGCAGCAGCGTGGCACCGTCCGGTGCGGCGGCTTTGACGGCATCGACGGCAATGCGGGCAGCGGCACCGGTTTTGTTTTCAACCACAGCGGCGTTTCTGGTGTAGCTGGAAGGGCCCAGCTTTTCACCGACGCGGCGGCTGGTGGTGTCGGCAGAGCCGCCGACCGGAAAACCATTGATGATTTTGACCTGTTCCAGCGGCAAGGCTTGGGCAAATGACGGCAGTGCCAGCCCGCCCAAAACGGTGGTGACGGTAGCGGCAGTGGCTGCGCTGGCCTGAATGAATTGACGGCGATTGTTCATGATGTCTCCTGTTGTGAATGAAAAACTAACGATGAAAGCAAAAAATTAGGAACACAGTGCTTTGATATCTTCCGGCACGGGGATGGCCTTGATACGGTCCGGGTTGTCTGGGTGGCGAATGCAAAAGGCCCGGGTCTCGGTGCCCTCGCAAATCAAGGTATCACCGCGCTTGACGATATGCTTTTGGATGAACGCCTTGCCGCGCCACTCTTGAATGCTGGTATGAACCTGCAGCCTTTCGCCATAGGTGGCGGGGCTGACAAAGCGGGTGTTGATCTCCAGCAGTGGTGTGCCGATGATGCCGGTGGTTTTGAAAAGCTCGCGCCAGGTCGGTACGCCGCGTTTGACGAAAAAGTTCAGCGACGAAGCGTCCATCCACTTCAAAAAATTGGGGAAGAAGACGATGCCCGCCGGGTCGCAGTCGCCGAACATGACTTCAACCTCATAGACAACCGTGGGAATGGCTTGGTTCATCGAACACTCCAGTGGCACATCACACAACAATTGCTATATATTTGAGAGCTGCTTACGCTCGTATTCATTGGGCTAAAGGCATAAAATACCCCTGAAAAGGCGCGTTGAGGACGAGTTTCAAGCATGTTCAGGGTTCTCCAGCAACAGCGCAATGCCCTGACCGCCGCCGACGCAGGCCGAAGATATGCCGTAGCGCGCGCCGCCCAGCTGCATCTGGCGAGCGAGCGTTACCGTCAGACGCACGCCGGTTGCAGCCAGCGGATGACCCAGTGCAATCGCGCCACCATTCACGTTAAGTTTGCTGATATCTAGACCCAACTCGGTGGCTACGGCCAGCGTTTGCGCGCCCTGGGCTTCGTTGATTTCAAAATAGCCGATGTCGTCCAGCGTCAAACCGCATCGCTCTAGCAGCAAGCGGATCGCTGGGGCCGGGCCGATGCCCATGATCTCAGGCGCTACGCCGACTGCAGCCGCAGCAACGATACGCGCCAAAGGCTTTTTGCCCTGCGCGCGAAGGTAAGCACCAGAGGCCACGATGCTGGCCGCCGCTGCATCGACCAGCGCCGCGCTGTTGCCGCCAGTTTGCACGCCGCCCTCGTACACCGGCCGCAGCTTGGCGAGCACCTCGACGGGTGAGATGCGTGGGTGGGTGTCCAGCGCGACTTCAGAGACTTTGCCCGGTAGCCTGATGCCGCGTGGCGCGTAACCGTCAAGCTGAAACTTTTCGGTGATGACAGGCACGATCTCACCGGCGTGAAAGCCACGCGCCTGCGCCGAGACCGCCTTGTCAAACGAGCTGGACGCAAAGGCATCGACCTGCTCTCGCGTGATGCCGTACTTTTTTGCGAGGTTCTCAGCGGTTTGAATCATGTTGATGCCGGGCGCAGAGTCTTTGAGCGCCTCCCACATGAAGTCTTTGAAGCCGACTGGCGCGCCGAGCTTGAAACCCGTGCGGTGGTCAAACGCGGCAATCGGGTTGCGCGTCATGCTCTCGCTGCCCACCACCAGCGCCACATCGGCCGCGCCGCTTTGTATCTGCTCACCCGCCTGACGAAACAGCTCAAACCCGGTGCCGCAAATGCGCTGCACCATGATGGCCGGCACGTCCAGCGGCACCCCAGCGTACAAGCCGATATGGCGCGGGAGCATGAACTGGTCAAAGTCACCCGGTGCCATGTTGCCAGCAATCACTGAATCAATATGGTCTGCGCTGACGCCCGTGCGCGCCAAAACGGCCCGTGCGGCTTTGATGCCTAAATCGGTCGGCGACAAATGACCCAGCGCACCACAGTAGTCCACCAGCGGCGTGCGCACGCCGTCCAGCAGCCAGACGTCATTGAACTGAGAAACAAAACCTTTGCGTTGCATATGCAGTCTTAAGTGACGTTGGGTTTGAAAAGCGGGTGGGCGGCATCTGCGTGCAGCGCCTCCACCAAGGCACTGCGGTGGGTTAAGACTGCCTGCTGGTTGACCGAGCCCTTGTCAGTGACTTCACCCTTGTCGATCGATGGCGCATCCACCATCACATGCAAGCGTGCGATGCGGTTGGCGCTGCCGGTGGCAGTGGCCGCCAGCTCATTGACGAGTTTTTGAAAGTGCGCAGCCGCTGCGTTGCTGTCGAGCGCGCGGAATGCCGCGGTCGGGAAAATCAGCGCCCCGACTTCATGGCCGTTGATACCAGTCAGCACTGCGTCTTGCACATAGGGCGCACCGGCGGCAATGATTTTGGCGCGCAGCGGCCCAACGCTGACAAACGTGCCTGTGGCCAGCTTGAAGTCTTCAGCAATGCGGCCATCAAACCGCAAACCGGCGTGAACGTTGCCCTCGTCAATCCACTTGACGGCGTCCCCGGTACAGAAGAAGCCTTCATCATCAAACGCATGGGCTGTGGCCTCTGGCGCACGCCAATAACCAGGCGAAATGTTCGGGCCTTTGTAACGCACCTCGGTCTTGCCGTGGGTCGGCACCAGTTTGAGCTGCATGCCGGGCGTCGGTACGCCCAAATCGCCGGCTTTGACGTTGGGGCTGGTCACAAACAAACCGAACGGTGAAGATTCGGTCATGCCCAGGCCCGTGGTCATGACGATGCGCTCATTGACTTCCTGCTCGGCAGATGCATACAGGCTGTCCCATACGGGTTGGGCCAGCGCCGCGCCCGCGTAGAAAAACATCTTCACGCGGCTGAGTAGGTTTCGGCGCAGCGCTTCGTCAGTTTTCATGGCATGGGCAATGGCCTCAAAACCCGTCGGCACATTGAAGTAAACCGTTGGCGCTATCTCGCGCAGGTTGCGCAGGGTCTCGGCCATCAGCGCCGGTGTCGGCTTGCCGTCATCAATGTAGAGCGTCCCGCCGTTAAACAGCGTGAGGCCGAAATTGTGGTTGCCACCAAAAGTATGGTTCCAGGGCAGCCAGTCAACCAGCACGGGCGGTGCATCCAGCAGCACCGGCATGGACTGCGTCATTTGTTGCTGGTTGGCGCACCACATGCGTTGGGTGTTGATGACGGCCTTGGGCAGCTTGGTGGAACCGCTGGTAAAAAGAAACTTGACGATGCTGTCGGGGCCGGTCGCTTGCATGGCGACGTCGACGGCGGGTGTTTCAGGCGTGGCCAGCAGGTCAGCAAATGCTGTGCTGCTCCGGCCATCAATCTTGCCAGTACCCAAAACCACTTCAACATCGCCGGAGACGGCTGCGTGGATGGCCTTAGCGTAGCGAACACCGTCTGCAGCAAAGACCAGCCCAGGGGTCGTGGTTTTTAAGACGTGGCGGAGCTTGTCAAAGTCTTGGCTGACCAGTGAATAGGGCGGCGACACCGGGACAAATGGCACACCTGCCACCATGCAGCCTAGCGCCAGCAGGGCGTGGTCCAAGTCATTTTCAGACAGGATGGCTACCGGTCTTTCAACGCTTAAGCCGCGGTTGATGAGTGCTTGGGCAATGTATCTGGCGCTGCTCCAGGCCTGGGCATAGCTGATGTGCTGCCAATCTCCAGTTTGGCCGGTTTTGCCGTCAGCCAGCCTGGTGCGCCTGGCCATGAAAGAGCGTGTGGGTGCAGCTTGAGCCCAGTGCGCGAGGCGGTCGGTTATCCGCAATGGGAAATCGCTGAGTGGCTGCTCCGCGCTCAGGTACTGCACGCCGCGCTCGCCGTGACGCAAGCTGACCTGCGTGACGCCAAACGTCAGTGGGCGAAAGGCAGCAGCGGGCACCTTACCTGACCTTGGCAGCTTTGCCGTCTAAAAAGGCTTTGACGCGTTGCTTGGCCTCTGGCGCGCTTTGCGCCACGGCCGCCATCAAGGCCTCGGTAAAAAAGCCTTGGTCAGCAGGCTGCTCGGCGATACGCGGCAGTGCGTGCATCAGCGCGTAGTTGGTCAGGGGCGCGTTTTGCGCGATGCGCTCAGCCAGCGCCAATGCCTTGTCGAAGGCTTCGCCCTCAGGTGTGAGGTACTGAGCCATGCCAATGCGCTCGCCTTCGTCTGCGTTGTACACACGCCCGGTGAGCATCATGTCCGTCATGCGCGCCACGCCGATCAATTTAGGGATCCGCACCGAGCCGCCGCCGCCAACGAAAATACCGCGAGAGCCTTCGGGCAACGCGTAAAAAGTCGAAGCGTCTGCTACCCGAATATGGCAGGCGCTCGCCAGTTCCAGCCCGCCACCTACCACTGCACCGTGCAGCGCCGCCACCACAGGCACCGGGCCGTGTTGCACCACGTTTAAGGCAGCGTGCCACATTCGCGAATGATGCAACCCCTGGCCGGCGTCGCGTTCAGTCAGTTCGCTCAAATCAAGCCCTGCACAAAAGTGGTCACCCGCACCATGCAGCACGGCCGCCTTGGCCTCGGCAGGCAGGGTTTCAAACAACTGGCGCAGGGCAAGAATCAAGGCATCGCCCAACGCATTGCGCTTGGCAGGGCGGTTCAAGCGGATCACGGCAACCGGGCCGCGCATTTCAAAGTGTAGGTCTTGGGAAGTCATCAAAAGTTCGCCCGGAAGCCCATTATGGTTATTTCAGATAACTATATTAAGCACCAAAAAGTGTTTTTTTGAGAGTGGAAACCCCTAGCAGCACCGAACACGGGCGGGAAAGTCCCAATGCACTGCCTTAGTGCGTTGGCTATAGTGATGACATTGCTACCAAGCCTTCGGGCCTTGCGAGCGAGAAGCCGAGGAGACACATGATTCAATCACAAGCGGTCTGGTATTCCAAAAAGATACCTGGCTGCAGCAAGCGCTGGTCATCCCAGCGCTTTTTTTTGCACTAAAACTATTAATAATAGGCATTAAATTCGGCTTTTGACCAATAAATCCGGGCGCAAGCAGCTCCTAAATAAATAGCGTCGAGTTTCATCAGCGGAATGCGACAATCCATCAAATGGAACTACTGATCGTCACACTGGCCTCGCTGCTGGCCGGTTTTGTGGATGCGATCGTCGGTGGCGGCGGTTTGATTCTGGTACCCGCCTTGTTCGCGGTCTTCCCGGCTGCGCCCCCCGCCACCCTTTTTGGTACAAACAAAGTGGCCTCCGTTTGGGGCACGGCAGCAGCAGCCACGCAATACGCCAGGCGGGTCGACATGCGCTGGAAAACGCTGCTGCCCGCCGCCAGCGCAGGCTTTGCCGGCTCGCTGGGCGGGGCCTGGCTGGTGACGGTCGTGTCATCGGGCTATCTGCGCAAGGCGCTGCCCTTTGTGCTGCTGGCGGTGCTGGTCTACACATTGGTCAAGAAAGACATGGGCCATACCCACGCGCCGCGATTTACCGGTCATACAGAGACCGCTGTCGCCTGCTGCATTGGCTTGGTGCTGGGTTTTTACGACGGATTTTTTGGGCCGGGGACGGGCAGCTTTTTTGTTTTTCTGTTTGTGCGCTGGCTCGGCTACGACTTTTTAAACGCGTCGGCGTCGGCCAAGTTGCTCAATACCGCCACCAATCTGGCTGCGCTGGGCTTGTTTGCCTACAAGGGCCACGTGTGGTGGCACTTTGCGCTGGCGATGGCGGTTGCCAATGTGCTGGGCAGCTTGCTGGGCACGCGGCTGGCGCTCAAGCATGGCTCTAGCTTTGTGCGGCTGGTGTTTATCGGCGTGGTCAGCGCGCTGATTCTAAAAACCGGATTTGATGCGTTTTTGAAATAGCGTGGCAAGCGCCACTACGGATTTGTTTTGACCACCAGCTTCACGGCTTTTGGATCAACCACCGGCGCGGCATCTGCCGCAGCCACCGGCTTGCCGGCAGGCACCAGCCCAGCCACGCTGGCCCCACCCGGCAACAAATTGGTCATGTCAGCCGCCTTGCGCGGCTTGCCAACCGGCGCGCCAGCCTGTCCCAGCTTGACAGCGGCCATGTCTTCTTCACTCGGGTACTGGCCCAGCAGCATGTAGTCAAAAGCGCGCCGGGCCAGCGGCGCGGCAGCAGCAGAGCCCCAGCCGGCGTTTTCAACAATTACGGCAATCGCAATTTTGGGGTCATCAGCGGGTGCCATGGCCACGTAAAGTGAATGGTCGCGCTGCGATTCTTCCATTTTGGCGCTGTTGTATTTGCTGTTGGCACTCAGCGCCACAGCCTGCGCTGTGCCGGTTTTGCCGCCGCTCAAATACCCCGCGCCTGCAAACACCTTGGCGGATGTGCCGACCTGCGTAACGCCGACCAGCGCCTTGCGGATCACGGCCACATGCTCAGGGTTGTAGCCGAGATTTTCAGGCTCGGCCAACGGCAAGGGCTTCATGCTGCGGGTCACTGAATCCAGCGTACCAATCACCAGGCGCGGCTTGTGCTTGATGCCGTTGTTAACCAATGCAGCAGTCGCCTGAGCCATTTGGAGCATGGTAAAGCTGTTGTAACCTTGGCCAATGCCCAGCGAAATCGTCTCGCCCGCAAACCATTTTTTTGCTTCCGGCTTTTTAAAATACTGCTTCTTCCATTCTTGGCTGGGCAAGATACCGCGCACTTCGCCGTTGATGTCAATGCCAGTGATCTGGCCAAAACCCAGCGGCTTCATGAAATCATGAATCGCGTCCACGCCCATCTCATTGGCCAGCGAGTAGTAGTACACATTGCTGGACTCGACGATGGAGCGGTTCATGTCCATGATGCCGCCCTTTTCGTTTTCAGGGCTACCAAAGCGTCGGCCGCCGAACATGAAATACAAAGGGTCATTGATCAGCGTGCCTGCTGCGCGCTTACCGGTGTGTAGCGCCGCCATGGCCATAAACGGCTTGTAGGCTGAGCCGGGCGGGTACGTGCCCCGAAGCGCCCGGTTCAGCAGCGGCTTGTCTGGCGATTCATTCAGCGCCTGCCAGCTCTCGGTGTCAATGCCGTCTACAAACAAATTGGGGTCAAACGTGGGTTTGCTGACAAAGGCCAGCACGTCACCAGTTTTGGGGTCAATGGCAACCAGCGCACCCCGTCTGTCGCCAAACATTTCCTCCACCAAGTGCTGCAGCTTGATGTCAATCGACAGCATCACGGTGTCGCCGGGGGTAGCGGGACTGGTAGCCAGCTTGCGCACTGCACGGCCACCGGCTGAAGTCTCTACCTGGTCAACACCCGTGGTACCGTGTAATTGCTTCTCAAAGCTTTGCTCTACGCCGAGCTTGCCGATGTAGTCAGTACCCCGGTAATTGCCCTGCTCGTCACTTTCATCAATGGCTTCTTTTTCTTGGGCGTTGATGCGGCCAATGTAGCCCACCACATGGCTGCCCAGCGGGCCGTACGGGTAACTGCGAAACAAGCGCGCCTTGATGTCCACCCCCGGAAAGCGAAAGCGCTGCGCCGCAAAACGTGCCACTTCTTCGTCTGTCAGGCGGGTGCGAATCGGAAGCGATTCAAAATTTTTAGACTCTTCACGCAGGCGCTTGAAGCGGCGTTTATCGCGCAGTTGAATATCCACCACGGTGCCCAATGCGGCAATGGTTTCTTCCAGATTAGCCACCTTTGACGGTGTGATTTCCAGTGTATAGGCCGAGTAATTGGTAGCCAGCACAACACCATTGCGGTCCAGTATCAGCCCCCGGTTCGGCACGATAGGGACAACCGCCGTGCGATTGCTTTCAGCCCGCTCACTCAGATCATCATGGCGGTAAACCTGCAAATAAACCAGCCGCGCGGCGAGCAGCGCAAACGCAAACAGTACCGCCAAAATAGCGACAAAAACACGCGCACGAAAGCGCGACAAGTCGGCTTCAACGTCGCGTAGTTCAGTCACCGAATGGGCCCCCACGGTCGTTCACTGCGTGTAACTCCCTGCCCCCCGAGAGGGCCGCTGCGCCTGCGGCCTGGCAAAGCCAGTTCCGCGGCCCCTGCTTGCAACACGGGGAAATGCTTGAGGGCCCTATTCATAGAGGTCTGTTCTCGTCGGGATTCGGAGCACGTCGCTGCGGCACCAGCAGCAAAACGCTGACCACCGGCCATAACAGCGACTCTAACAGCGGCGCCAACAAAATGAACCATCCTGGGAAAGTACCCCCGCCGATCATGCGAATGATCAGTTCCACCCCGTGCGCTGCTGCAAACAGGGGCAGCACCTGCAGGGCCTGCGACGGCACCGGAAACCAAAGCAGGCGGCGGTGAATCATGGTGGCAAAAAAACTCAGTGCGGTATAGCTCAGGGCGTGCTGACCTAGCAAGGATGATTGGTGCACATCCATCCCCAACCCAAACATGAAGGCCAGGCCAATACCCACGCGCAGCGGCTGATGAACGTTCCAGAACACCAGCACCACCGCCATCAAGTCCGGCATCCACGGTGCCCGCCCGAGCGGCAGCATGTTCAGCAGCAGCGCAGCGATCAGGCTGGCCCAGATAAACAGCGGATTGGCTGGCAGCAACAGTTGCTGGCCTGATCGCATGATCATTTGTGAACTCCCTTTCTAGGAGCAACGACGGCATCAACGGTATCTGGACGGGGAGGAATCTGCACCGATACCGGCTTGACGACGATGACATGCCGGGCACCCGTCACAAGTGCTTGGGGGATGCAATAAATTTTGGCAAATGCCGATTCGGCGCGGCGTTCAATCCTTGAGATTGTGGCAACAGGCAAGCCCGGCGGGTACACCCCATCGACCCCGCTGGTGGTCAGCAAGTCGCCCTCTTTGACATCCGAATTGCTGCCCATAAACCGCAGCTCCAAACCGCTGCCGAATCCGCTGAGCTGGGCGCTGGGGTCGCCATAAGCCACACTGCGTGCGCCGGTACGTACATTGAGCACCGGGATAGCCAGCTCGCGATCAATCACCAGCGTGACTTCGCTGACCAGCGGATGCACCCGCGTGACCTGGCCCAACACGCCTGACTCGTCCAACACCGGTGAGCCCAGCTCGACACTTTGCAGCAGGCCTTTGTCGATGATGATTTTGCGTGTGTAGGGGTCGGCAGCGTCGTAAAGCACCTCAGCTGCCATGACCGATGTAGCAAGCTGCTCACGCAGGCTTAAAACTTTGCGCAGGCGGTTGTTTTCAAGCAAAAGCTGCTCGACCTGCCCGGCTCGAAGCGACTGCAGCGCGAGTTTTCTGGCGGCTTGCTCACTGCTGCTGTTGGCCTGGTCTAACCCGGTCAGATAGGTACTGCTGGTGCGCACCGCTCGAACCGGTTGAAGCGCCAGCCACTGTACCGGGTAGAGCGCGGTGCTCAACGCCGCGCGCAGCGGCTGAGTGATGCTAAAACGCACATCCGCAACCATCAAAAACAGCGACAACGCGCTGAAGAACATCAGCTTTGAAAGCGCTGACGGCCCTTGCTTGAAGAAGGGCGGAGGAGAGCGGTCAAGTGTTCCTAAAGTCATGCGCGCTTCTATAAATTCATTTTACGGGCGAATTGCTTCGTTGCGCGGTGCTCGCAATCCTCACGTACCCGAAGTACGTTCCGGTTACTGTGCTCCGTGCGCCTTGCACTTCATCCCGCAATTCTGAATTTCTAGAAGCGCGCATGTTCTGATAACTCAGAATCCACTTACTCCGAAGTGAATATCGAACCCAGACGGTCCATGCGCTCCAGCGCCATACCGCAACCGCGCACCACGCAGGTCAGCGGCTCTTCAGCCACCAGCACTGGCAAGCCGGTTTCTTCAGCCAGCAAACGGTCAAGGTCACGCAGCAAGGCACCGCCACCGGTCAGCATCATGCCGCGGTCGGCAATGTCGGCACCAAGCTCTGGCGGGGTTTGCTCGAGCGCGTTTTTGACGGCGCTGACGATGTTGTTCAGCGGGTCGGTCAACGCTTCCAGAATTTCATTGCTAGATATCGTGAAACTGCGCGGCACGCCTTCGCTCAGATTGCGACCTTTGACTTCCATTTCCTTGACTTCAGAGCCAGGAAAGGCTGAACCGATTTTTTTCTTGATGGCTTCAGCTGTAGGCTCGCCAATCAGCATGCCGTAGTTGCGGCGAATGTAGTTGATGATGGCTTCGTCAAAGCGGTCACCGCCGACGCGAACACTGCCTTTGTACACCATACCGCCCAGCGAAATCACGCCAACTTCGGTCGTTCCACCACCGATGTCTACCACCATCGAACCACTGGCTTCGCTGACTGGCAAACCGGCACCAATGGCTGCGGCCATTGGCTCCTCAATAAGATACACGTCACGTGCGCCAGCGCCCAGAGCGCTTTCACGAATCGCACGGCGCTCAACTTGGGTGGAACCGCAAGGCACGCAAATGATGATGCGCGGGCTGGGCTTGAAAAAGCTGCGCGGATGGACCATTTTGATGAACTGCTTGAGCATTTGCTCGGTGACTGTGAAGTCGGCGATCACGCCGTCTTTCATGGGGCGGATCGCCTCGATGTTGCCGGGCACTTTGCCGAGCATGGCTTTGGCTTCATGGCCCACAGCTTGAATGGTTTTACGGCCTTGAGGACCACCTTCGTGGCGAATCGCGACGACCGATGGTTCGTCAAGTACGATGCCGCGATCGCGGACATAAATCAGGGTATTGGCGGTGCCAAGGTCAATGGCCAGGTCGGTGGAAACGTACCGACGGAAAGCTTCAAACATGGTCAAAAGTCCGGTTAGGGCCTGCGCAAACTGCTTTTGCGCAAACGCCTGTGTAATGAATCTGTGAGCACGACGTCGAAGCCAGCTCTGACGCAAACCCGTTTCAGGCAGCTAAAAAGCGCCTAAAGGGTGCAACTGGCTTCGAATTCACACCAAAGGCAGGATAATAACGCATCCCCCCTAGGACAATCCCGCGGTTTCCCCCTGATTAGCGCTTGGTTACACCTGATTTCAGCTGTTTTTTTATCTTAGAGACACACCCACCCACACCCCCACCCAAGATGGCACTGACACCCCACGACATTGCGAGAGTCGCCAACCTGGCGCGGCTTGAACTGCGCCCCGATGAAATCGATCGCGTACTAGGCCAACTGAACGGCTTTTTTACACTGGTGGCACAAATGGAAGCCGTCAACACCGACGGCGTAGAGCCGCTGGCCCATCCGGCAGCTATTTTGGGCGATGTGGCCCTGCGTTTGCGCGACGACATTGCCAGCGAGCCGAACCAGCGCGAGGCCAGCCAGCGCAGCGCGCCCGCGGTTGAACGCGGCCTCTTTTTAGTGCCAAAGGTGATTGAATGAGCACCCTTCAAACCAGCTTAGATTTACACGACCTGAGCGTCTTTGACCTGGCCGCCCAACTGTCGAGTGGGCAAGTCAGCAGCGTTGAGGTTACCCAGCATTTTTTGAATCGCGTCAAAGGCGAGCAGTTGGGCGCGTTTTTGGCGGTGGATGCCGACGTCTCTCTGGCGCAAGCCAAAGCAGCCGATGTGCGCCTGACTGCAGGCGAACGCACGCCACTGCTTGGCGTGCCGTTGGCCCACAAAGATGTGTTTGTGACGCGGGACTTCCCAACCACCGCCGGCTCAAAGATGCTGGCCAACTACCGCAGCCCGTTTGACGCGACTGTCGTGAGCAAACTTGCGCAAGCTGGCATGGTCACGCTGGGCAAGCTCAATTGCGACGAATTCGCCATGGGGTCAGGCAATGAAAACAGCGCCTTTAAACCGGCCAAAAACCCATGGGATGTCACGCGGATACCCGGCGGTTCGTCGGGCGGTTCGGCGGCAGCGGTCGCTGCGCGCTTGATTCCGGCAGCTACAGGCACGGACACGGGCGGCTCGATTCGCCAGCCAGCCTCACTGACGGGCATCACCGGCATCAAACCCACCTATGGCCGCTGCTCGCGCTACGGCATGGTGGCGTTTGCCAGCAGCCTGGACCAGGCGGGGCCGATGGCTCGCAGCGCACTGGACTGCGCATTGCTGCTGTCTGCCATGGCTGGGCCAGACTTGGACAGAGACTCGACATCACTGGATTTGCCAGTGACAGACTACGCTATTGATTTAATATCTGCTTGCGCCCGAAAACAGGGCGATTTAGACCAAAATGGCACCTTAAAAGGCCTAAAAATCGGGCTTCCGAAGCAGTTTTTTGGCGCTGGATGTGCGCCAGACGTGCTGCAGGCCGTTCGGGCTGCCCTGGCTGAGTACGAAAAACTGGGCGCAACCTTGGTCGAAGTGGATTTACCGCTGACCGAGCTGTCGATTCCGGTGTACTACGTTATTGCGCCTGCTGAGGCCAGCAGCAATCTGAGCCGCTTTGACGGTGTGCGATACGGCCACCGCGCTGCGCACTACACCGACCTGAACGACATGTACAAAAAGTCGCGCTCCGACGGTTTTGGCGACGAAGCCACGCGCCGCATCATGATCGGCACCTATGTGTTGTCGCACGGCTATTACGACGCCTACTATTTAAAAGCCCAAAAAATCC
>JBBRDA010000051.1:0-21390 GCA_038204335.1 Burkholderiales bacterium
GCCTGGGCCACTGGCGCGGCTGTTATGGCCGGCGGCGTGATGCCCGATAGCCGCTCCCTGCTGCTGGCGATTTTGTACAGCGTGGGTACCCACGGCATCATGACGCTGAATGATTTCAAGGCCGTCGATGGCGACCGGCAAATGGGGGTGCGCTCATTGCCAGTGCAGTTGGGGGTGCAGAGAGCGGCCTGGGTCGCTTGCGCCATCATGATTGCGTCGCAGGTGGTGGTGTTGGCGTTGTTGCTTAGCTGGGGCAAACCCATGCACGCGGCTGCCATCGCTGGATTGATGTTGGCCCAGTTGGTCATGATGCGGCGGTTCTTGGCGAGCGTCACCGAACGTGCGCTTTGGTACAGCGGCTTTGGTGTACCGCTGTTTGTGGCGGGCATGATGGTCAGCGCCTTTGCGTTGCGCGGTTTGATACAGGCTGGGTCATGAATAGTCTTGACTCCGTCAACGTGACGCGGACATGCTGGTGCCGTGAAGCTCCGAATACTCCTATGAAAGAGGTGATGACATGAATATGCTGGAAACTTTTGATGTGGTTGTTGTTGGCGGCGGACCTGCAGGCGCAACTGCAGCGCAAGACTTGGCGCGCAAGGGGCGCAAGGTACTGCTGCTTGACCGGGCTGGACGCACCAAACCGTGTGGCGGCGCTATTCCACCGCGTCTCATCAAGGACTTTGAAATTCCAGACCACATGCTGGTGGCCAAGGCAACGTCCGCCCGTATGGTGGCGCCCAGCGACAAGCGGGTAGACATCCCCATTGAAGGCGGCTTTGTCGGTATGGTGGATCGCCACGAGTTTGACGAGTGGCTGCGCGAGCGCGCTGCTGCCAGCGGAGCCGAAAGGCGCATCGGCAACTTTGACAAATTCACGCGTGATGTAGATGGCACCTGCGTCGTCCACTACCACGCCCGTGACCGGCATAGCCGTGGCGATGGTGTTCCGGTAAGCGTGCGTGCACGCAGCGTGATCGGCTGCGACGGTGCCCGCTCTGGTGTGGCCCGCGAGGCCATCCCCGGTGCCAAAGACATGCCCTGCGTATTCGCGTATCACGAAATTGTGCGCGCCCCAGCCACTAAGCCCGCTGGCTACGACGCTTCGCGCTGCGATGTCTACTACCAGGGCAAGCTATCACCGGATTTTTATGGCTGGGTGTTCCCGCACGGCGACACGCTCAGCATTGGTACCGGTAGCGCCGACAAGGGATTCTCTTTGCGAGGCGCCGTTACCAGCCTGCGCGAAGCCGCCGGGCTGAAAGACGCCGAAGTGCTGCGCCGAGAAGGTGCGCCCTTGCCCATGAAGCCGCTAAAGTGCTGGGACAATGGCCGTTATGTCGTGGTAGCGGGCGATGCGGCGGGTGTGGTTGCACCCGCGTCGGGGGAAGGCATCTACTACGCCATGTACGGCGGGCGACTGGCTGCTGATGCGGTTGAAGATCTGCTGCAAACCGGCAATCCGCGAGCGTTGCGTATGGCGCGCAAACGCTTTATGCGGGCACACGGAAAGGTCTTTCTGGTGCTGGGCATCATGCAATGGTTCTGGTACGGCGGTGAAAAACGTCGCGAGCGGTTTGTAAAAATGTGCGAGGACAAGGACGTTCAGCAACTCACCTTTGACGCTTACATGAACAAAGAGCTGGTGCGCGCCAAACCGATGGCCCACGTCCGTATCTTTTTCAAGGACATGGCCCACCTCATGGGGCTGGCCAAGGTTTGATGATTGACGTTTGAGCAAGCCATCAGCTGTTGCAGCTAACATCGCGGTGCTGCGCCAGGCTGCTTGATGATCGGCATCAGGTCTTGACGCGGCTGATTTGACAGCTCCTAGCATGCATGAAGTACTCGGGTTATTCTCCATCAGTCATCTGGTGGACGCCGTCATCGCGCTGACCCTGATGGAGATCGTAGTCCTGTTCGCCTATCACCGCATCACCGGCCGCGGCTTGGCCCCGCGCGACTTCTTCTCAAATATGCTGTCAGGCTTGTTCTTGATGTTTGCACTGCGCTGCTCACTGGCCGATGTTGGTTGGCCTTGGATTGTCTTGTTCCTGGCCTCAGCGGGGCTGGCCCACGCACTCGATATGGAATCGCGGTGGTCTCGTCAGCGCCAAAAGCTTTAGCCTAGGCTGATTCCAGTTTCTCAAGTTGTTAGGCCGCAGACGGCCAAGCAACCAGCAGTGCTCCGGCGAACCGAACTTCCGCGAAGGCAGTAAACCCTGCGTTAACTGCCTTCAACGGTCGGCTAACGCCACGAGACCCTGCTTGCCGGGTGATTGCGCTGTTGGTCTTGGCGTCTCTCATTCTCTTGAACTCGTGACTCAACTCGCGCAGACCATCTGACCCGACGTTCAATAGTGCGATTCGGACCGTAGGAAATGCACTGATAACTTGTTGTTATGGACCTATGAAATTTTTAAGAATACCTGCAGACGCCTGAGGCTATTCTTGCTAACTACAGTAACCCACATGCACTTTCAAACTCCACTCAAAGTCATGCTTGTGCTGGTTATTGCTACGAACATGTTTTGCGCTAGTGAGGCTTTTGCCGCTGAACTCGACTTAGTCGGTGCAGGCGAAATTGAACAACTTCTGACGCGGCTAGCTGTGTCCGGTTGCCGATTTCAACGCAACGGATCCTGGTACGAGGCGCCACAGGCGCGGGAACATCTTGACAAGAAATATCGGTATTTGCTTGAACAACAGTTGATCGGCTCGGCTGAAGACTTCGTAGCAGGCGGCGCAACAAAAAGCAGCATGAGCGGTAAGCCTTACTTGGTTCAGTGCGGTACACAGGCGCCGGTGCCCAGTGCTGCATGGATGGCTTTGCAGTTGCGCGAAGTACGCGCAGCAGTCAAAAGTGGCCGTCCTCCTAAAACACGATGACTCGGTTCACAGAGTGCTGCTGTCAATGAACAGGAATTGTTATAAATTTCATGGAGTCAGCACATGCCGGCCATATTGAGCGTGAATACCAACACTCGGTGTTTAGCAAACGTGACTTTGTTTTTCTCTCGCCAATGCACCGGATTATTAGTTGCTGCTCTCCTTGTGCTCGGCGGCTGTAGCAGTCTTCCGGTCATAGACCGTACCGCTATCGAAACGCATGCTGTGCCCTCCGACAAACGTACCGAGCTGGCTCGCATCGCTGGGATCGGTCAACCGACACCTGAAGACAGCGGCTTCAGGCTGCTACCTTTAGGAACATTTGCCCTAGACGCGCGTGGACAACTCGCCAAACGTGCCCAGGCGACGATCGACGTGCAGTACTTTCATCTTGCCAACGATGACACGGGCAAGTGGCTGCTTTTGCAATTGCATGATGCCGCCAAACGTGGAGTCCGTGTCCGACTGCTGCTCGATGACCTGCACACTGCGGGCGCTGACGAACTGTTGCTTGGTTTTGCGGCTCACCCTAATGTTGAGGTTCGGCTCTTCAATCCGTTCTTGAGAGCCCGAGGCTTAGGCCCTTTAGGGCGCTTTCTCGCTGCTCCGTTTGATTGGGGGCGCATTAATTTCAGAATGCACAACAAAATGTTTATCGCCGACGGCGCTTGGGCGATCATTGGCGGACGCAATATAGCTGACGAGTATTTTTTACGGAAAGAATCGAATAACTTTGTGGACTTGGATGCATTGGTTGTTGGCCAAGTACTGTCACCGCTGCAATCGCTGTTTGACCGCTATTGGAATAGCGAAATTGTGTATCCGCTGCAAACCATTGTCCGCTTGCAGCAAACCGTGGATCAAAAAAGGGCGAGCTTTGAAGAGGCGACCTCCGCCACTCCAAATCTGCGGCCCGTACCACGGCAGGACCGTGATGTGCTGGGGTATGGGCCCATTGGCCCAGAACTAGATATGGGTGCTGTGCCCCTGATCTGGGCCTCTGCGTATGTGTTTGCAGACCATCCTGACAAGCCTTTCGACGGCATGGTTGGCGGTGACCTGCTTGAAACCAGCGTTACCTACAATGTGTTCGAGGCTATCAACCTGGCCAAACAAGAGGTCGTCATTTCCTCACCTTACTTCGTACCCGGTAAAGATGGTATGAAGCTGTTTACTGATTTGCGCAACCGACAAGTGTCGGTCAGCGTACTGACAAATTCCTTCGCATCGACCGATGAGCCGATCGTTCATCTCGGGTATTCACGTTACCGCAAGCCCCTTTTAAAGCTGGGGGTTGAGCTTTATGAGTTGAGTTATCAACGGGTGAAGGAAAACATGCAATCACTTTTAATGAGCAAAACGCTGGGGAGATTGCATTCAAAAGCAGTTGTGATTGATAAGCGGATGTCGTACTTGGGATCAATGAATCTGAGTCCACGCTCTGCAACCATCAACACGGAATTTGGAGCGGTGATCGACAGTCCGCAGTTGGCGAACGAGCTTTTTCGTCTGATAGAAATTGACCGTTTGCACAGTGCTTATCAGGTTCATTTGCGTTCGGATGGCGAGTTTGAATGGGTTGCGCCTGACAGCAACGGAGAAAAAATAATGACGAGTGAACCCGATTCGATCTGGTGGAGCCGCTGGTTGGGTACATTCTTGGAGCCATTCGTGCCCGAAGATAATTTGTAGGGCTTCAACGTATTTCCAAAAACATAGACGTTGTATCTGGGCCCGGGGCTGCAACAAAAAGGAGCCCGAGGGCTCCTTTTTGTTGCGTGGAACGTGTCTGCCAATCCGCCCAAAAGCGATGGAACCATCACCCTTCAAAGGTGTCTTCAAGAGTTAGCTTACAGGATGCAGTGACACATGCGGAAATTCGAGAGACGGATCGGGCTTGCTTTTGGTTTGCAAGTCAGACCAGCTCCTTACTTTTTCATAATTTTGACCCACTTGCTGTTGGCTTCCTCGAAGCGGTGTGTCATATTGAACATGTTCGCTTCAAGCACCACTTGGTCGCGAGTCAAGGTGCTCATGCTCCGGGGCTTGGCGCCGCCAATTGGGTCCCAATCGGAGGTGCGTTCATTCCAGACATTCATCGATAGGAACTCGTCGCGCATGGCGCGAACCTCTTCGCGTGATTTCACCCCTTTTGGAGGAATCATGCCGGATTTGAGAACCCAGTCGCTGATTCGTTCGTCCCAATTGAACATGGACAGGAAAGTATCGCGGTCCATTTTCACCATTTCACGACTCGGGCCAGCGGTTTGGGAATGTACGGCCCCGGCAAAAGATAACAACAGTGATGCAAATAATAGGCTGGCGGTATGAGAAGGCTTCATGCGGTTGGCTCCAAAAAGGAAGTAAATGTTTCTGTACGATAACTAAGGCATCCTTGCAGGTGCCTTTCGTCATTGGCGAACATGCGCTGACAGTCACTGGAGTCTCAGTCAGATTTGGCTTGCTCGACGCGCGAATCTTATGCAAGCCCTGAAGTCAGAGGAAGTGACAAAAATTCATAGCGCTATGAATACAGGTTATATCGACTGCCATTTTTTGACACTACATTAAGGTCCATGGAGCTGTATCAGATTCGTTACTTTCTGGCCTTGGCCGATACGCTGAATTTCACGCGGGCGTCTGAACGGTCATTTATCTCCCAACCGGCACTTACCAAGGCAATTCAGCGGCTCGAAGAGGCTGTGGGAGGTCGGCTTTTCGAGCGTGCCAAGAACACCGTACAACTCACCGATCTTGGTAGTGTGATGCTGCCGAGTTTCCGCCAAATTTATGAAAGTACGAATGAGGCCCATCAACTGGCGGGTCGCTTTACGCGAGAGCAAAAGGAGTTGGTGCGGGTCGGTGTTATGTGTTCGATTAATTTCGAACAACTGTTGCCTGGCTTCATGGATAGCCAAGACGGGCAAGCCCTGTTTGGGCTGAGTTTTCACGAAGGCAGTTTTGAATCATTGACAGACTTGCTCGATCGTGGGGATATCGATTTGGGCGTCATGTGCTCAGCCTACGAGATCCCGAAACGGTTCAAAGTTACCCCACTTTACAGCGAAGGTTACGTGGTGGCTTTCGGTGGTGACCACCGGTTCAGTGGTCGCCAACACATCGATGTCGCAGAGCTACACCGTGAGCACTATTGCGATCGGATGTTGTGCGAGTACTCTTCGTATATCAGCCATTGCTTACGCCAGCGCGGGATCATACTTGACGTGGTTCAGCAGTCGGAGCGCGAGGATTGGATTCAGAGCTTCGTCCGCGCCAACATGGGCGTTGCATTTATGCCTATATCTACTGCGCAGTCGGCAAATTTGGCTTATGCGGCCACACCAGACTTTCCGATCTTGCGCAATGTTGGGGTATTTCTGCAGGCTGAGCGGCCAGTCACGGCCAACCAAGAACGGGTCATCGACGTGCTGGCGGCGCACGATTGGAGCAGAATGCGATCCGTGATGGCCACCTGAGGGCATCACTTCTCAGCAAAAGCCCTTTCAATCACAAAATCGCCAGGCTTGGACGTCGAGCCTTCTTTAAAACCCTTGCCTTCCAGCATGACCTTCAGGTCCTTCAGCATGTCAGGGCTGCCGCAAAGCATCACGCGGTCTGTGGTGGGGTTCAAAGCGGAGAGCTTGAGGTCCTCAAATATCTTTCCGCTGATCATCAGGTCCGTGATGCGGCCTGTGTTCTTGTAAGACTCGCGCGTGACGGTGGGGTAGTAGAGCAGTTGTTTGCCGATCATTTCGCCTAAAAACTCGTGCTGCGGCAAATCTTTGGTGACCAGGTCATGGTAGGCCAGCTCTTTGACTTCGCGCACGCCGTGTACCAGCACCACTTGCTCGAAAGCCTCGTAGGTTTCTGGGTCGCGAATGATGCTCATGAAGGGCGCCAGGCCCGTGCCAGTAGACAGCAAATACAGCCGCTTGCCTGGCAGTAAATAGTCAATCAGCAGGGTGCCGGTGGGCTTTTTACCGACGATGACGGAGTCGCCCACTTTGATGTGCTGCAGGCGTGATGTCAGCGGACCGTCGGGTACCTTGATGCTTAAAAACTCCAGATGATCTTCGTAGTTCGCGCTGACGATGCTGTAAGCGCGAAGCAGCGGTTTGTCATTGACCCTCAACCCAATCATCGTGAAATGCCCATTGCTAAAGCGCATGGACTCGTCCCGCGTGGTCGTGAAGCTGAACAATTTATCGGTCCAGTGGTGGACGGACAGTACACGTTCTTCGTTGAAAGCGCTCATGGAGGTAAAACAGGCCGAGTAAGGGCGAGAAGGGAAAACCCTGATTTTAACGTCCCTTGACGTCCCAGCCTTTCACACCGCGAAGTGGTCAAACGAAGCGAGATGACCTTGGACAGGCCGGCCGCTACCATCGACCAGCCGCAGACCAGCCTGGCTTTCTATCACGCCGATGCGTGTCACTGGCGTTTGGCTGTTGATGGCTGCGGCTGCCACGGCAGGGCGCGCTGCTGGCGGCGCGGTAAAGGCTAATTCGTAGTCATCACCGCCTGAAAACACTGTTTGAAGCCGTTTTTCAGTATCAAATCGGCCATTTGACCAATCAATACGGGCGCAAGCAGCTATTAAATTCATAGTAATGTCTGTGTCCACCTTGGCACCCACTGCGGATGCTTTCAGGATGTGACCCAAGTCCCCTGCCAGCCCGTCGCTGATGTCAATCGCCGATGTGGCAATGCCGCGAAGGGATGTGCCCAACGCGACGCGGGGCGTGGGTTGCTCCAGCCGCAGCCTGGCGCTAGCCAGGATGTCGGGTGTTAAGTCAATACGGCCCTGTAGCGCGTCAAGGGCCAGCCGCGCGTCGCCCAGATTGCCACTGACGTAGATGTCGTCGCCGTCGCGTGCACCCGATCGCAAAAGCGCTTGGCCGCGCGGTACCTCGCCAAACACGGTGATGCAAATGTTGAGAGGGCCTTGCGTGGTGTCGCCGCCAATCAATTCGCAGCCATGCGCGTCTGCTAGCGCCCAGAGGCCGTTAGAAAACTCTTGCAGCCAGGCCTCATCAATCCGGGGCAACGCCAATGCCAGTGTGAAAGCCACGGGCGCTGCACCACAAGCCGCCAGGTCGCTCAGGTTGACTGCCAATGCCTTGTGGCCGAGGGCGTAGGGACTCACATCACTGAAAAAGTGGCGACCTTCAACCAGCATGTCACTTGATATAGCCAACTGCATGCCGGGCGTTGGGTTGATCAGCGCGCAGTCGTCACCCACGCCGATATCGGCTTTACGGGGCTTACGGGTGAAGTAGCGGGCAATCAGGTCAAATTCGCTCATGCGCCTAAGGATACCTCCCTCGACACTAGCCTAGCCCTGCCCATACGCCGCATCGCCCCGAAAGCGCTGCGCTGCCTGCCGCACCACTTCAGCCAGCAGGTTTTCGTCAGCCTGCTTTTCGCGCAGCCACCGGGCATCGTTCTGGCCGCGCTCCACACCGCTGTGCAGCATGTTGATGAATGAGGCGGCGCCGAGCCGCTGGGCATGCACCTCAATCTGCCTGAAGGTCAGCCAGATGTGTTCGCGCAGCGGCATGTGCTTACCCGTGACAGGGTCAACATAGACCGCGTCCAGTCCGAAGCGGCAGGCCTGAAAGCGGTTGTAGGTGTAAACCAAATAGTCGTCTTCCTGCGGCATGAAGGGCTGGTCTTCCATGAACCACGCACCAAGCGCCTGTACAAAACCTGACAAGGCAGCCGCACGGGTAACAGTTAGCGGTGTGTCAAAGACGCGGATTTCAATCGTCCCAAATTCGGGCTTGGGCCTGATGTCCCAATAAAAATCTTTCATGCTTTTGACCACGCCGGTATGGGTCATCTTGTTGAAGTAAGTCGTGAAGTCGTCCCAAGTCAAGACAAATGGTGCGCGGCCTGACATGGGGAAAGCAAAAACAGAATTGAGCCGGGCCGAGTCAAAGGCGGTGTCTTGCCCCTGCACATAAGGGCTAGACGCCGACAGCGCAATAAAGTGCGGGATGTAGCGCGACATGCGGTGCAGCGTCAGCAGTGCGGTATCGGCATCGGGGCAACCTATATGCACGTGCTGGCCAAAAATAGTGAACTGTTTGGACAGGTAGCCGTACAGTTCGGACAACTCCCTGAAACGCGGTTTGTCATAGATGCGCCGCTCGTGCCATGCTTGGTAAGGGTGGGTGCCGCCCCCCACAATGGCGATGTTCAGCTTGTCTGCGCTTTTGACCAGCGCATCGCGAATTTGCGAAAGCTGCCCCAGTACTTCCGATGACGACTGACACACGCCGGTTGAGATTTCTATCATGCTTGATGTCATCTCGGGCACCACCGCGCCGGGCAACGGTATTTTTTTCATCAGCCGGAGCATGTCCTCGGCATACGGAGCCAGGTCGTAGTCATGGGTGTTGACGAGCTGCAGCTCCAGCTCAACACCGAGCGACAGCGCATCTGATTTTTGAAACGGCTCAAGACTCATAAATTGGCCCTTTGGACGCTGTGCGTACTTGCAACTTGGGTGGCCGCGAGCTTTCACCGGCGCGGGTAATGGCCACAGTCGCGAGTACTGCTCCAAGTACTTCCATAAGCAAAATGGCGGGTAGCGCAATGCTGGCAATCTGCTTGCCGAGAATCGGCGACGCCACCATAAAAGTCGATACCAAAAGCAGCGCGACAGACGACATCGGGGACATCGCACAGCCTACCCATAGCGCTTGCTGCCAACTTGCAGCACTGCCCAGGTTGCCGAGCGCCACACCGGCTATTTTCGCCACGATGCGCGCGCCAACCAGTACAGCAACCAGTGCTGCCACCGGGCCGCCCCAATCGGCCTGCGCCGCCACCACCGATACCAAAACAAACATAAGCATCGTCAACATGCTCGATGCGGTACCCATTTGCCGAGGCCAGGACCAAGGGCGCGGGTTGAGCTGCTTGAGCAGCATGCCGCCAAGCAGCGCTGCCAACGGCGCTGAGCCGCCAAAGTGCGCTGCCAGCGCCGCACCTGCTGCAATCACCGCCAACAGCAAAATTGCTGTGTTTTCGCTGGTCGGGCTCATGACACGCAACGCACTGCGCAGCACCAGCGCTAAAGCGGCACCCACCACGACGGACAGACCCAGGACCACCAGCACTGGGTAAAAGCTGCCCGTCAAGGTAATCGGGCCCAGCACTTTTTCACCGCGAGCCATCAAGCCCGCACTGGCGCTGCACAGGCTCAAAGCGTACAGCGTACTCAGGGTCGAAAGCACCATCGCCCGCTCGCTGACCGGGCCAGAAGCACGGGTGTCGATCAGCACCCGCGACAGCACGGCGGGAGATGCCGCCATAGCCAGCATGGCCAGCGGCTGGGCGACCTCATCACGCACGCCCATCCAGTGCAGGGCGTAGTAGACGGCGATCAAGGTCAACGCTGATTCCAAAAGGCTTTGCACCAGCACCATCGGGTTGTACTTGAACCAGCGCAGCGGTATCCGCCCACCTGCTTCAAACAGGACCACCGCCACGCCCAGTTCCAGCAGGAAAAGTCCAGTACCTTGTAGCGGCCAGACCGCACCGGTAAAACCGGCAAAGCCCGCCACGGCACCAATCACCGAGTAACCGATGACTTTTGGCAAACCGGCATAGCGCTGCACGAGATGACCAGCTGCCGCTGCCAGCGCCAGCAGCACAGACCACTGCACGATGGCCAACCCCGCCGATGGCTTGATCCACTCGGCCCAAATATTCAAAAGGTTCTGAGTCAAAAATACCTCTCAAAGTGACCTTGGAGGGTACTGGCGTTCCAGTCTTCTTTGTGTAGGACGGCAACGCAAGAGTCGTAACTGTCTGAAAAAAAACTTACAAGCTGAGCATCGCTTAGTAAGTCGATCTTTGCTACTGAGGCACAAAAAAACTACCTGGCGCACTGCGCCAACGCGCCCAGATCGCACCTCTGATGCGAGCCCGGTCAATACCGCTGACGTTATGCGCCTGTAGCGCTAGGCGAAATGCGCAGTAAAAGCTCACTGACAGGTTCAAGGCGCCAATCAGCGGGATAGCTGCAATACACCACCACACCAGCGGTTGCCTGAAGGCCTCCAGCCCGAGTGCTGCGCCTGCCGCAGCAAGTTGCCCGGCAGACAACGTGACGTGGCGTGCTTCCAGCTCAAAACCGAAAAAACCAGTGAATGCCGGGATCAGGCCAAGCATAAAGCCGAGTGAAATATTTGATGCAAACCCTGAGCTGTTCTCCCGCATGAAAGCAGACCATCGGCCCGCGCGCCCTGCGCCCAGCACCCGCGTAAAGCGTGGGTTGTGGGCAACTGCGGAATCAAGCCGGTGCAGTACAAACCAGTTTTCAAACCAGCCTCCGACCATGCTCGAGGCGAAAAGAATCATCCCGGTAAAAGCTGCCCATAAAAGCGTGGGACCAAGCAAAGACAGTGACTGCAATACATACTCGGCCTCTTTCGGCGAGATCATGGGTCTGCCGATAAGCAGCAGCACGATCACGTTTACCAGCAGCACCGCGGGGACCACCATCAACACATTGCCAAAAACCGCAGCCACCTGAGAGCGCACCAAGTGGGTGACTTCGTCGACAAAATCGCTGATGGCATGGGCTGAATCGATGTCCTTGAGTTTTGCGGCCATTGCCGGTGCCGTCATTGCCGGCTGCTTGGTCGCCAATGTGAGATGCAACAGCTGGATCAATACGAAACTCGCCGCATAGACAAACCCCGACGCAAAGCCGTTCCAAAATGCCGATAGCCCGAGGCCGACGACCGCAAATTTAAGCAGCGTGGTCAGCGCAGTGACTGCGCCGCCGCCCATGGCCTTGCCAAGCATTTGCCGGTATTCGGCTTTATCGCGCGTGATGTAGTGTTCACCGGTTTCCGCGCTGCGCTCAGCCATCTTTGCAGACAGCAAGGTTGAGTTGGTTCTGATGAGTGCGCCAATGCTTTTGCTGTCTTGCCCAATCGTGACGCGGCGGGCCAGCAGTTTGATGGCCGCTGGCGCGGGCGTGGCTGATGTCAAGGTGTCCAATAATTCCCGCACCCGAACAATGCGCTCGCGCAACTGACGCAGCATGAACACCATACCGACAGAAATACCGTTGTCGTCAAAGTGCGTGTACACCCCATTGACGGCCTGACGACAGGTCTCCAGCCGGGCGCGCAGTTTCGCTATCGCCGCTTTCAGTTCTTCATCGCCCTGCGCCGGATCGAAAAAGATGTGCCGCAACTCAGCCAGGTCATTGGACAGGGGGTGAAAAGCCCGGTCATCGTCGTTGGCCCTGTCCATCCGCAGGCGTAGCTCGGGCGCAAAGCCGGTGGCGCGGATTTGGGCCGTGCAATAGGTCAGCGCGTCCATCAGGTTGTGCTGCCAGATCAATGTGTCCTTGCGCCTATCGCCAGACAGCAGGGCGACCAATGAGTCCATCTGCGCGTCAGGTATGGCGGTCAGCCAATGCGCATCAAAACGCGAAGGTGCCACCAGCGCAAAGAGCTCGGCCGCATCAATGGTCTCGGGCGTGCCGGGTAATATTTTGCGACGCAGGCGGTCGGCCAGCTCGCTCACAAACGCCGTACGCGGCGCAAAACCAAAGTCCGCCAACAGCGTCGTCACGTCAACCGTTTGCATCAAGACTTGCCACCAGTCTCTTAGGCGTTGCTGCAACTCGGGCTGCGCCTGCACCGCATCGATAAATGTTTGCAGCCTTGAAATCGTGGCCTCTATCGAGCTTTCATCACCCCGCAGCCACTCGAACAGCGAAATCAGCCAGACATGGCGCGCGGCCAAGTCGGCCTTTGGGTCCAGCCGGGCTAGCAGTGTGCGCAGGTCCTTCATTCAATGCAGCGTGCGGCCAGCGGGCGCGTTGCCGCTGGCTTCCAAGACAAACATGGGAATCAGCGCTTCAAAGCGCTCGCCGTCTTCAGCTACACAAAAGTAAGTGCCATGCATGGCACCTGTGGCCGTGCGCAGGCGTGATCCACTGCTGTATTGAAACGACTCACCCGGCCTGAGCAGTGGCTGGTTGCCCACCACGCCCAAACCTTTGACTTCTTCAATATGACCATTGGCGTCCACAATCTCCCAGTGGCGGGAAATCAACTGCGCCGCAACCTGTCCGGTATTGGTAATGGTGACTGTGTAGGCAAAACCGTAGATGCTCTCGCCAGGAGCCGATTGCTCGGGAATGTATTGCGCCTTGACGGCACAGCTGAATTGGTACTTTTGATTTTGGGGCATGGTGGAGGCCTGAGTGGCTGCTTTCGGGCTGCTTTTGAATCTCATGTTAACTGGCATTGGATGTTGCACAATTCAGACATGAGCTTTACTCCCCCCCCTTCCAAACCCACCTACCGAATTGCCCCGTCTATCTTGTCCGCCGACTTTGCGCGGCTGGGCGATGAGGTCAAAGCCGTGATAGCGGCAGGCGCTGACTGGATTCATTTCGACGTGATGGACAACCATTACGTCCCCAATCTGACCTTCGGCCCGATGATTTGCAGCGCTCTCAAGCCCCATGCCAAACGGGCGGATGGCAGCGCCGTACCGATTGATGTGCATTTGATGGTGCAACCGGTTGACGCGCTGGCCGCCGCATTTGCCGATGCAGGCGCTGACCTCATCAGTTTTCACCCCGACGCGTCTGGTCACGTGCACCGGAGCATTCAAGCCATCAAAGGCAAGGGCTGCAAGGCCGGCCTGGTCTTCAACCCCGCTGAGCCGCTCGATGTGCTGGACTGGGTGATTGACGATATCGATCTGGTTTTGATCATGAGTGTCAACCCCGGCTTTGGCGGCCAGTCATTTATTGATAGCGCCCTGCGCAAGATTGAAAACGTTCGCAAACGCATTGATGTGTCTGGCAAAGACATCCGGCTCGAAGTTGATGGCGGCATCAAGCTGGAGAACATCGCTCAAGTGGCTGCTGCTGGCGCAGATACCTTTGTGGCGGGCAGCGCTATTTTTGGCAAGCCGGATTACAAGGGCGTGATTGACGCGATGCGGGGCGCGCTCAAGGCTTGACGCGGTGGGTATTGGGCCGCCCTAGCTGGCTGGTTCAAGGGACGGGCGACTGGTCTGTGCCGCTGATTTTCATGTGGTCAAAGCTGCGCAGCACCACCAACATGCCGATGGCGGTGGTTGGCCCCGCCAGCGGGTGAAGGATGAACGCCACAACCGGTGCGACCAGCAGCAGGTGCCTCAGCCCCCAGCTGTAAAGGATACCGGCTCGGCGTACATAAGCCGTGCCGTTGGCAGACCATTGCTTACGACTTGCTGAGCCGACGGGCATGGCGCAGATGAAGCTGGCGTGGTTGTAGTAGCGTACCGCCATTGCCGAGCACACCAGCGAGGCAAAAAGCAGCATCATCAAGGTCAGCTCAATCATCAGCCGCGGGGTTAAAACCAGTCCTTCTACGCCGGATTCGCCCAGGCTGGTGCGCAAAGTAGGGGCTGCCAGTGTGATGGTGCCCAGCAGGCCGAGTACCGCCGTTGAGGCCGTCATGGTGGCCGACATCAGTGAGTTGCGCAGCGTCTGCACGGCAAGAATTTCCGAGCCCGGTTGCGCAGACACCGCCGCAAACCATTCTTCTCGAAGCGACGCATGGGCGCTTCTGGCCAGTCGCTGGGGCGCGCGCCGCTGTTTCAGCGCAAGCACCACCTCATACACCAGCAGGGGGAGCAGGGTAGCGATGGCGGCAAACCATGTGACGGTAGTCGTCATAAGCACCTTTAGTGCGCCTGCTTGGTGCGCGGTGTTTTGTGTTGTTTGAGGAGTTCTAGAACCTCAAACAGAGCCATGCCGCCCAGCATGGCAAGCACAAAGATGACGGCCTTGCCTTCGCCCATCCCCAGTGCCACCAGTGCGGGCCCGGGGCAGAATCCGGCGATGCCCCAACCCACGCCAAAAAACAAGCCGCCCATGACCAGCCGGCGGTCAATGTGCTTGGCTGTGGGCAACCTCATGGCCGCACCCAGCAGCGAGATGGTGCGCCTGCGCGCCAGAAAAAATACACTGCTGGCCACAGCGATTGCCCCGCCCATCACAAGCGCCAGCGATGGGTCCCAGCGCCCGAACAGGTCAAGAAAACCCAGCACCTTGGCGGGGTTCGCCATGCCGGAGAGGATCAAGCCAAAGCCAAAAACAAGGCCGGCGAGCAAGGAGGTTAATGCAAGCATGGTGGACCCTTAAGTATTGAGTAAGTGGCGAATAACAAACACGCTGGCAAACCCGGCACCCATAAAGCTGGCTGTGGCTACCAGCGATCGGGGTGACAGGCGCGACAAACCGCAGACGCCGTGGCCGCTGGTGCAGCCCGAACCGTAACGCGTCCCCACGCCAACCAGCAGGCCAGCGGCAATGAGCGCGGCGTTCCCCGCTTCGATCTCTGGCGCTGGCAGCACTGCAAACAGGCTATACACCAGCGGCGCAACAACCAGACCCAACACAAATGCGGCGCGCCAGGCAATATCTCCGCGGACCGGTTTGAGCAGACCACCCAGTACCCCACTGATACCGGCAATGCGGCCGTTGAGCACTAAAAACAGCGCCGCCGCCAATCCGATCAAGACGCCACCCGCCAGTGCCGACCAAGGCGTGAAATGGTTCCAGTCAATGTTCATGATGTTTCCTTTGGGCAGTAAAGGCGGTAAAGCACCGCCACGATCTCCAGCATGGCGGTGTCAGCCACGCTGTAGTAAATGTTTTTGCCCTGGCGGCGGGTGCTGACAACGCCTTCAGTCCGCAGCACACCGAGCTGCTGCGACAGCGTTGGCTGACGGATGCCCAAATGCTCCTCCAGTTCACTGACGCACATCTCCCCTTGAGAGAGCTGGCAAAGCAGCAGCATGCGGTCCTCGTTGGCCAATAGCTTTAATGCGGCAACTGCCTGCGTTGCCGCGCTGCGCAAGGTGTCGGTGTCAATCACGTCTTGGGGGGTGGTCATCAAAATACCTGAAATGTTTAGATTGACATCACTTTATCAAAAGATATAATATTTGTCAATACATTGAAAGTACGTCATGACCCTCACAACCACGACCCAAGCGTTTTTTGACCCCACCACCTGGACGGTGACTTATGTGGTCTGGGACTCAGCCAGCCGCCACGCGGCGGTCATTGATCCGGTGCTTGACTACGACTTCAAGTCGGGCCACACCCATACAGCATCCGCCGACCGGGTTTTGGCCTATGTCGCTGAGAACAGCCTGCATATCGTCTGGATTCTTGAAACCCATGCCCACGCTGACCACCTGTCGGGCGCGCACTACCTGAAGGAGCGCGTTGGCGGGCGCATTGCCATCGGCGAACACATCCGCGAAGTGCAGGCTACCTTCAGCAAGGTGTTTAACTTCGAGCCCAGCTTTTCCCCTGACGGCAGCCAGTTCGACCACCTTTTCAAGGACGGTGAAACCTTCATGATCGGCGGCGTCCAGGCCACTGCGCTGCTGGTGCCCGGCCACACGCCCGCCGACATGGCCTATCGTGTGGACGGTGCGGTATTTGTCGGCGACACCCTGTTCATGCCCGATGTGGGCACTGCCAGGGCCGATTTTCCGGGCGGCAATGCGCATCAGCTTTACCACTCCATCCATCGCATCTTGCAACTGCCGGGGGAGACGCTGGTGTATGTCTGTCACGATTACCCGCCAGAGTCGCGTGCGCCGCAGTGGCAAACCACTGTGGCCGAGCAACGCGCCAACAACATTCATGTAAAAGGCGGCATCGGTGAGGACGCCTTCGTGGCCATGCGCACTGCCCGGGACCGCGCGCTAGACATGCCAACACTGATCCTGCCATCCATTCAAGTCAATGTGCGCGCCGGGCAAATGCCGCCAGCTGACGATAACGGCATCACCTACTTGCGCGTTCCGCTTAATACCTTGCCGGTGCACCGCTGAGCTGCCCGGGGCAAAATGCTCGGGCGATGCCACGAACTTTTCAATTGATGACCACATGTCCTAGCCAGCAGTCTGGGCAAATTGACGCCGCCATCATCGACCTGGACGGCACCATGGTCGACACGATGGGCGACTTTGTGGTCGCTGTCAACCTGACGCTGCGCGACGTCGGTTATGACCCGGTTGACAGGCAGGTGGTGGCGCTGCGCGTCGGCAAGGGCTCTGAAAACCTTGTCAATTCAGTATTAAATTATGCTGCAGACCAATCAATTCGGGCGCAAGCAGCTCCTGAAAAGATAGTAAATTTTCAACAAGCCCTGGGTCTGTATCAGCAGTACTATCGCAGCATCAATGGCCAGTATGCGCAGGTTTATCCGGGCGTGATGGGTGGTTTGCAGGCATTACAAAAGACCGGCCTGAAGCTGGCTTGCCTAACCAACAAGCCCGTAGCTTTTGCCCGCGAATTACTCAAGCTAAAAGGGTTGGACGGATTTTTTAGCCACGTTTTTGGTGGCGATTCTTTTGCGCGTAAAAAACCAGACCCTCTACCGGTGCTGCAGACCTGCAAAGCCCTTGGCACGTCGCCTGCGCGTACCTTGATGATTGGTGACTCCAGCAACGACGCTCAGGCAGCCCGGGCGGCGGGCTGCCCGGTACTGTTGGTCACGTATGGGTATAACCACGGTGAGCCGATTCGAAGCGTTGATGCTGACGGCTACATCGACTCCATGGCTGACTTGCGCTTGCCCCAATGAAAAACGGAGCCAGCTGGCTCCGTTTTTGCAAATGTTTGTGCTGATCAAACGGGTTTGCCGAGTAAGGCGTCTTTCAGTTTCCAGTCAGCTGGCGCGGGGCCAAGCCAGATACGCATCAGCGCAGCATAAAACTCGGGCTCTTTAAACGGCTCGCCTTGCTGCTTGCCCTTCACGCTGATGACCGTACCCGTGCCGGGAATCCAGTCGATGGTGAAGTTCTCACCCGCCAGCATCTTTTTCTGATCTGAAAAGATCTGTCCCATTCTGATCAGGCCCGGAATCAGCTTTGACATTTCGCCTTTTGGAGAATTATCTTCAAAGCCCTTGGTAAAAGCCTTGCCCAGCTCGTTGGAGTCAATGTCCCGCAGCATTGTGATGCTCAGTCGTTTGGGGCCTGGCGTTGCAAAAACCTCTTCTGGCGTCCCTGCCTTTTTGCCAAGATAAAACCCAGCTGAATAAACCTTGAACACAGCGCGATAGCGAACGCCAGCGCCATTGAGCTGCAATTTGGTGCCTCGCAGGTCGAGGGAATCCTCAACTTTTGCACCGTTCACATCAACGATGGCAGCGTTTGCACTGAAAGAAAAGCTGACGACCAAAGCTGCAAGGGCTGATGTAAATAGTTTGATAAAGCGCATGGATGTCTCCGTATTAAACTGAGAAAAGAACGACCGTTCTATTTCTTTTTTCATTTTGATCGGCTAGCTGCCGGGATGCAATAGGGTTTGTGCGGGGCGAAACGGTGAAATCCGGTTTGATACACTTCGCCCTCATGCACACGCAAAGCATCATTCTACAAAGCCGTACCAGCCAGCCAGGTCTTGCAGACCGGGGAGCCTGGCTATGGCGAGGCTGCTCAATTCTTATCTGAATTAGCCTGCGTCCGCCAAACGGCGCGCATTTTGAATGAACTGAAGCCACACTTTGAGCGGTGGCTGAATTGCGAAGGATTCCCTTGTGATCACCGAACTTGAATTTAAAAGTCTGGCTGCCCAGGGCTACAACCGCATTCCGCTGATGGTTGAAGCATTTGCAGACCTGGAAACGCCGTTGTCGCTGTACTTAAAACTGGCTTTTGCCAAAGACCAAGGCAAGTACAGCTTCTTGCTGGAGTCCGTGGTGGGGGGCGAGCGTTTTGGCCGCTACAGCTTCATCGGCTTGCCGGCTCGCACGCTGGTTCGCGCTTCTGGCTTTGGTCAAGACGCCGTCACAGAAGTCGTGACCGATGGCCAGGTGGTTGAAACCTCCAAACAAAACCCGCTGGACTTTATCAGTGACTATCAAAAGCGTTTCAAAGTCGCTTTGCGCCCCGGTTTGCCGCGCTTTTGCGGTGGCTTGGCGGGGTATTTTGGCTACGACGCGGTTCGCTACATCGAGAAAAAGCTAGAGAAATCGTGCCCGCCCGACACACTGGGTTGCCCCGATATCTTGCTGCTGCAATGCGAAGAGCTGGCCGTGATAGACAACCTCTCGGGCAAGCTTTACATGATTGTGTACGCCGACCCCAAGCAGCCCGAGGCCTATACCAACGCCAAAAAACGTTTGCGTGAACTCAAAGAGCAGCTCAAATACTCGGTCAGTGCGCCCGTGGTGAAGCCCAGCCAAGGTTACCCGGCCGAGCGCGACTTTGCCAAGGCTGACTACATTGCAGCGGTTGAAAAGGCCAAGCGCATGATTGAAGCGGGCGACTTCATGCAGGTCCAGGTGGGCCAGCGCATCAAAAAGCGGTATACCGAGTCACCACTCAGTTTGTACCGCGCGCTGAGGTCTTTGAACCCCTCACCTTATATGTACTACTACCACTTTGGCGACTTTCATGTGGTGGGGGCGTCGCCGGAGATTTTGGTGCGGCAGGAGCTTGTGGCCGCGAGCGAGGGGGGCGGTCAAAAAGTGACCATTCGCCCGCTTGCTGGCACCAGGCCGCGCGCCTCGTCTCCCGAGGCTGACAAAGCCGTCGAACAAGAACTGGTCAACGACCCCAAAGAGCGTGCCGAACACGTCATGCTGATTGACTTGGCGCGCAACGACATTGGCCGCATTGCCAAAACCGGCAGTGTCAAGGTCACCGAGGCTTTTGCCGTCGAGCGCTACAGCCATGTCATGCACATCGTCAGCAATGTCGAAGGCACGCTGCTCGATGGCATGACGGGCATGGACGTGCTCAAAGCCACCTTCCCGGCAGGCACACTCAGCGGCGCGCCCAAGGTGCATGCGATGGAAGTGATTGACCAGTTAGAGCCGACCAAGCGTGGCCTGTACGGCGGCGCGTGCGGCTACTTGAGCTATTCAGGCGACATGGATGTTGCCATCACCATCCGTACCGGCATCATTAAAGACCAAGTGTTGTACGTGCAGGCGGCGGCTGGTGTGGTGGCCGATTCAGTACCCGAGCTGGAGTGGAAAGAAACCGAGGCCAAAGCGCGGGCACTGCTCAGGGCGGCGGAGCTGGTTGAAGAAGGGCTGGAGTAAACATCATGAGCCAAAGAATCAAACTCCTGATGATCGACAACTACGACAGCTTTACCTACAACATCGTCCAGTATTTTGGCGAGTTGGGGGCGGATGTTGAAGTGTTTCGTAACGACGAAATCAGCATTGAAGCCATCGCGGCCAAAAAGCCTGACCGCCTGGTGGTGTCGCCGGGGCCGTGCTCGCCGCTTCAAGCCGGCATCTCGGTGGCGGCCATTCAGCACTTTGCCGGCAAGTTGCCCATACTGGGCGTTTGCTTGGGCCACCAGTCGATAGGTGCCGCGTTTGGCGGCAATATCGTGCGGGCGCAGGAGCTGATGCACGGCAAAACCAGCGTCATCACCACCACTCAGCAAGGCGTTTTTGCAGGGCTGCCCGAGCAATTCACCGTCAACCGTTACCACTCGCTGGCGATTGAACGCTCAAACTGCCCGGACGTGCTGGACATCACGGCCTGGACGCCAGATGGCGAGATCATGGGCGTGCGCCACAAGACTTTGCCCATTCAAGGCGTTCAGTTTCACCCAGAATCGATACTGACCGAGCACGGCCATGCGATGCTGAAGAATTTTTTGGTGCAAACGGCATGATGTTTGCTATTGATTCGGGAGCTGCTTGCGCCCGTATCTATTGGGCTAAAGGCATAAATGATCACTAAAACTGTTGATTTACGCAGCGATACCGTCACCCAGCCTACGCAGAGCATGCGTGCGGCCATGCACGCTGCACCGCTTGGCGACGATGTTTTTGCGGGCGACCCAAGCGTTAACGCCTTGCAGGAAAAAATCGCGGCCATGCTGGGGTTTGAGGCCGCGCTGTTTGTGCCTACGGGCACGCAAAGCAACTTGTGCGCGTTGCTCAGCCACTGCCAGCGTGGTGACGAATACATCGTCGGCCAGATGGCGCACTGCTACCGCTGGGAAGGCGGCGGTGCGGCCGTGTTTGGCAGCGTGCAGCCGCAGCCGCTGAACCACCAGAGCGACGGCACGCTGGCCCTTGACGACATCGACGCAGCCATCAAGCCCGACGACGCGCATTTCGCCCGCACCCGCCTGCTGGCGCTGGAAAACACGCTGGGCGGCAAGCTGCTGCCTTTCGACTATGTGCAGCAGGCGACGCAACTGGCTGCCGACAAAGGCCTGGACCGGCATCTGGACGGCGCGCGGCTGTTCAATGCCTCCGTCGCGCAGGCCATGCAGACCGGCAGCGATGCGTTCACAGAAGCCCGCCGCATCGCCCAGTGCTTTGACAGCGTGTCGGTCTGCTTCAGTAAGGGGCTGGGCGCACCGGTCGGCTCGGCGCTGTGCGGCTCGCGCGACTTCATTGCGCGCGCCCACCGCATCCGCAAGATGGCCGGCGGCGGCATGCGCCAGGCCGGCATGCTGGCTGC
>JBBRDA010000052.1:0-21178 GCA_038204335.1 Burkholderiales bacterium
CCTCACCCGCCAATGACTTGTCACCCGTGCGGTGATAGGCGCTAAAAACCGAGCCTTCCGGATCAGCTACCGCCAGCTGACAATGCACGGCATGGTGCTTTTGAAACCGCATATAGCGGCCGATCGTGGCGCTCGTCCCACCGGTTCCCGCGCCCACCACGATCCAGCGCGGTATAGCAAAGCGCTCGTGCGACATCTGGCTGAACATGCTTTCGGCAATGTTGTTGTTGCCGCGCCAGTCGGTAGCGCGCTCGGCGTAGGTGAACTGGTCCATATAGTGACCGTTGCTTTGCGCTGCGACGTCGCGCGCGACGTCATAGACATCAGAAGCACTTTCAACCAGCTCGCAGCGACCCCCGTACAGCGCAATTTGGGCAATTTTTTCAGGCGACGTGCTGCGCGGCATGACCGCCACAAAAGGCAAACCCAGCAATCTCGCAAAGTAGGCCTCACTGACCGCTGTCGAGCCGCTGGACGCCTCCACAATGGTCGAGCCTTCATGAATCATGCCATTGCACAGCGCATACAGAAACAGTGACCGCGCCAGCCGGTGTTTCAGGCTGCCCGTGGGGTGGGTGGATTCATCCTTGAGGTAAAAATCGATGCCCCGCGCTGCGAAAGTTGGCAAAGGCAAAGCGATCAGGTGCGTGTCGGCGCTGCGCTGGTAGTCGGCCTCAATGCGCGCCATGGCCGTGCTCAGCCAGGTCGTGTTTGGAGCGGTAGGGCTTTGCATGTGCTTTATCCTCGCTGCAACTTACAACTTGGCGCGGGCTTGTGCCAATTGCTTTTCAAGTTTGGCGACCAGTGCTCGCGCTTCATCGCCTTCAGGGATGGGTCTGCCACTGTCGCGCCATTCAATGGCATTTTTAAAACCTTCGGCCTGGGCTTGGCGCCTGAACCACATGCCCTCGGGGTTGTGCCGCGTGATACCGTCAAATACCGTGGCAAACATTTGGGTTTGCTCCAGCCCCATCGACAACCACACCTGATTGACCACCAGCTTGTGCATCATCAGGTGTGACTTGGGCACGCCCGCGATGCGGTTGGCCAGCGCGTCGGTGGCGCTGTCAAGCTCTGCTGCCGGTACTGCCATGTTGGCCAGGCCCCACTCTGCGGCTTTGCTGCCATCGATGGTGTCCCCTGTAAACATCAACTGCTTGGCCCTGACGGCGCCAATGCGGTAAGTCCACATGGCGGTTGTGGGGCAACCCCACACCCGGGTGGGCATATAGCCAATTTTGGCGTCGTCGGCCATCACCAGCATGTCGCAGCACAGCGCAATGTCACTGCCGCCTGCTACCGCATAACCATGCACTTTCGCAATCGTTGGTTTGGTGCAGCGCCAGAGCGACATGAACTCTTCGGTGTGGCGCTTCATCAACTGGTAATCGACCATCGGGTCCCAGGGGGTTTTTTCTTGCCTGCAGGGGTGATCTTCCGTGATGTTGGCGGGGTCAACCCCCTCAGCGTATTCGTTCAAATCGTAACCCGCACAAAAAGCGCGACCTTCGCCTTCGACAATGATGACGTGCACCTCGTCGTCGGCCTCCAGGTATTTGACGGCGCTCTGAATGTCGCCCGGCATGCTGCTGCTGATGGCGTTGAGCTTGTCGGGGCGATTGAGTTGCAAGCGGGCAATGCGCGGGTTCTGGGTGTCTTTGGCTACTTTGACGCTATTAAAGTCTGGCATGGGGTCTCCTGTTATGTTGAGTCGCACAGCGTTTATTGTGACTAATTTGGGGCTTACCAGTCTTCCTTGACTGCCAGCACCGCATCTTGCCCCGCCGCTGCCCGGCCAGCCAGCCAGGCGGTAACAGTACCCGCCAACACCACAGCCGTGCACAGGCCAAGCAGCCGCAGCCAAGGCGCGACCCAATCCATCGTCCAGTGAAAGCTTTGCGGATTGACCACATGCACCAGCACCGCTGACACCACCAGCCCCAGCGCCAAACCGGCCACGCTGCCTATCAGCGTCCAGGCGGCACCTTCACCCGCCACCACCGTCAAAATCTGTCGCCTGGTTAGGCCAAGGTGCGCCAGCAAACCAAACTCTTTGCGCCGCGCCAGCACCTGTGCGCTAAAGCTCGCCGCCACCCCAAACAGGCCAATCGCAATCGCCACACCTTGCAGCCAATAGGTCACGGCAAAACTGCGGTCGAAAATACTCAACGAGATGGCGCGTATCTGGCGGGTTGAGGCAAATTCAATCAAACCGCCCGCCCCTGAGAACTGGTCAGCTGCTGCGCGAACAGCAAGCTCTACCTCGCTGCTGTCCGCGCCCGGGGCCAGCCACAGTGCCAGGTCGTTGACGCGGGTATCACCCGTCAGGCGTTCAAAGTCAGTTTTGCCTATAACGACAGAACCGAATTGGCGCGCATAGTCGCGCCAGACGCCTGCTACAAAAAATTTGGACGGCGTATCATTAGCTATAAAATTAGGAGCTTCTTGCGCCCGTATCGATTGGTCTAGAGGTCTAAAAGATGCCGAAAATGGCTCAAAAACCGCCCCTGGACGGGCCCCGTAGAGGTCTACCATGGCTTCACTCACGTAAATGCCGATCTGCCCAGGCGGCACCGGTAGCGGGTTGCCCACCAGCGGCAGTACCCGGCTGGGGTCTGAGACGTCGCGCGCAATCAAGGCCACAGCGGGCTGGCTGGTAGCCAGAGATACAGATGTCGTTCGCAGGGTGCTGACCCGGTCCACCCCTTTGACTTTGGCAATGCCCGCGACGAACTCTGGCGTGAAGTAAACCGTGTCCGCCGCCGCGCCAGCACCTGCTGGCAGGGCGGTGCGCATGTAAAGATCAGCCGGGAGCACCACGTCGAGCCATTGCGTTACCGAACCACGAAAACTGGCCACCATCACCGTCAGCGCCACCGCTAGGCTGAGCGAGGCCACCACGCCGCTGACGGCGACTGCAGCGCTGGCGCGCACCCGGCGTGCGCGCTCTACCGCCAGCAGCGGTAGCAGACGGTAGGCTACAAAAGGGGCGAGACGGTCATACAGCAGCGCCACCAGCCACGGCAGGGCAGTGATGCCGCCGATGAGCAGCAGCGCAACCGATAGATAAGCTGCCAGCGGGATACCGAAAATCGGCGGTGCCGCCGCCAGAAGGGCGCCAGCGGCTATCAAAATAACACTTATCCAGTGTCCGCTGCCCTGCGCTGGAGCGGCTCCCAAGCCTTTGAGGGTTTGTGCCGGCGGCAGCTTTTGTGCAGTGCGCGCTGGCCACCAGCCGCCAACCACGGCTGCGGCTGTACCCAATGCGCCGTAGACCAAGGCTGCCAGAACGCTGAACTGAAGACTGGGTGCCACCCCCGCAAAATAACCGCCGCCCAGGTCCCCGCCCAGCACGCGAAGAGCCAGCGCCGCCAGCGCCGTACCCAGCAACAACCCCAAAGCGCTGCCCAACAAACCCAGAAGACTCGACTCCACCAGCACCAAGCCCAGCCGTTCGCGGCCCGTCAAGCCCAGCACACCCAGCAACGCAAACTGCTGCGCACGTTTGGCCACACTGAGCGACAACACTGAGAACACCAAAAATGCGCCGGTAAAAAGCGCCACCAGCGCCAGCACTGTCAGGTTCACGCGATAGGCGCGCGACAGATTGCTCACCCGTTCCGCTGCGTCGCCCGGCTCTGCTGCCACGACACCGACAGGTAGTTGCAGGGTTTGGATGAATGTTGTGCGGTCTGTGCCTGGCTTTAACCGCAAGTCAATCCGCGAAAGCTGCCCGTTTTTGCCAAACATCTCCTGCGCGGCGCCCAGGTCCATCACGGCCAGCGCGGCCCCACCCGCAGCCACGCTGCCAGCCACTTTGACATCGAGCAACTGCAAGCCGCTTTGAATTTTGAAGGTATTGGTCAGGGCCTGCTTGGCCGTGGCATTCAAAAACACCGAGCCTGGTGTGAACATCGCAAACCGGTCTGCACCTTGGGTGGGCTGGGGCATCAAGGCAGGTGCCAGCTGCGCGACAACCAAGGCATCCAGGCCAACAACCCGCAAAGCCCTTCGTTTGCCATCCGGGGTCAAGGCATAACTTGCCAGTTCTAGCACCGGGCTGGCCACAGCTATTTGTGGGTTGTTGGCGACCTGTCCAAAAAACGCTTCGTCAAACGTGCCTTGCGACGCCCTCAGCTCCAGATCTGGCTGGCCATTGACTGAGCGCACCGCTGTTGAAAATTCAGACAGCGCCGATGCGTTGATCAAATGCGTGGCAAACGCCAGCGCCACGCCCAGCATGACCGCTGCCACCGCAGCCGCATTGCGCCATGGGTGATGCGTCAGCTCACGCCATGAAAACTGGCGGATGAGCTGCCGCACCAAGCTAGGTTCGGATGCCATCGTGGGTTAAATACAAAACCCGGTCTGCGCGGCGGGCTGCAGCCTCAGAGTGCGTGACCAGCACTAGGGATGCGCCGTGTTCGCGCGTCTGCGCCATCAGCGCGTCCATCACTTTGGCGGCGGTGGTCGGGTCTAGATTACCAGTGGGTTCATCTGCCAGTAGCAGCGCGGGGCGGTGAATCAGCGCCCTGGCGATGGCTACCCGCTGCAACTGCCCACCACTTAACTGCTGCGGCAGCCGCTGGCCTAGCCCACCTAGGCCCACCGATACCAGCATGGCTTCTACCCGGGCTGCATCATGCGCGCCCAGCAGCAGCAAGGGCAGCGCCACGTTTTGCGCCACGTCCAGATGCGGCAGCACGTGAAAGGCTTGGAACACAAATCCGACATGCTGGCGGCGCAGCAGGGCGCGTTGGTCCTCAAGCAGGCTGCCTAGGTCAATGTCTTTGAGGGTGACGCTGCCTTCGTCCCAGCTGTCAAGTCCGGCCATGCAGTTCAGCAAGGTCGATTTACCGACACCTGATTCGCCAACGATGGCGACGAATTCGCCCGGAGCCACGCTCAGGCTGACGTTTTGAAAGACAGTGCTGTCAGGGTAGCGCTTGGCCAGATTTTTGACTTGCAGCGTCATGCCAAAACTTCTTTCACCACACCAAGCACCTGCTCTAGCGCGTGAGGGTCATCGCAGGCAATGATGCGCCGCTGAGGCATGCTGCGCAGCCAGGTGATTTGCCGCTTGGCGAGCTGACGGGTGGCAAAAATCCCTTTGTCACGCAGCTCGGCCATCGGCGATGTGCCGTCCAAGGCCTCCCATGCTTGCCGATAGCCGACGCAGCGCATGGCTGGCAGGTCAGCGTGCAGGTCGCCGCGCGCCCGCAAGGCTTTGACTTCATCGACAAAGCCTGCGGCCAGCATGGCATCAAAGCGCTGGGCGATGCGCGTGTGCAGCCAGGCTCTGTCGTTGGGCTCCAAGGAAATCAGGGCTGAATCAGCCTGTTTATGGGCGTGACCAGCTATGTTTTCAATAGCATTTTTATGTTGAAAATGGGCTATCGGCAGACCTGTCAGCCTGAAAACTTCAAGCGCCCGTGAAATCCGCTGCGAATCGTTGGGTTTTAAGCGGAGTGCTGTCACAGGGTCCACCAGCGCCAATTCGGCATGCAGCGCTGGCCAGCCGCGGGCGGCAGCTTCAAGGCTTATTTGAGCCCGCACTGCTGGGTCGGCCTTGGGCATATCGTCCAACCCATCCATCAAGGCCTTAAAGTACAGCATCGTCCCACCCACCAACAAGGGCAAGCGGCCGCGTGCTGCTATGTCGGTCAACAACGCATTGGCATCCTGCACAAATTCAGCGGCGCTATAGGCGTTGAGGGGGTCACGAATATCAATCAGGTGGTGCGGTACGCTGGCCAGCTCGGCAGCCGTGGGTTTAGCGGTACCAATGTCCATGCCCCGATACACCAGAGCCGAGTCCACGCTGATGATCTCTATCGGGTACTGCCGGGCAATTGCCAAGGCGGCGGCCGTTTTTCCCGATGCGGTAGGCCCAGCAAGGGCGATGTAGCGTCGTGTCACGGTCTTGTATCAGAAGGCAAGTTTTGATGACCGTATTTGCCTACCAGTACCCACGCGCTCAGGGCGATCAACACGCTCCAGAACCAGAGGCCATTGGTCAACGGCAGCACGGTGCCGCCCATCCTGACGCCCAGCCAGCTACCGATGCCAAAGGCCGCCACCATCATGAAAAACCCGTTCATGGCAGATGCCGCACCTGCCGATTCGGGGAACGGCCCTATCGCGCCGCTTTGCCCGCAAGGCTGGTGAATGCCGTGACCGACCATGAAAATCCCCAAGGGCAGCAAGATGGCCCACACATTGACCACACCCGCCCAGGCCAGCGTGCCCATCAGCGTACCGCCTCCTAGGCTGATAAAAGCTGCAATCCCCGTGGCTTGCTGGACGCTAAAACGCAGCAATAGTCGGCGGCAAAGGAAAGTGCCGGACACATAACAAATCGACGTGAAAAACATCGCCATGCCAAATTGGGTTTTACTTAACCCCAGCAGTGTGATGAAGACGAACGATGAACTGGCCAAAAAGGTAAACAAACCGCCGTACGACGCAGCAGACAAGGCAGAAAAGGCCAAGAAGGTCGGGTTACCCAAAATGCTCTTCCAGGTTTTGACCAGCGTCGCGGGTTGAAGGGCTAGGGGATTTTTTGTTGTTAGCGTTTCTTTAAAGCGCAGGACGACCAGCGCCAGCGCTGCCGCACCAAAGACAGCCACAGCCAGCAACGGAGCACGCCAACCGTAATGCTGCGCCAGCAAACCGCCTACCGGTGCGCTGATACAGGCCAACGCGCCCAGCCCCGTCAAGCCTTTGGACATGATGCGTGCGCCGTCTTGCGGCTGGTACAAGTCGCGCACCAGTGCGCGAGCGCACATCACCACCGCGCCCATGGCGGCACCCTGAACGGTGCGCCAAACAATAAGCTGCAGCATGCTGGGGGCCATCGCACTTCCGACTGCTGCAACCATATAGGCGGCCAAGCCGCAAAGCAAAATTGGCCGCCTGCCAAACCGGTCCGACAGCGGCCCCCACACCAGTTGCGACACACCAAACGCCAGCAACAGCGCGCTGAGGGTAAGTTGCGCCTGCGACATCGGCGCAGAAAAACTGCTCGTAAGTGCGGGCAGGGCTGGCAGGTACAAATCCGTCGTGACGGGTTGAATGCCCAAAAGCGTCGCCAGGATGACCACGACCCATCCGGGCGTCATGGCTTGGGAAGGTGTGTTAACCAGTGTGTCTTGAGATTTTTGAACAGAACCATGCATTGGTTCAAGCGTAGCAGATTGGCCTGCTTTTTATTGGAGGCTGGTCTTGTGTTTCTTCAGGTCAGCGCCGCAAAACTCAACGCCCACGCAAAAAGAGTGAATCCAGTTCTTTGATGCTGATTTGCCGCCACGTCGGTCTGCCGTGGTTGCATTGGTCTGACCGGTCTGTGACCTCCATCTGGCGCAGCAGGGCGTTCATCTCGTCGAGGGTCAGCTTGCGGTTGGCGCGCACCGCACCATGGCAGGCCATGGTGGACAGCAACTCGTTTTGCGCGCGCTGCACCACGGTGCTGGCATCCATCTGGGCCAGCTCGGCCAGTACGCTGCGTGCCAACTCTACGGCATCGCCCTGCGCGAGAGACGTGGGCACAGCCCGCACCGCGAGGGTTTTGGGCGAAAAAGGTGTGATCTCTAGGCCCAGCGTTGCGAGCGTGTCCTGTCTGGCTTCTGCTACAGCCACCTCTTGGGGGCTGGCGGCGAAGGTGGCGGGGATCAGCAGCGGCTGGCTCAGGATACGTGCGGTGTCCATCTGCGTTTTCAGTCGCTCATAAACGATGCGTTCATGCGCCGCATGCATGTCAACCACGATCAGGCCGTGTGTGTTTTCAGCCAGGATGTAAATGCCTTGCAGCTGGGCGATGGCGCGCCCCAGTGGCCAGATAGGCTGCTCTTCAGGCGTGGCGGCCGCTACGGGCTGCGGCCACAGTGCGTCGAAGTCTGAAACACGGTGGTTGATGGTTGCATCAGTTGCTACAAAATCAATAGCTGCTTGCGCCCGTAAATATTGGGTTGAAGGCTGATTTGATGCCTGAAAAGCAGCAAAAACACCGTATTTTTCAGTTTCCAAGCTGGTTTTGGCGTCGCCGGTGGTAGCGTTGGCGGACAAACCAGCGGCTGAGCGAGGAACGGCCAGCGCGTTCTCAGCCGCGTGGCGGACAGCGCTGTGGACTTCGCGACTGTCCCTGAAACGCACCTCGATCTTTGTCGGATGCACATTGACATCGACCCGCGCCGGGTCCATCTCAACGTACAAAGCATAAATCGGCTGACGGTGGCCGTGCAGTACGTCCTCATAAGCGCTGCGTGCTGCGTGGGAGATGACCTTGTCGCGCACAAAGCGACCATTGACGTAGGCAAACTGCTGGTCGGCCCTGGAGCGGGCGGCGTCCGGAATGCCAGCACGGCCCCAAACGCGAACCAGGGGCGAGCCATCAGGCCGAACAGCCGTGCTCACGTAGTTGACAGCGACCGATCGGGCCACAAAGTCGTCGCCCAGCACATCGGCCAGGCGCTGATTCATCAGCTCGAATGGCGCTACCGTCCCCGTGTTTCCACGCCACTGCTCAACAAGCTTGCCTTCATGCCAGATCGCAAAGCCCACATCGGGCCGCACCAGTGCGTGGCGGCGTACCGCCTCCACACAATGCGCCAGTTCGGTAGCATCAGTTTTTAAAAATTTGCGGCGCGCAGGCGTGGCATAAAACAGCTCGCGCACCTCAACCGTCGTGCCTTGGCTGCGAGCAGCGGGGGCTAACTCGCCGGTGCGGCCATCGAGCTGCCAGGCGTGGTCAGCGTCATCGGTTCTTGAGATGATGCTCATGTCGGCTATGGCGTTGATGGCCGCCAACGCCTCGCCCCTGAAGCCCATGGTGCCCACGGCTTCCAGATCTTGTAGGGAGCCGATTTTGCTGGTTGCGTGGCGCTTTAAGGCGATGCCCAATTCGCCCTTGGGTATGCCTGAGCCGTCGTCTTCGACAGCTATCAAGCGAACACCGCCAGCCAGCAGACGCACCGTCACTTGCTTGGCATGGGCGTCCAATGCGTTGTCAACCAGTTCACGCACCACTGACGCCGGGCGCTCCACCACTTCACCCGCAGCTATCTGGCTGATCAGCTCATCTGGCAGTTCACGAATGGGGCGGCGCAGGGCTGGGGCAGTCATTTCCTAGGATTTTAAGGGCTGCCAGATTCTGGCAATTCTTGGGCTTCTGTCAAAATCGGTCTATGGAACTCATTACCTTTTTGATCGACTTCATCGTCAACATTGACAAACACCTTGAAACTTTTGTTGCTGCCTATGGCGCATGGATTTACGTGCTGTTGTTCTTGATCATTTTTGTTGAAACCGGTGTCGTTGTGATGCCGTTTTTGCCAGGTGACTCACTTTTGTTTGTGGTCGGCACCATGTGCGGCGTGGGCCTGATGAGCTTCCCGCTGGCCGTTGGCTTGTTGTTTGTAGCGGCAGTGCTGGGAGACCAATGCAACTACTCAATTGGCCGCTACTTTGGGCCCAAAGTCTTCAGTTGGCCCAACTCGCGATTTTTTAACAAACGCGCGTTTGATAAATCCCACGCTTTTTACGAACGCTACGGCGGTAGCACCATCATCCTGGCGCGGTTTGCGCCGTTTTTGCGCACCTTTGCCCCGTTCGTTGCGGGTGTGTCGGAGATGAATCGCCCTAAATTTACGCTTTACAACGTGGTGGGTGGTGCAATTTGGGTGGGCGGCATCATCACTGCAGGTTATTTGTTTGGCAATATCCCGATCGTCAAGGCCAACCTTGAAAAAATTATCTGGGCCATGATTCTGATTCCGGGTTTGCTGGTGATTTATGGCGCTTGGAAGGCAGGGCGTGTCGCCGCGCCAAGTGAGGCTAAAAAAGCTGGCTCAAGTTAGACCGTGTGACTTTAATTCACCGTAGCGTCGAAAAAATCACGATACATCGGTGCAGTTAGGAAATCCTTTCACCATCTTGAGGCCCTAACTTAAAATCACGGGCAGGCCGAGAAAAGCCTGTGCAAATAAAATCAGTCAGCAGACACGTATGTTAGCCAAGCATTCATTCCTCAAAATGTTCTCCCGCGCTAAGCGCACTGTCTTGGTATTTACGGCTGCGTTGACACTGCTTGCTGCCCCTGCCGCCTGGTCGCAAACGTGTTCAATTCCTGGCAATTCTGGAAACGCCAGTATTGCTACACAGCCGAACACTTTTTTCGCGGGCACTGGCAACCCCCTTGCGGGCGCGACCTCAATCACCGTCAGTGCAGGTACGGGCACAAACAGTCCGATTCAAGCGGGTGATTTGTTGCTCATCATCCAAATGCAGGGTGCAGACATTGACGCCACCGACACCAATGCTTATGGTGCCGGGACTAGCTCAGGCGTCACCAATACGGTGGCATTTGGTGCTGCAGGGTATGCCGGTGGTGTCAGCGGTATCAATTTTGTCGCAGGTAACTACGAATGGGCGGTCGCTACCGGAGGTGGCGCTACTTTTGCTGCGGGCGGTACGATTAACTTAAGTACCGGGCTAACCGGGAGTTACTTCACTCGGGTTGGTAACTCGACACAGGGCAAGCAAGCCTTTCAGGTCATACGTGTGCCGCAGTATTCGAGCGTAACGCTGACTGCGGCTATCGACGTCATCCCTTGGGACGGCACCCGTGGCGGCGTTTTGGTGCTTGAAGCCACGGGCGATATCAACCTGAATGGGCAAACCATTAATGGAAGCGGACGGGGTTTTCGAGGCGCAGGCGGGGTAAATGTTACGCCGCAATGCACCGCTACGCCTGACCCTATCGGTTGCCTTGAATACCGCGGTTTAATTGCAGGCACGCGGGGTGGCTCAAAGGGCGAGGGACTGGTTGGAACACCAGGTCGCGTGTATAGCGGTGATCCGCTGGGCACTGGCGTCGGCACGATCGGCGCAGGGGTTGATGGTTATATCAATGGCGATTTGATGCGGGGCGCGCCGGGTAACGCTGGCGGTGGCGGCAACCAACACAATGCTGGCGGCGGCGGGGGCGGCAACGGAGGCGCCGGTGGCAATGGCGGTAACAGCTGGAATGCCAGTCAGTTGACATATGTTGGCAGCCGGGTAGGCGGTTTTGGCGGAGCTCCCTCCCAAAATGCAGCGGCTCGCTGGTTACTGGGCGGCGGTGGCGGCGCGGGCGACCTTGGCGGCAATGGAACCACGGCGCCTGACGGGTCTGGCGGTGCCGCGGGCGCAATGGTGGTGTTACGTGCCAGCCGTGTGGTCGGTGGTGGCACTCTCAACCTCAACGGAGCTCGCGGCCAAGATAGCCGTGCAACCGACGCCGCCGGCGGCGGCGGTGCTGGCGGTACGCTGGTAATAGCCGTTGGCACGGGCGGTGTAACAGGTGCGGTCACGGCAAACGCTACCGGTGGTGCTGGCGGTTCTTACCTTTTGGCAGTTAATGAGCAAGACGGGATAGGCGCTGGCGGTGGAGGTGGAACGTTCATTCATAACATCGCCACTGGCAGCGTAACGTTTACAGCCAATGGGGGCGCGGCGGGACTGTCGAGCAGTCTTGCGTGTGCGCCAGCGACTCCGGCTGCTGACTGTGGACAGCGCGCTGGGGTTGCCACAGCCGGTTTGCCTGGGTACGCCATCAGCAGCCCTGGCGTTCGGGTTGGATACGAATGTCTGCCAGTCCTAACCGTCTCCAAATCCACACTTAACCCAACGATTACCAGCGCGACGGGTGCAACAGCCGATTACGTGATTGCAATCAGCAACAGTGGTGGCGGCGCGCGCTTTGTTAACTTGCTTGATACGTCGCTGCCCCCGGGCTGGTTGTTGGCAGCCCCTGTACCTACGTACCAATATTCTCCCATTCAACCACTCGCTGCCGGTCGTTTGTCCAGCGGGGCTGAGACCATCGCCATCACCACATCCAGCACATGGGCGGTGGGTGCGACGCCCCTGACCGTTCCTGCCGCTGGTCAAAACTCCCCAACCTGGGCGTCGTTTGCCTTGGCTCCCGTTCTGGGGGGTGTGCCATCCGTTGTGACAGTGACTTTTCGTGTCAGTATTCCCAATACAGCCACCGTCGGCACCTATCACAACGGGGCTGGCATCACATTTCTGGACCCCACGCGGCCAGCAGCCAGCACACGCTCCGTTTCGCCGTTGACGGCCGTCAATGCGAATCGCTCAAGCACTGCTTACAGTGCCAACACAAGCTATGCCAACTTCAATGGCGCAGCAGCGACTAGCGTGGGGGGGGCAAACTACAGTGGTCTAGTAGCGGGCCCCACAACCGACGACGTGCGCTTGCTGCCCGACATCAGCATTACCAAAACTGCCCCAGCCACAGCGGCAGCCAATTCAACCTACAACTACACACTGACACCCCGCAACAATGGGCGTGCGATTGCTGTACAAGTGTTTGCAAGCACTCAGGCCACAGATGTATTGCTTGCAAACTTAGGTACCGTCCTTGCCGCATCGCCCTTGACGCTGACAGACACCTTGCCTACGGGCGTGCAGGCTACCAACACTTTCAGCGGCACCAACTGGTCGTGCAGTGGTACAGCGCCCGTGGTGTGTACCTTGCCGGATGCCAATGCCTACCCCATAGCCGCAGCAACGAATTTCGCGCTTGTCACGGGCACCGTGCGCATCACTTGTCTGGGTGGAAGTGCTAAAACCAATACAGCCGTTATCTCCCCCGGCGCAGGCGAAACATTGCTGACCAACAATACGGGCACTGTGACTACTACCGTGACGCCAGCTTGTGTCAATGCCACGCTGACAGTTGCCAAATTCAACGCCGGTACAACATTGATTGCCGGGCAAACGACGAGTTACACCATCACCGTGGCCAATCTTGGGCCAGGGCCAGCTGGCGGCACAACATTGACAGACCCTGTGGCGCCCGGACTGAGTTGTACCGTTAACCCAACCTGTACGGCGACTGCCGGGGCAGCCTGTCCTGGCTCTTTGGCAATTGGCACCTTGCAAGCAACGGGGCTGGTCATCCCGACGCTGGGCTCGGGCTCTACGGTTACTTTTGCTTTGACTTGCGGGGTCACCGCTACAGGCCTTTAGCGACGCTCTTAAATCCAGGCAGGCTGTACAAATTTAATAAGTAAGCTTATGATTTCGAGTGCTCAAACTGTACTTAGAAACATGAACGCACCCGACCCTTCAAGTTTTGAACAAACCCGCTGGAGTCAACCTGGCTCCAGCCGAGTGCCATTTTGGGCGTACACCGATGCCCAGCTGTACCAGAGCGAGCTGAGTAAAATTTTTTACGGTGCGCACTGGAGTTACGTTGGCCTTGAAGTCGAAATCCCCAATATCGGCGACTACAAACTCAGCCATGTCGGCGAGCGGCAAGTGCTCATGGTGCGGGATCGTGTTGCACCCAAGGACAAAGGTGTTGATAGCGGCATCCGCGTGGTTGAAAACCGCTGCGCCCACCGCGGCGTGCGCTTTTGCCAAACGCAGCATGGCAATGCCAGAGCCTTTGTGTGCCCCTATCACCAATGGACCTACAAGCTCAATGGCGACCTAGCGGGTTTGCCTTTTAAAGACGGGGTTAAAGATGGCGATGCCGTGAATGGCGGGATGCCCGAAGGGTTTGACCTCAAGGACCATGGTTTGACCAAGCTGCGAGTTGCCGTGATGAACGGCTTGGTGTTTGCGACGTTCAGCGACAGTGTTGAGCCGCTGGAAGATTACCTCGGCCCCAAGATCATGCCCTGGATCAACCGTATTTTCAAAGGTGATGGCGGCGCACGCAAGTTGACGCTGCTGGGCTATAACCGCCAGCGTATTCCGGGTAACTGGAAACTGATGATGGAAAACATCAAGGACCCGTACCACCCCGGCTTGCTGCATACCTGGTTTGTAACCTTTGGCCTGTGGCGTGCTGACCAGAAAAGCCGGATGGTGATGGACGACCATGGCCGGCATGCGGTGATGCTGTCACGCCGAAATGAAGGTGGCCCGAGCGCTGAGGTCACAGAAGGCGTGACCAGTTTCAAAGCCAATATGGCACTGCATGATGACCGTTTGCTGGATGTGGCCCCTGAGGCATGGTGGATGGTCGATGACCCGTCCAATCCCGGCACAAATATCACCCCGACTGTCACGATGATCACCCTGTTCCCCAGCCTCATCATTCAGCAGCAGGTTAACTCGTTAAGCACACGCCACATCGTGCCACGCGGCGAGGGCGAGTTTGATTTCGTCTGGACACATTTTGGCTTTGCGGATGACACACCAGAGATGACCCAGCGCCGATTGCGCCAGGCTAATCTGTTTGGCCCAGCGGGCTTTGTCAGTGCCGACGATGGCGAAGTGATCGAGTTCAGTCAAGGTGGCTTCAAGCAAGCGGGTGATGCTGGCAGTACCTTGTGCGAGCTGGGCGGTACCGGAACCGATGGCGCAGAGCACATGGTGACTGAAACCCTGATTCGCAGCATGTACGCATATTGGCGAAAGGTGATGGCGCTGTGATCGGCTCTGACGAATCCATGCTGGTTCACCACCAGCTCGACCAACTCAATGCGGCCTATGCTGCAGCCTTGGACGAAAAACGCTTTGACGACTGGCCGTTGTTTTTTACTGAAGATGGCCAATACAAAGTTCAGGGGCGCGAGAATTTCGACCGGGGTTTACCGTTGGCCTTGATCGCCCTTGAAAGCCCAGGGATGATGAAAGACCGTGTTTATGGCATTACCCAAACCATTTATCACGGGCCCTACTACATGCGGCATGTTGTGAGTCCGGCGCGTGTCATATCGTATGACGGAGAGCTTGCCAGGTCAGAGACAAATTACGCGGTATTTCGCACCAAACCTGGCGGCATCAGTGAGGTTTATAACGTCGGCCGCTATATTGACGAGGTCATTAAAAAAGGCGGCTCCTGGAAGTTCAGGAGCCGCCTCTGCGTGTACGACAGCGAGATGATTCTCAACTCACTGATTTACCCCATCTGATTTGATCAGTCGAGGTATTGCGTACTGGCAAGCGGAGCAGTAAGACCGATTATTTTTTCTTGCCGACTTCATTGCCAATCAGTGCGCCAGCAGCGGCACCGCCGACCGTGCCAAGCACGCCGCCGAACACAGCGTTGCCTACGACACCACCGGCAACAGCACCGACGCCAGTACCGATCTGTGCGTTGGTAGGGCTGGTACTACAGCCTGTCAGGGCAATCAAAGAAGCGGCAGCTACGGAAAGCAAAATTTTTGTTGTCATGATGGATACCTTTTGTAAACAATTAGAGGCCTTGTTTGCCAAAATCGTATTCCAAGAGTTTGGCTTGCCTGAGGCTTCCAATTTAACCTGATGCTAGGTTGCGACGTGTAGGTAAATGTCGCTTTTGATGGCTTTGGGCGCTTGATTGCGACCAGTTGTAACGCATCTACTTAGACCACCATCGCTCGAAAATCTACAACGGGCGATTTCTTGCCAATGGTGGATTGCGCGCAAAGTAACGGCTAATGCCGCGCATCAATGCATCAGCCAGTTGCACTTGATACGTTTCGCTGCGCAATTTGGCCTCTTCATCCGGGTTGCTGATGAAAGCGGTTTCAACCAGCACGCTGGGAATGTCGGGCGCTTTCAGCACGGCAAAGCCTGCTTGCTCCACCCGCGGTTTGTGCAGTTTGCCCACGGCGCCTATCTCGCCCAGCATGGCACTGCCCAGCTTCAGGCTGTCGTTGATTTGCGCCGTGGTGCTCATGTCCAGCAGGGCTTTTTGTACCTGCGAGTCTTTGGCTTTGACATTCACGCCGCCCACCAGGTCAGCAGAATTTTCCTTGTCGGCCATCCAACGGGCAGCACTGCTGGATGCCCCTTTGTCGCTCAAGGCGAAGACGCTGGCGCCTTGCGGCCGCTCGGTAAAAAACGCGTCGGCGTGGATGCTGATGAACAAGTCGGCCTGAACCTTGCGTGCTTTTTGTACGCGAATATGCAACGGCACAAAAAAATCAGCATCCCGCGTGAGGTAAGCCCGCATGTTGGGCTGCTGATTGATGCGGTCACGCAGGCGATGGGCGATTTGAAGGACCACATCTTTTTCACGCGTGCCGCCGGGGCCTATCGCGCCGGGGTCTTCGCCGCCGTGGCCGGGATCGAGCGCCACGATGACCAGCCTGTCGGTTTTATTCGGTGTGGGCAATATCAACTCGGGTGGTGATTTGGGCGCTGGCATTTTATTTTGCGGGAGCGTTGCAGGTGGTGGACTGGCAGGAGGCCTGCCCGATTGCCGGGCAATAAGTTCACCCAAAGGGTCAGGCGCGTTGGTGGCTGGGGGCGACGGGCTGGTTGCAGTGCTTGACGCCAGCTTTTTATCCGCCAGTCGTTCAGCGATCAACGCTTCCAGCGGGTCAGCGACCTGTGCCGGGTACAGATCAAACACCAAACGGTACTGGTAAGCCGCGACTGGCGGCAGTGTGAATACTTGCGGCAAGATTGGCTGCTTCAAGTCAATCACCAGCCGTACGATGCCCGGGGCGTTTTGACCGACGCGGATACCTGAAATATTGGGGTCGTCAGGCTTAACTTTGGCTATCAGTTCGCGCAACGCAGGTATCAGGTCAATGCCTTCAATATCGACTGCCAGCCGCGGCGGCTCAGCGATAAAAAACTGGCGCGTTTTAATTTCGCCATCCGATTCAATCGTCAGGCGGGTGTAGTCTTTGGAAGGCCAGACCCGAACCGCCACAATGCTCGCGCCACGTGCGATGTGCTGCGCGCCCAACAGCAACACCAATACGCCCAGCTTTAAAACGCCGCGTCTTTGGTTCATGGCAACAAGGCCTTGCCGATGGCGGTTTGTGCAGTCAGCGTCAGTTGCCTGGTTTCATTTTCGAGAACCTCAATGTCCATCACTAAATCGACCTTTGGCAAATACTCGCCCGCCTTGTCGGGCCACTCCACCAGCTTGAGCCCGGGGCTGGCGAAAACGTCACGAAATCCTGATTCTTCCCATTCTCGTGGGTCATTGAAGCGATAAAAATCGAAATGCCAGATGTTCAGTCCGTTGCCTAGGGTGTAGGGTTCAACCACCGCGTAGGTGGGACTTTTGACGCGGCCAGTTACCCCCAATGCAGCTAGCAAGTAGCGTACAAAAGTTGTTTTGCCAGCGCCCAAATCTCCGTGTAGCGCAATCAGTGCGTTAGCGGCAGCAGGCCGCCCCGCCAGCGCTTGCGCAAACGCCTGAGTGGCGGCCTCGTCTGGCCAGACAATCCTTTTTACAATCGAGTCGTGATTCAAAGCATTCATTTAGCTGGGCAACCTTTGGTGGACAGCATTCAAACTTGGGCGCGTGAGCTTGGATTCTCGCAAATCGGCGTCGCAGGCGTTGATTTGTCGTCCGCAGAAGCCGGATTATCAGCGTGGTTGGCCTCTGGCTTTCATGGCGATATGCATTACATGGCGTCGCATGGGCTGAAAAGGGCGCGGCCAGCCGAGTTGATTCCCGGAACGGTCAGTGTGATTACCGCGCGTATGGACTACTTGCCAGCTGCAGCGCCTGAAGACTGGCAGGCTATCGAGTTCAGCCGCCTACAGCGCCCGCATGAGGCCGTCATATCCAGCTACGCCAGAGGACGTGACTATCACAAAGTCATGCGCAGCCGGCTGCAAAAGCTGGGCGAAAAGATCGCCGCCCATGTCGAAACACTGGGTCATCGTGCGTTTACTGACTCCGCCCCCGTGCTGGAGGCCGAACTGGCAGCAAGAAGTGGCCAGGGCTGGCGCGGCAAACACACCCTGATCTTGAACCGCGAGGCCGGGTCGATGTTTTTCTTGGGTGAAATTTACATCAATATGGCCTTGCCAGCCACTGAACCCATCACAGCCCACTGCGGCAGTTGCAGCGCCTGCATTGACGTCTGCCCTACGCAGGCCATCATTGCGCCGCATCTACTGGATGCTAGGCGTTGTATTTCTTACCTGACGATTGAGCATGCAGGGCCAATACCTTTGGAGTTGCGGCCACTCATGGGTAACCGCATTTATGGCTGCGACGACTGCCAGCTGATCTGCCCCTGGAACAAATTCGCCCAACGCAGCGCCCTGCCAGACTTTGACGAGCGCAAAGGGCTGACTGGTCAGCAACTGGTGACCTTGTTTGCCTGGACTGAAGAAGAGTTTTTAAGATTTACCGAAGGCAGCGCGATTCGCCGCATCGGCCATGAGCGTTGGCTGCGCAATATTGCCGTAGCGATGGGCAATGCACTGAGGGCAGGGTGCGACGACGGGATTCGGGCTGCTCTTCAGGGGCGGCTAGCCTCTAACAGCGTTTTGCTAGAAGAGCATGTCAACTGGGCTCTTCTGCAATAAGAACCGCAATTTCGTTTCAATTGCAGTCCGAGATTAGGCGCAAAGCCGCAGGCAGTGCTTCAGCACGACAAGACGAAGCAACGACATATCGCGTTGAAATGGAAGCAGAATGGGTGACGAGCCTTGACCCCGGCACTGACTCCACAGTTAGGGCTGCTTGGTTCCCCACCTGACCCGGTTGGCCGCTTTACCATGCGGGAAGGCTCGTCACTGTCAATTGTAGGTGATGCGGGACTTTAGAATACAAAGATGTCGTATCTCGTCCTGGCCCGCAAATATCGTCCGAAAAACTTCTCTGAAATGGTGGGGCAGTCGCATGTGGTGCAGGCGCTTGGCAATGCTTTGACCACTCAGCGTTTGCACCATGCGTATTTGTTCACTGGCACGCGGGGCGTTGGCAAGACCACCATTTCACGTATTTTGGCCAAATCCCTGAACTGTATCGGCGTTGACGGGCAAGGCGGCATTACTGCGACGCCTTGCGGTGTTTGCCAAGCCTGCACTGATATTGATAGCGGAAGGTTTGTTGACTACACCGAACTGGATGCGGCGTCCAATCGGGGCGTGGACGAGATTGCCCAGTTGCTGGAGCAGGCGGTTTACAAACCGGTCGTGGGGCGCTTCAAGGTCTTCATGATTGACGAGGTTCACATGCTCACGAACACGGCGTTTAACGCCATGCTCAAAACGCTGGAAGAGCCGCCCGAATACCTCAAATTTGTACTGGCCACCACAGATCCACAGAAAGTGCCTGCCACCGTTTTGTCACGTTGCCTGCAATTTAACCTGCGGCCGATGGCGCCCGAGACGATTTTGGAGCACCTGCAGCATGTTTTGGGCGTTGAAGAGGTGGCGTCAGAGCCGCAAGCGCTGCGCTTGCTGGCACGCGCGGCTCGGGGCTCGATGCGCGACGCGCTGTCATTGACCGACCAGGCGATTGCCTTCGGCTCCGGCTCATTACACGAAGCCAGCGTGCGACTGATGCTGGGGAGCGTGGATCGCAGTTATGTTTTCAAGCTGTTGGACGCGTTGGCGCGGGGCGATGGCAAAACGGTGGTGGAAACGTCAGACGTTTTGCGAATCAACGGCCTGAGTGCAGCGTCTACGCTTGAAGAGATGACCACAATTTTGCAGCGCATGGCGGTGCTGCAAGCCGTGCCTGACATGATGGCCAAGTCACTTGAGGGCGATGAAGACACGGACCCCGAGGCTCTTGAGACTGCCCGACTGGCGCAAACCCTGCCGCCAGACGAAACCCAGTTGCTTTACAGCCTGTGCCTGCACGGACGCGGGGAATTGGGCCTGGCACCTGACGAATACGCCGCACTGACCATGGTGCTGCTGCGTTTACTGGCTTTCAAGCCCGCAGGCCATGTCGCTCAGCCCCCAGCGCGCCCATCGGGGGGTGCCGCCGAGCCTGGAAAAAAGCCTGAGAACCCGTTAGAGGCCGTTTTGGCTCGGCCTGAGTTGGTCACGCTGCCTGCGGCCCTGCCCACCAAGACTGAAAAACCGACAGCCACACCAAAAATACCTGAAAACAGCGATTTAGAGGCATCAAATCAGCCTTCAGGCCAATCAATACGGGCGCAAGCAGCTCCTAAATCAATAGCAGATTTGTCCCTACCGATTGGACCACCCGCTCCCGAAACAACCGCGTTGGGCGACTTCTGGCTCAGTTTGGTGACGCAACTTGTTGCGCTGGACGCCATCAAAACCATGGCCCGTGAGCTGGCCTTGCAGTCTGAATTATTGACGAATGACGGTGCTGTGTGGACGCTGAGGGTTGAAAGCCCTTCACTGAACAGCCCTGGCAATATTGAAAAGTTACAAGCCGCGATCAACGCGCAGCAGCAAGGTGCCGCTGCTATCCAATTGGCGGTCGAACTAGGCCCAGTGACTGATACACCTGTGCGCCGCAACCAGGCCTTGGCCAAAGAGCGCCAGGCCATCGCTGAGGCGTTGATCAACGACGACCCGTTGGTGCAAGACATGGTGCGCCATTGGGGCGCAAAAGTCGTACCCGGCAGCATCAAGCTGACCGTTCACGCGCTGGTAGACAGCGCCAAAACGATATGATCAATCTAGGTCCAACAATCCATCTTTAAAGGAAGAAAATGTTCAACAAAGGGCAACTTGCAGGTCTGATGAAGCAGGCTCAAGCCATGCAAGACAACATGAAAAAGGCTCAGGATGAGCTGGCATTCATTGAAGTCACGGCCGAGTCGGGCTCAGGCCTGGTCAAGGTCACGATGACCTGCAAACATGAAGTCAAAAGGGTAGAAATTGCGCCCAGCTTGCTGACTGATGACAAAGACATGATTGAAGACCTGGTAGCCGCTGCGTTTAACGCTGCGGTGCGCAAGGCAGAGGAAGTCAGCGGCGAGAAAATGGGCAAGATCACCGCTGGGATGCCAGGCTTGCCAGGCGGCATGAAGATGCCTTTCTAATACATTGCGGGACGGACCAACGGACAGCGCAAAGCGCCCCGTTGCTCGGTCCCCAACTGATTAAATAGACCCCGAATTTGTCCCCGAATCCGAATGCCTCGGTCTTAGCAAAGTAAACCCAAATGCAAACTAATGCCCTGGAAGGCCTAACCCAAGCCCTGCGCAAGCTACCCGGCGTGGGAGCCAAGTCTGCGGCGCGCATGGCGTTTCATTTATTGCAACACGACAAGACTGCCGCCTTGCAAATTGCCAAGGCACTCGAACATGCGGTGGCTTCCATCAAACACTGCTCGTTGTGCAACACGCTGACTGAGCAGGATGTGTGCAGCACCTGCGCCAGTGCGCAACGCGACCGCAGCAAACTGTGTGTGGTCGAAACGCCCGCGGACCAGGCCGCGCTTGAGCGAACGCTAGCCTACAAGGGCCTGTACTTTGTGCTGATGGGT
>JBBRDA010000053.1:0-21066 GCA_038204335.1 Burkholderiales bacterium
TGGCATGTGGTGCATTGCAACGAGCAAATCGACATGCTGGCAGCGCACAAAACCCAGCAAGCCCACCGCATATTTTTAAAAATGAATTCCGGCATGAACCGCCTGGGCTTCAAGCCAGAGCGTTACCGCGCCGCCTGGACGCGCCTGAATGCTCTGCCACAAGTCGATGAAATATCGTTGATGACGCATTTCTCGGACGCCGACACGGCCAAAGGCGTCAGCGCCCAACTGGCCGCCTTTGAAGCGGCGACCCATGATTTACCGGGTGAAAGGTCGCTCAGCAACAGTGCCGGCACGCTGCGCCACAGCGATGTGCTGGCGGCCAGGTCAGACTGGATACGCCCCGGCATTGCCGTCTACGGCAGCGCGCCAGACTTTCCGCAGCACAGTGCCGAGCATTGGGGCTTGCAAGCCACCATGACGCTTGCCAGCAAAATCATTGGCGTGCAGCAGCTTGCAGCTGGTGACACCGTCGGTTATGGCTCGAACTTCACAGCCGACGGGCCGCTAACCATCGGCGTGGTGGCCTGCGGTTACGCCGACGGCTACCCGCGCCACTGCACGACAGGCACGCCCATTTTGGTCAACGGTGTGCGTTGCCGCATGGTGGGCCGTGTCAGCATGGACATGGTCACCGTGGATTTGACTCCCGTGCCGGGTGCTTGTATTGGCAGCGACGTGACCCTGTGGGGCCAGGCAAGTCAGGGCGCTGTGCTGCCCATTGACGAAGTCGCGCAGGCGGGCGGCACGGTCGGTTACGAGCTGATGTGTGCGCTGGCCCAGCGAGTGCCGGTGGTGGTGGGCTGACCTGCCAGCACCCATCCCTCTCAAGCCCCGTAAAACCTGAACGCCATCTCGGGCTTGTAGCCGCTGACCAACTCAGCCAACGCTTTGCCTGAACCCGCCCCATGGGTCCAGCCGAGCGTGCCGTGGCCGGCGTTGACCCATAGCTTTTTGACCGGGGTTTGGCCGATGTAGGGGATGTTGGTGGGTGTGGCGGGGCGCAGGCCGGTCCAAAAGTGGGGGGTGCCGCCTTCGCTCTCTAATCTGGTGTCGCAGACTCCGGGCAGCACTTCTTCAACCCGGCGCGCCAGCATGGCGCAGCGGGCTTTGGCCAGCGGGCTGGTGAGCGACAGGTCGTAGCCACCGAGTTCGATGGTGCCGGCCACACGCAATTGGTCGCCCAGGCGGCTCATGGCGCATTTGACTTCGTCGTCAATCGTGCTGACGTGTGGCGCCAGCTCGGGCCGCAAGATTTTGAAAGTGGCGCTGTAGCCCTTGCCCGGATAGATCGGCAAGTTAACGCCGACGCTGCTCAGCAAGGGTTCGCTGTAGGAGCCGCAGGCCACGACGATCGCATCTGCCTTCAAAAGCAGCTCTTTTGGGGTATCCTTTAGGCCTGTAGCGCCCTGAATTCGGGCGCAAACAGCTACTGATTCAATAGCATTGTTGACCTTGTTCAGGCGTACGATGTCGTGGTCATACATAAACTGTACGCCTTGCGCCAGACACCGTGCCGCCAGCGCTTGGGTGAACACGCGGGCATCGCCGCTTTCGTCACTGGCCGTGTAGGTGCCGCCAACGATGCGGTGCGCATAGGCGGTGAAAGCTGGTTCAATGGCCAGCAGCTCGTCCTTGCTGATGACTTGGCGGTCAACGCCGTACTTGCGCATCAGTGCGGCGGCGTCGCCCGCTGTGTCAAACGATTTCTGGTCGCAGAAAAAGTGTGCGATGCCGCGTTCTAGGCGGTTGTAGTCGATACCGGTGGCTGCTACAACGTCTTTCAGGGCACTGTGACTGTAGGCACCCAGCGCCACCAGTTGCTGCACGTTGCGCTCAAACGCGGCGTCGTTGCACTGGCTTAAAAACCGCAAGCCCCACTGCCACTGCTTCAGGTCAAATTGTGGGCGAAACAGCAGCGGCGCATCGTTGCTGAACATCCACTTCAACGCTTTGAGCGGCGCGTCCCGGTTGGCCCAGGGTTCGCAATAGCTGACCGATATTTGCGCGGCATTGGCAAAGCTGGTTTCCATGGCGGCTTGGGGCTGGCGGTCCACCACCGTCACCTGGTGGCCGCGGGCCAAGAGATGCCATGCGGTACTGACGCCGATGATGCCTGCGCCTAAAACGATGACTTTCATCGGTTGCCTTTGTGGGTTAGATTTTGCTCGCGTGATTTTCTCGCAGCGCAGCGCCTATGAATAGCTGAATTAAACGGATAGACTAATCATCAGTTTTGCTTATGTGTCACTGGATGGGATGCTGCCATGAACAATTTTGATTCTGCTGCGCTGGAATGCCTCGCCGCCATCGTTGAAGAAGACGGCTTTGAGCGTGCTGCCACGCGGCTGTCCATCACGCAGTCGGCGGTGTCGCAGCGCCTGCGCGCGCTGGAGTCTCAAGTGGGCACGGTGCTGCTGGTACGCACCCGGCCTTTGCGCTTGACAACAGCAGGGCAACTGCTGCTCAAGCACACCAAAATGCTGCGGCTGATTCGCGCTGACCTGGACCGCGACCTGAAAGAGCTGGCACCCAATGCGTCTAGCGGTACGCGAGAGGAGTCACGCATATCGATTGCGATCAACGCCGACAGCATTGCTACTTGGGCGTTACCCGCTTTGGACAATCTGGCGCAACAAGGCTTGCCGATTGAAATCATTGCCGACGACCAGGACTTCACCCACGAGCGCCTGCGCGAGGGCCAGGTGCTAGGCTGTGTGACCACACTCAAGGCGGCGCTGCGTGGTTGCCGCGTCACGCCGCTGGGTTTCATGAACTACATTGCGGTGTCCACGCCTGAAATTGCGCGTGACAAGCTGGGCGGCAACCCGCTGGGCAAACACAATTTTCGTTCTGTGCCCTTCATCGCCTTTAACCGCAAGGACGACATGCAGGGCGAGTTTGTCAGCAAAGCTTTTGGCCTGAAAGGCGCGCTGCTCGACAAGGTGTTTGTACCGTCGTCTGAGGGCCAAGTGCGGGCACTGCGCGCTGGCTGGGGTGCGGCGGTGCTGCCCCAGCTGCTGGTGCAAGCGGATATTGACACCGGCAAGCTGCTCAACATTTGCCCCGATTACACGTTACCTATCGCGCTTTACTGGCATTGTTGGAACCTGCAATCTGAGGTGTTGGATGCGCTGTCAAAGGCGCTGGTTGCCTCAGCGCTGCAAGACCTGTCGGGTAGCGAAGCGTTGAAAAAACCCCCTCCGCCTCACTGATGCAAACGGTGTTGCAGGAAAAACGCAAGCATTGCTGCTGACGCGGACGGCCCGTCCGGGTCGGTGTAGCTGCCGGCTGCATCGCCGCCTGACCAAGCATGCGCTCCGTCGTCGATCCGCCAGTTTTCAATGTAGGGCTTGCCTTGAGCCGTGCTGTACACCACGCGCTCGGTATTTTCGTTGCCGTTTTTGCCGCCGGTGTTGGCCGTTTTAACGAGAACGACACCTGAGGCCTTAAGCGCCGCCAGCGCTGCGTCGGTGATGTGTTCGCCGTTGTCGGGGTGCACCGTTTTGTCAGCCGTACCGTGAAAGACGATGGTGGGGATGACAGGCGAGGCGCTTCCTTTGGCACCGGAACGCATGGCGCTGAAAGCTGACATCACGTCCCTCGCCGCGCCGGCGGCCAAGCCAGAATGCACACCGACCGCCGCATAAATGTCTGGGTGCAAGCCAGAGACCACCGCGGCCATCGCCCCGCCTGCTGACAAGCCTGCGATGTAAACACGTGCCGGATCGGCATCGTACTTTTGCACAATTTTTTGCGTCAACGCGGCAATCATGCCGGGCTCACCGCGCTCGGCCTTTTGGTGGTCAGGTTCGAACCAGTTCCAGCAGCGCAGCGCGTTGGCGCTGGTTATTTGCTCGGGGTAGAGCACCATGGCCTGACGCTCTTCGGCCAGTGCGTTCATGGCAGTGCCGTTTGAAAAGTCCAGCGCGTCCTGCTTGCAGCCGTGGAGCAACACAATCAGCGGCATGGGCTCGGCATCGCTGGCACCCAAGGCGGGTGCCGACGGAATGAACAGCCGATACGGATAGGTTTCCCCCTCAAAAGCGAACGCATGTTGGGTAAAGCTGGCCTTGCGTCGGGGTGCTTCTTTTGGTGCGGCGGTGTGCGCGTCCTCCGCGTGTCGCGCAGGGGCGGGCAAGATGATCACCGAGGTCGGTGCATCAAAGTCCCGTGGCTCGACTTTCGCGTCATTGGCTGCAGGGGGCGGCCTGATGTCTGTAGGGGCGTTTGGTTTGCTTTGAGGCCAGACTTGCGGCGCAGCACTGACCAGCGCTCGCTGAATCAGCCGGGTCGCATCCAGCAGCTTGCCCATGCCTGTGAGCTTGGTCGCTTTGAGCATTGCTTGGCTGAATGATTTTTGCGGGGTGGATAAGGGCATGCGGTTTCCTGAAAACAGCAATATGCTGCACCGCAACAAAGGATACGCGATTTTGTTGAACTGCGTTGTCAGCGGTCGCCTTGACTGGTGCTGATGGATCGTTTTAGCGCTAAAAGCTACAAATTAAGCGCAGCCAGAGCGGTTTAGAGGAGGTTCTCAAGTGTGCTCTTTCCCACGCTATTGGCCATCTGAAGGCTAAAGATGATGTAGATTTGCGACAAAAATGAGCAATTAGTAGGATATTTGTCGCCCACCTGTCACAGTGCGGCATCGCACTTATGACCACGTCGGCACCAAAAAGGGGCGAAAAGAGTCACAATAGACCTTAATATCTTCAAGCTTGAAGTATCTTTGGTTTGCCTTTAAGAATAATACAATAATATGCCCGTTTTTGTACGCACCGCCGCCGGTAACGCGGCGGCCCTCAACCCCAACTCCCCACTGCCGCGCAAGCTGCGGACGCTGCTGATTTCAATCGATGGGCGCACCAGGTTGGGCACCTACGTCAACAGCTTGTCGTCTTTTGGCGATGTGGAGGCGCTGATCGAGTCGCTTTTGCAAGCCGGCCTGATACAGCCGCTGGTAACGCAACCAGCAGATGGCGATGCGAATGCTGAAAAGCCAGCCGGATCTGCTTTTAGCCGCCAAGCTACCGCCAGCTGGAGCAACACCGATGTGGGCAACACCAACTGGCAAGGCCCGCGCGGCGGTGCGGTCACGCAGCCACCAGTTGATGACTTGTTGTCGTGGTCGAAATTTCAGCAACCGCCTGCAGCGCCAGCGCCAAGCTTCAGGCCACCCAGCGCCAGCCCCAAGACCGCCACCACGGCGGTCTACCAGCTGCGCAACGCCATTTCTCTGATGAGCGACTTTGTGACGCATCACCTGCCCATGGAGTCGCTGGAGCTGGTGCTCATGCTGGAAGGTTTGCAGTCCGTCGAGCAAGTGGGTGCCAGCTTGCAAGGCTACGAAGCCATGGTCAAGCATGTTGGCGAGCCGGCCCGCAAGCACATGGCTGAATTGCGCACTGTGCTGTCTAGTTTTTAAATTTATTCGTTTTACGTTAAAGGATTTTGTTCATGTTAGTTCGCCTGATTTACGCCAGCACCGCCACCGATGGTGTGGACTTAAACGAGTTCAAACGCATCTTGCTGCAAGCGCAAACCAACAACCAGCGCCGCGACCTGACGGGCATGCTGGCTTTCAACAGCAAGATTTTTCTGCAGGCCCTAGAGGGCTCGCGTGACCAGATCAACGATCTGTATGCCAAGCTGATCCGCGACCCGCGTCACAACACCGTCACCATGCTGGGCTACAAAGAAATTGAAGAGCGCCACTGGGCCAACTGGTCGATGGGTTTTGCAGCGCCCAACGCAGACAACCGTGCGCTGTTCTTAAAGTACTCGCAGCAAAGCATCTTCAACCCCTATGGCATGAAGGCTGAGGCGACGGAAAAAATGCTGATGGAACTGGCTAGCACCACCATCGCCATGACAGCGCCTGCGGCAGAACCTGTGGCCGCCCCAGTCGCTGACAGCGGCATCTTTGCGCGCTTTTTGAAGAAGTAAACTTTGTTTACCCATGAATCAACGGGCGACGCCCATCGCATATCCTGATAAGCCAGACAATCAGGATATGGAAGCTTTAGCCACTGTTGTTTTTGAACGCACGCCCTCGGGTGCCGTGGCCATCAAAGCCGCTGGCGACGAGGTGCCACGCCGCTTACGTTCCCTGTTGCTGGCGGTAGATGGCCGCTCGCCGGTGGCGCAATACGTGCCCTTTTTAACCGCTTTCGCCCCGCTTTCGGAGAAGTTTTCCGAGTTGGAACAGATGGGCTATTTGCGCCGCAAGGGGAGCGTCGCAAGCGAGGCGGTTGACCCCTTTGAGCGCGCGCAAAGCAGTGGTTTTGGAGCGTTGCTGCCACTTATTGATGCCGCTTCGCCCAACGCTGGTTTTGTGCCAATTGCGCAAGCCGACTTGGCTGCGCTGGCAACCTCAGCATCTGCCATGCAAGCGCGCAACGTCGCCAATGGATTTGAGCTGGAGTTGCAGGCGCTTGCCCGTCAAATGACAGCGCCTGTCCCCTCGCCATCCCATGCGGCGCAGGCCGCAATGCCGGCTACGCAGACCGTCGCGCCTACAGCCAAACTAACCCTGACTGATCTGCTCGGGGAAATGGACGCGTATTTGTCGCGATTTGCCGGGGCAGACGCTTTGCCTATTAGTTTGATGCTGGAGCAAATCAAAACCTTGGCGCAATTACGCTCGGAGTTACCGCAATACTTTGAGCTGGTGCGGCGCTATGGCCCGTCGGCGGAACCACACATTGAACGCTTGGCGAACATAATCGACAAGGCCAGTGATTAGCACAGAGTTCTGCACCGCAGCAAAGGATACGCCATTTGCAGGGTATACAGGAAGCCATTGGTCTATTGACCCCGGCCCTCCTACGCTATGTTAAGTAAATGCCTGACACCGGCACGGCTATTTGCAGCACCAACTACGGGAATGCCTTGATCTGCCGCACCGTTGTGAGGCGCTATTCTTAAAGCTTGACACAAAGCCATCGACTTTTGGAGACAACCCCATGATGAAACCCGCCATTGCCTCGGCAATTCTGGCCTTGCTGGCAAGTGCCGCCTGCCTGACAGCACCCGCCAACGCGCAGACCCCAGCGCCTGCTGCGGCTCCAGCCAGTTCAAACACCCTAAAAATCGGGTTGATTGGCCCGTTTACTGGCGGATCTGCTGACTTTGGCACCCCCATGCGCAATGGCATTCAGTTGGCAGTTGACGAGATCAACGCTGTCGGCGGCTACCTCGGCCGCAAAATTGAGCTGGTCATCAAAGACGACCAAGGCAACCCCGACGTCGGGTTGAAGATGTCTGACGAGCTGGTGGCTGAAAAAGTAGCTGCGACGATTGGATTTTGCAACACCGGCGTAGCGGCCAAGTCGCTGGAGACCTTCCAAAAGGCCCGGTTACCGCTGATCATTCCATGCTCGACAGGCTCGCCACTGACCGCCAAGTACCCACCAGCCGAAAGCTATATCTTTCGCACGTCGGCCAGAGATGCGATTCAGGTTCCCTTCGTGGTCGAGGACATCACCAAGCGCGGCTGGGACAAAGTGGCTATTTTTGCCGACACATCTGGCTATGGTGAAGCCGGCCTGAAAGACATTGAAGCCGCGCTCAAGGCCAAGAATCTGCAAGCCGTGCAGGTCACCCGCTTCGCGGTAGGCGTCAAAGACTTGAGCGAAGAGCTAAAAGCTGCGCGTGCCGCTGGCGCCAATGTCATTTTCAGCATGACGGTTGGCCCTGAAAATGCCGTGATTGCCAATGGCCGAAAGGCTATCGGCTGGAAGGTGCCGCAAGTCGGTGGCTGGCCTTTGTCGTTTCCGTTTTTTATCGATGGTGCCAAAGATGCGGCTGAAGGTGCTCTGATGGCGCAAACCTTCATTGCTGAGCCCAGCAATGAGCGCCGCGCATCGTTTTTAACCGCTTACGCCCGCAAGTACAAAGTCAACAAAATCCCCGTGCCCATGGCCGCGGCGCAAGGCTACGATGCGGTGTATATCCTGATTTACTCGCTGTTTGGTATTCGCGACGGTAACCTGTCAGGCCCGGCTGTCAAGACCGCACTCGAAAGCATATCGCGCACGTATTACGGCGTCGTCGCGACCTATGAGCGGCCCTTTAGCCCGCAGAGCAAAGACGCCATGTCACAAAACATGCTGGTGATGGGCATGGTAAAAAACGGTGCGGTGACCTTTGCCTACCCTGAAGACGCCAAACGCAATTTGTTTGTGCAGCGAAAACAGTAACTGTTTTTTTATTTGGAGCCTGCGAGCGTCTCGCGCAGCGTTTGTGCTTTAGCGGGGTCAAACGACCCTTCAACCCGCGCCAGAACCTCGCCTTGGCGATTGAGCACCACCGCGTAACTTTGCGCGGTACTGTTCAGTCCGGTCGCGCGAGCAAATGCTGCTTTGTCGACGAACATGGGCAGCATTTTGGCCCGCTCGATATCGGCGGTATAGCGGCCTAGCAGGCGGTTTTCTGCGTCGCTGCGCGCGTTTTGCGTACCGGATTCACCCAGCACAGGAATGCGCACCCAGCTGATGCTGGCGTCATTTTTAAGGTTCAACCCATCTATCCAACTGTCGGCCTGGCCGCGCTGGTCACGGTTGAAGGTGACCAATGCCAACGTGCGGTCCGACGGCAGCCCCTCGGGCAGGCTGACAGGTGTGCGGCTTAGAGACTGTGTACTATGCGCTGGCAGTTGCCCCATCACGCTGGATTCTGTCGGGTACAACTTTGCAAACCCGATGCCCAAACCAGCAGCAGCGACCCAGGCCAAAGTGGTTCCAGTGGTGCGATTCATGGTGTTCTCCGCTTAAGTCACAGTTTTTGCCCAGTCATGGCAACGCTTATAACGACGCACGCAAGAACTGTGCAGATTAGTCTTTTCATGAAAAAACTGGGTTAATTTGGAGACAAACCCGGAAATAATTTGTAAGTGGAAGGCCCCTCTGCCAACTCGCCTCATATACCTCAAAGTTTTTATATAGTCTAAATGGCCAAAAAATAGCAGCTTCAATTGTTTTGTACACACATCGTCTGAATTGTGTTCGCGCAGTGCCTACAATGGCGCATGAACTCCGTCATGACACCTCCCCCCGTAAAAACCAGTTTTAAAGCCCAAATGCTGCTGGCCCGAGAAGATGCCATTGTGGTGGCGGTCAACCGCCTGTTGGCAGAAAAAGGCTTTGACCTGATGACCGTCGATGAAGTGGCGCTCGACGTTGGCATTGCCAAAGCCAGCCTGTACAAACACTTTTCGAGCAAAGAGGACTTGGCAGCCGCTGCGATGGTACGGGTGATCGGGCTGGCCAAAGCGTTCCTCGCCAGTTTGCCGCCCAATGGGCCGCCGTTGGCACAGCTCAAGGCAATTGCCCGCTGGATGCTGCAGGTGCAGATCAAGGGCGAGATGCCATCGTTACCGAGCCAGAACTCCTCCCTGCGCGCCAACCTGATGGCCAACAAGGCCTACTTAGATGGCTTGATGCAGATCAGTGACCAGATTGGCAGCTGGATTGAAGCGGCTCAGGCCGATGGCTCGTTAAGTGCCAAGCTGCCACCCTTGGTGGTGCTGTACACGCTTTATGCGCGAGCCTGCGACCCGGTACCCGGGTTTTTAAAGGCCGGCGGTCAGCATACCGACGAAGAGATCGTTGAGCTGGTACTAGACAGCTGTTTTGACGGCCTGAATACCCGCTAAGCAGGCAAACAAAAGGCCGATTTAACCTTTTTTAGGGGTCAAATCGGCCTTTAATCCAATCAATACGGGCGCAAGCAGCTACTAAATTTGTAGCATTGCCTTGCCCGTAAACCAATTACTTAGGCATGATCACGGTGTCGATGGCATGAATCACGCCATTGCTGGCAGCCACGTCGGCGGCCACTACCTTGGCGCCATTGACAGTCACGCCGCCAGCGGTGGCCAGGGTGATGTCTTGGCCTTGTACGGTTTTAACCATGCCTGGCTTGACGTCCTTGGCCATGACCTTGCCAGAAACCACGTGGTACGTCAGGATTTTGGACAGGGCGGCTTTGTCTTTCAGCAGGCCATCGAGCGTTGCTTTCGGGATTTTGGCGAAAGCTTCGTCAGTTGGTGCAAACACGGTGAACGGGCCAGGGCCTTTGAGCGTGTCAACCAGGCCAGCAGCTTGTACAGCGGCAACCAGCGTCTTGAAGTTACCGGCTTTCACAGCGGTGTCAACGATGTCTTGTGCGTACGCAGAGAAGGTAACGCCAGCGGTCAATGCCAAAGCGATCAGTGATTTTTTCATGATGTCGTCCTATTGAGGTGAGGTTCTACACACACCAGAAGTTGGTGTGACCGGACTATATGGGCCAAATAGTATCTTTGTAAACCGTAAGGTCTTTATTTAGACCGACTGGTAACAAATTAAAGCAATTGAGGCTTTCACGGCCTACATGCTTACACGGTGATGCAGCTTTGTGGCTTGAAAAACAACTGCTCATTTTTCCGCGCATAACCCAAAGGATTGGCCACAACGCGGCAGTCGCCCACCGTGTAATCAACCGGGCAATGCAGGTGGCCGTGCAGCCACAGATGCGCCTTTGGCAACAAGTCGTCGAGTGCATTGCAAAACCCGGCGGTGCCGGGGTTGATGCCGTAACGCGGATCTGCGCTGCGCAAACTTGGTGCGAAGTGTGTAACCACTACCGTTTTTACATCCGTAGGTGTTGACAGGGCTTGCCGTAGCCAAGCTTGGCTCTGTAAACCCAGCGCACGCACGCCTTCAGCCAACATGGGTTGCCCGCCGGCCAATGCATGGTTTTTCTTCAAGGCAAAATTGGCCGCCCGAAACGCCTTGTCACGCGCGACCAGCTGCTGGCCTATCGTCACCGGGCTACCGACAGCTTGGGTCGATGTCAGCGCATCAAAGTCCGTCCACAGGGTGCAGCCGACAAAACGAACGCCCTGCAGCATCACCACCTCGCGCTCCAGCCAAATGAAACCGAGCCGCTGGCAAACCTCTTGCAGGCGCGCATGTGCGGCATCAAACTCCTGGCCATCGTACTCGTGGTTACCGGGCACAAACACCACCGGACAGGGCCAGTTGGCAAAGCGGCCAAGGCCAAAGTCTGGAATGCCCAAGCGCGTTAACGAGGATTCGTTTTGGTAGGAGCCAATGTCGCCCGCCAGCACCAGCACGTCAGCGCCCGGTGCAAACTGGGGCACGAAGTGCGGATTTGATTCGAGATGCAGATCGGAAAGCAGTTGAATGTTCACCGGCTGAATTGTGGCCGATGTGCGTAGCCCATCAGGTTATGCGTTTTGTGCATCGGAAAAGTGCCCTTGTAGACTTGTGTGTCTAGGGAAAACCCCTATATTCAATTCATCGTAACTTTTAGCGCCGACCCGGCGCAACACCATGACTGAATTGCTCAAACAACTGGCCGACTACATCAGCTCTGAATCCGCCCCCAAAGCCACGCCCGCACCCGGCGTTGCCCAAGACTTGATGGAGCGCGCTGAAGCCGACGCTGGACGCAATCCGGCTGAAGCTGAAAACCTGCGCGGCGCAGCGCGGGCATTTTTGAGCGTGGTTCGTTAAGCTGAAATACCGGACATAAGCGCCGAGCTATGGGCGCGAGCCAACGCTCACCGCACAATGGGCCGATGACTCGCCAACAGCCGCTGCGCATGCAGCTCAACACGTTTTACTCGGGCCCTCAGGCCTGGTTCTTTTTAGCCGACGAACGCGGCTACTTGCGTGACGAAGGGCTGACGCTCGAATTTACCGAAGGCGACACCGCTGCCAACACCATCCCCAAAATGGCAGCAGGCGGCTTTGATGTCGGCTATGGCGACATCAATGCGCTGATTGCCCATGCGGCCCAGGGTCTGCCGAATACGCCTTTGGCGGTTTTCGCCAGCTACAACGCATCGCCATACACTATCGCGGTGCCGCAAGCCAGCAGCATCCGTACGCCACACGACTTGGCTGGCAAGCTGCTGGCAGCTCACCCACAAGACGCCGCTCTGCTGCTGTTCCCCGAGTTTTGCAAAAAGACCGGGCTGGATTCCGCCAGCGTGCGCACCGTGATAGATGCCGCCCCGCACAGCGCCATGGTGCCCGAGCTGCTCGATGGCAAGTGGGACGGCATGTTCGGCTTTGTCAACACACTGGTCGCCGCGTCGATTGATGCCGGGCTGGACCCCAAAGCCTTGCACTACATCGAGTACCACGACCATCTGCCCGAGCTCTACGGCATGGCACTGATGGTGACGCACGAACTGGCAAGCACAGAGCCAGACACCGTACGCAAACTGCTGCGCGCTTTCAACCGCGGCCTGATCGACACCATCGCCGACCCCGATGCGGCGATAGACGCCTTGCTCAAGCGCAACCCAGCCATGAACCGCGCGTCCAATCACCGCCGTCTGATGGGCACGCTGCAACTTGAAATGAGCCGCGCTGAAGGCGGCAGGCTGGGCATTGGCGATTTGGACGACGCCCGCTTTGCCCGCGGTATCGACCTGCTGGTGGGCACGAAAAATCTGCCGGTTCACCCCAAGGCAGGCGAGCTGTTTGATCGCAGCTTTCTACCGCCTTTGAGCGAACGGGTGCGCCATTTGGTGCGCGACTAGCTTTACATCAAAGCTTAACGCCGGCACCCTTTACCGCAGGCCCGAGTATGGCCACCTGCTCTTTGACAAAGCTGTTGAAACCAGCAACATTCATCGGTACAGCGGCGATGCCCAGGTCGGCAAATTTCTTTTTGATCTCCGGCATGGCCAATACTTCGTTGCAGACCACGTTCAGCCGGGTGACCATGTCTGCCGGCAGCTTGGCCGGGCCTGTCAAACCAAAAAAGTTCTCAAGCACCAGCTTGCGGTAGCCCAACTCGACCACCGTGGGCACCTCGGGCATCAGCGGTGAGCGGGTAGTGGACGTGACTGCCAGCGGGATGATCTGGCCGCTTTTGAAAAACGGTACATACGAAGTGATGACATCAATACCGGTGGGAATCACGCCGGCAATCAGGTCGGTCGTCATGGGTGCACCGCCCCGGTATGGGACATGTTGCAGATTCACGCCCATGACCTTTTTCATCAGCTCACCGTGAATATGACCAATGGAGCCGGGCCCGCCGGAGCCAAAATCGACCCGGCCGGTTTTACGTGCAACGGCCTCGATGTCAGCCACGCTGGTCATCAGCGCCTTGGGGTTGGCCATGATGACCAGCGGCGCTGAACCCAAATAGCTGACATGGGTGAAAGCTTCAATCGGGTCGTACGGCAGCTTGTCGAGTGTGAAAGGCCCGAGCGCGATCGGTGTGGTGTTAGACAGCATGAAGGTGTAACCATCAGGCGCGCTTTGGGCCACAAACGAGCCGCCAATCGTGCCGCCCGCGCCGGGCTTGTTGTCCACCACCACCGGCTGGCCGAGTTTTTTGGTGAGCTGCTCCGACATGAGCCGCGCCACCACATCGCTAGAGCCACCAGGCGGGAAAGTCACCACGATCTTGATGGCTTTGTCGGGCCAAGCCGCGCGCGCCGGCAGTGCGAGGGCAGCAGCCCCGGCGGCAGCCCATTGCAGGGCCAGGCGGCGAGAAGGCAGCGAAACTGGGGAGTTAGCGTTTTTCATGAGGGTTTCCTGTCAAAAATGAGGGATAGTTCAATGTATAGCGCGCTTTCTGGCATGCCAATCGCTTGCAGCTTATACCGCCCATATCAGAGCTGCATCTCCACGCCTAGGCCGCTCATAATCCAGCACCAAAGCTGTGCACAGAACAGGTTCAACACCATGACCCGAGCCACCGACCCGTTTGACACCTACCTACTGCGTGTTTTCAGCATGTTGATGGCTGAACGCAGCGTGTCGCGCGCCGCCGCCCGGCTGGACCAGTCGCAACCGGCCGTGTCAGCCGCGCTAAAGCGCCTGCGGGACATTTTGGGTGACCCGCTGCTGGTCAAAGACAAACAACGCATGGTGCCAACCGAGCGCGCCTTGCAGCTTGAAGCATCGGTGCGCATTGTTCTGGGCGAAATCGAAGGCCTGCTGGCGCCCCCCGCAGAATTTGACCCCGCCACCAGCAAACTGTGTTTTCGCGTGGGTACACCCGACTACCTGGCCCCGCCGCTGATGGCTAACCTGGTCAGCTACCTGCGTATGACAGCGCCCAAAGCGCGGTTGCTGCTTCAGCCGCTGGGGCATGACTACGACTACGAGGCGGCGCTGGCCAACGGCGAACTGGACGTGGTGATTGGCAACTGGCCGCAGCCGCCCGAGCACCTGCGCATGACTATTCTTTTGGAAGACGAGGTGGTCTGCCTGGTCAGCCGGGACCACCCTTGCGCCGGACGATCAGGGTCACAAATGACCGTCACCGACTATTTGAACGGCGCCCACATCGTGCCGCTGAACTACAGCGTGATGCAGCGCGGCGTGGTCGAGTCCCACATGGCTGCGCTGCGCCTGAGCCGCGAGCCCACCGTGACTGTGCCCTACTTCAGCATGGCACCCAGCCTGCTGCCGGGCACCGACTTGATCTTTACCACCAGCCGCCACTTTGCCGAGCATTACGCACGCCAACTGCCGCTGACAGTGCTCAGCGCGCCGATTGACTTCCCGCCGATGCGCTTTTACCAGCTGTGGCACAGCCGAACCCAACAGTCGCAAAGCCATGCCTGGCTGCGCTCGCTGTTGTCAGCCGTGGCGCGCACAGCGGACGCGACGCAGGGCTTGCGCCAGCCGCGCTCCACCAAGGCCGCAAAAATAGCATCAAATTAGCTTTCGGCCCAATAAAAACGGGCGCAAGCAGCTACTGAATATATAGCTAATTACCCAAGCTTAAATGCTTATGAACAAGCTTGAAACGCTTTGCCAGCCAGTTGCGGCTTGATGGCGTCTAGCTGACCGCGCAATGCTGTGTCAACAACGGGCAGTTTCAGGCGTTGGCCGCGTTGCTCGGCGCGCTCTTGAATCACCTTGGCGGTTTTAACGCCTTTTTTGGCAATGCGCGCCATTTCGGCCTCTGCCTCGGGCTGGGTCTTAAAGTTACCCAAAGACAGGCCGGGCTCGAGCGAAGCGTTGTTGAGCGCTTCAAACGACACGCCCAAGCCGCGCAGCTCTGACCTTTTCTTGGCGACCGACTCGTCGCTGTTGTACTTGCCCATGTACACCAGCCAGCGGGCGGGTACCAGCGCGCTTTCAATCACCCAGCTGCCTTGCGGCAACGTGCTGACTAAGCGATCGCGCAGCACCAAAGTTTGTTCTTCGTTGAAGATGCCCACCTGCAAGCATTCAGTGGCGCTGGCGTTAAGCGCAGCCTGCACGGGCGGCGGGGAACTTTCTAGCTGGGTGGCTTCCTGCGGATTCAGGATTCGCAGCGCCTCGGGCTTGATCTGCTGGGCGATGCGCTGCGGCTCGGTTTGGCTGGTGGGTGCAAAACCATAGGCCGCCAGCAGCCCGCGCGACCAAGCGTAGTAGCCTGCATTGGCCAGCACCAGCAGTAAAACGAAAAGTCTTAGCATGGCCTGACGCTCACTTCAGAACTTGTGATTTCTTTCATACCGGCAGAAGTATGCACCAGCAGCGCACCGCTTTGTGTCACGCCGTGCGCCTGACCGTGGGTGCCATCTGACAATTGAACATCGCGGTCCGCCAGCACGTCACGTTGGGCAAAACGCGATTGAAACGGTGCAAAGCCAAATGATTCAAAAGCCTTCACGGTTTGCACCAGGGGGGCCAGCACGCGCAGCAAGGTGCTGGTCACGTCTGCGTCTGGCTGCAGGTCATGCAGGCAGCCAGGCGCAATCGCTGCGCCGCTTTGCGCGGCAACTTCAACCGCCCGCACATTGATGCCAACACCCATGACCACGTAGCGCTGACCTTCAAACGTGGCGGTCTCTACCAAAATGCCGCCCAGCTTGCGTTCGGTTTTGCTTTGCACCAGCCACAGATCGTTCGGCCATTTCAGGCCGATGTGATGCTCTGGCGCGTTGGCTGTGTCCAGGCTGTCCGCCAGACTGACACCCACTGCGAGTGACAGACCCGACCAGTCGGCGGGCGACAGTGGCAGCCCCAATGAAAACGTCAAACTGTCACCGCGCTGGCTGTGCCACTGGCGGCCCAGCCGGCCGCGCCCGGCGCTTTGCTGCTCGGCCACCAGCAGCGTGGGCTCGCTTTGGCCGGTTTTAAAGCGGCGCATCAGCTCGGTGTTGGTGGAGTCAATAGATGGCAACATCTCGCAGGTAAAACCCGGCAGATGGGGCTCTACGGCCTGCCAGATGGCTTCCAGTGGCCAGCGAATGGGCTCTGTTGCTAACAAGGAGGCCGCTCAGTCTTTTTTCTTTTTCTTCTTCTTTTTGTCGTCTTTGGCTTTGGCTGACTCTTTGGGCGCGAGCAAGGTGCCGCGGCACTTTTTAGCGCCGCACCAGCAGGGGTATTCGGCCAGCAGCTTTTTGGTGTACTTGGCGTCAATGATCAGGCCGTAGTCGTAAAACAGCTCTTCACCCGCCTTGATGTTGCGCAGCGCCTTGATAAACACGCGGCCGCCGTCTTCGTCGGCCTCGCAGTTCGGCTTGCAGGCATGGTTGATCCAGCGTGACGAGTTACCCCCAACCTTGGCATCGATCACATGCTTTTCGTCGATGTGGAAGTAAAAGGTGTGGTTCGGATCTTTTGGGTCATGCGGATGGCGCCGCAGCGCTTCTTTCCAATTGATGATCTCACCAATATATTCAATGATGGTCTCACCTTCGGCGAGATCACTGAGGGCAAAAACACCCTTACCGTGCACGCCGGAGCGTCGTGTTTGAATGCGGCGTGCGTCTGGAGACGCCACGTTGGCCGTCGAGGTGGACGCGCTGGAGACCTGACTTTTTTGCACGGCAAAACACTTCCGGAAAATTTTAGGGTATGGTTAATTCATGCAGGAGCGCGCGTGTGCGTGTGCGCCTGCCCGCGCGCACCTGCGCGAGAAGCCCGTATTGTAGTGATGCGATTTGTCAAAGGAGCCCACCATGCCGACATCGATGTTTAGCCGCCGAACCTTGCTGAGAACCAGCGTCCTGGCCCTGGCAGCACCCGCTTGGGCGCAAGGCACGGAAAGCCCCCTGCCAAAGCTAGGCAGCAAGCTGCTGTTGCCAGATGTGAAGCTGTTGTCGGGCAGCGTCTGGACGCCCCAAAACAGCCCGGCACGCACGCTTGTGGTGTACTGGTGGGCGAGCTGGTGCCCTTTTTGTGCGGTGCAGTCACCTCATATAGAAGCCTTGTGGCAGGCGCAAAAGGCCAACGGTTTAGGGGTACTGGCGTTATCGATTGATAAGCAGGAAACTGCCGCTATTGCCTATGTGAAGAGCAAAGGCTACAGCTTCCCCGCGGGCATGTTTACCCCTGAGGTCGCTAAGATGCTGCCAAAACCCAAGGGGTTGCCGGTGGTGGTGGTGCTGAAAATTGACAAAGCAAAACCCAGCGAAGGCAGCGTTGTTTTTGCGGAAGGCGGGGAAATGTTCCCTGAAGACATTGAAGGTTTGAAGAAGTACATATGAAAACATTGGTCATTGCAGAAAAGCCCTCGGTCGCGCAAGACATCGTGCGAGCCATCACGCCGACGGCGGGCAAGTTTGAAAAGCACGACGAGTATTTTGAGAGTGACGAGTGGCTGGTCACGTCCGCCGTCGGCCACCTGGTAGAGATTCAGGCACCCGAGGAGTTTGACGTCAAGCGCGGCAAATGGAGCTTTGCCAACTTGCCGGTGCTGCCGCCGTACTTTGACTTAAAGCCGATGGACAAAACCAAGACGCGGCTGAACGCCATCGTCAAGCTGACCAAGCGCAAGGACGTCGGCAACATCGTCAACGCCTGCGACGCGGGCCGTGAAGGCGAGCTGATTTTCCGGCTGATCCAGCAGTACGCCAAGTCAAAGCACCCGGTCAAACGCCTGTGGCTGCAGTCCATGACACCCGCCGCCATTCGCGATGGTTTTGAAAGCCTGCGCACTGAAAAGCAAATGCAGGGCTTGGCCGATGCAGCGCGCTCACGCTCTGAAGCAGACTGGATGGTCGGCATCAACGGCACGCGCGCCATGACGGCCTTCAACTCCCGCGACGGCGGTTTTTTTCTAACCACCGTGGGCCGGGTACAAACGCCCACACTGTCTGTGGTCGTCGAGCGTGAAGAGAAAATCCGCAAGTTCTTCAGCCGCGACTACTGGGAAATTCACGCCTCGTTTTTGGCTGAAGCGGGCGAATATCCCGGCAAATGGTTTGACCCGAAATGGAAAAAGGCCACTGCGAACACTGACAGTGCCGAGCCGGATGCCGAACTGAAAGCCGACCGTGTGTGGTCGCAGCGCGAAGCCTTGGCCATTGCCGAAGCGGTGCGCGGTAAATCAGCCACGGTGACGGAAGAAAGCAAGCCCACCAGCTCAGCTGCAGGTCAGTTGTTTGACTTGACATCTCTGCAGCGCGAGGCGAACGGCAAGTTTGGCTTTTCTGCCAAAACCACGCTGCAAATTGCGCAAAGCCTGTACGAACGCCACAAGGCACTGACTTACCCGCGTACCGACTCGCGCGCGCTGCCCGAAGACTATTTGCCGGTCGTGAAACAGACCTTTGAAATGCTGGCCGACTCGGGCATGAAGCACCTGGCGCCACATGCGCTGGTGGCGCTGAACGGCAATTACATCAAGCCTAATAAGCGTATTTTCGACAACGCCAAAGTCAGCGATCACTTCGCGATTATTCCCACCCTGCAGGCGCCCAGCGGTTTGAGCGAAGCCGAGCAAAAGCTGTACGACCTGGTGGTCAAACGCTTCATGGCGGTGTTTTACCCAGCTGCTGAATATTTGGTGACGACACGCATTTCGCTTGTCATTGGCCACAGCTTCAAGACCGAAGGTAAGGTGCTCGTCAAGCCGGGCTGGCTGGCGATTTACGGCAAAGAAGCTGAAGACGAAAACACCAACAAAGACGATGCCAAAACGCTGGTGCCGGTCAAACCGGGCGAGATGGTGCGCACCGAGGTTGCCGAAGCCAAGGGCCTGAAAACCCGACCCCCGGCGCGCTACAGCGAGGCCACCTTGCTGGGCGCGATGGAAGGCGCAGGCAAAACCATTGACGACGACGAGCTGCGCGAAGCCATGCAGGAAAAAGGTTTGGGCACGCCCGCCACCCGCGCTGCCACGATTGAGGGCTTGATCGCTGAAAAATACATGCTGCGCGAAGGCCGCGAGCTGATACCGACCGCCAAGGCTTTTCAATTGATGACGCTGCTGCGCGGGCTGGATGTGCAGGAATTGTCAAAGGCTGAATTGACGGGCGAGTGGGAATTCAAACTCGCGCAAATGGAGCAAGGCAAACTGAGCCGAGAAACCTTCATGGCTGAAATTTCCGCCATGACCGAACGCATGGTCGCCAAGGCCAAAGGGTACGACAAAGACAGCATCCCCGGCGACTACGCTACCTTGAGTGCACCGTGCCCCAACTGCGGCGGCATCGTGAAGGAAAACTACCGCCGCTACACCTGCACCGGCAAGGCCGGCGCGACTGAAGGCTGCGGTTTCAGTTTTGGCAAAACACCCGCTGGCCGAACCTTTGAAAACGCCGAGGTCGAGCAGTTTTTGCGCGACAAGAAAATCGGCCCGTTGGACGGTTTCCGCAGTAAGGCAGGCTGGCCCTTCACGGCTGAGATGGTCATCAAGTTTGACGAAGAAACCAAAAACTACAAACTTGAGTTTGATTTTGGCGACGACAAAAACGCCGAGACCGGCGAGATACAAGACTTTGGCGCGCAAACGTCGCTGGGCCAATGCCCCAAGTGTGGTGGCGGGATCTTCGAGTTGGGCAAGAACTACGTCTGTGACAAGTCAGTGCCCACACTCGCACAACCTACCCCCAGCTGCGACTTTAAAACCGGCCAGGTCATCTTGCAGCAGCCGATCGAGCGCGAGCAAATGGTCAAGTTGCTTGAAACTGGTAAAACCGACTTGTTAGACAAGTTCGTGTCCATGCGCACCCGCCGGGCTTTCAAGGCCATGCTGGCCTGGGACGCGACGGCCGGCAAAGTCAACTTTGAATTTGCGCCGTCGAAGTTCCCACCGCGCAAACCCGCCGCGTCTAAAACCGGCACGGCAACGATCAAAACCCCATTCGGCAAAACCGTCGCGGTCAAATCGGCAGCCAAGCCAGCAGCGAAAAAGGTAGCCGCCAAAAAAGCGCCTGCGGTAAAAGTTGCGAAGCCTAAAGTCGCTAGAGTCGCCAAGCCCGGCTCAGGCCTGAAGCCCAGCGACGCCCTGGCCGCCGTTATTGGCAGCGAACCAGTCGCCCGCACCCAAGTGATCAAAAAGCTGTGGGACTACATCAAGGCCGAGAACCTGCAAGACAGCGCCAACAAGCGCAACATCAACGCCGACGCCAAGCTGCTGCCCGTTTTTGGCAAAGCGCAGGTCACGATGTTTGAGCTGGCCGGGATTGTGGGCAACCATTTGAGTTAAGGCGCGGCACGGGGTGTGCCAAACACCCCGGCCAGCATGTGGAATCGACTTCGGGGTGTAATCCAATTTTGCACTGCCGAGCCCCATGCTGACTCAAGTAAGCGATCTCATCACCGCCGCCAATGTCGGCATCATGCTGTTTTTTTCAGTCGCGGTGGCGCCGACCATCTTCATGGTTTTGCCGCCTGAGTGGTCAGCCGCTTACGTTCGCAAGTTTTTCCCCAAATACTTTCTGTTTTTGGGTATCACCAGCACGGTCGCGGCAGCTTTGCACAGCTTGCCTGTCGCACAGATCAGTTTGGGCATTTGCGCGCTGGTTTTTTACTTCAGTGTTTTCTGGCTAACGCCGCGCATCAACTTAGCACGCGACAGCAAAGACATGAAGACTTTCAACCTGTTGCACTACACCAGCGTGGGCCTGAATCTGCTGCAGCTTGCAGTGATGATCTGGCTGCTGGTTAAGAGCGTTTTGGCAAGTTGATTTCAATGCCCCTCAGCGCGCCAAATGGGAGAGCTGCTGGCACACTCACAGCTTTTAAACAATATTCATCATGCTGATACAACTCACTTATGCCAGCCGCACCTCCAAGACACTGGTGCCTGAGGATTTAAAAGCTATTTTGGTAGCCTCCCAACGCAACAACGCCCGCG
>JBBRDA010000054.1:0-20884 GCA_038204335.1 Burkholderiales bacterium
GCTATAGCGCCATGGGTGCAAATGCTGAAACGACAGCTCCTGCAACTCGCGGTATGTGGTGTTCAGGCCCAGGCGGTGGGCAATGGGCGCGTAAATGTCCAGCGTTTCGCGCGAAATACGGGTCCATTTTTCACGCGGTGCGTCGCTCAGGGTTCGCATGTTGTGGGTGCGATCAGCCAGTTTGATCAAAATGACGCGTACATCACGCGCCATGGCGAGCAGCATTTTTCTGAACGATTCGGCCTGGTTTTCTTCGCGGGTGTTGAACTCAAGCTTTTCTAACTTTGTCAGCCCGTCCACCAGCTCTGCCACTGGCGCACCAAAGCGTTCGATCAGCTCGGGCTTGGTCACGCCGCAGTCTTCAATCGCGTCATGCAGCAGCGCCGCCATCAGGGCTTGTGAATCCAGCTTCCATTCTGCGCACTGCTGGGCAACAGCAATTGGGTGGGTAATGTAAGGCTCGCCGCTGTTGCGAAGTTGCCCGAGGTGCGCTTCATCGGCAAATTTATAGGCGCTGCGGACGTTGTCAACCTCCGCTTTGGTCATGTAGTCCAGCTTGGCGGTCAGCACGGCAAAGCTGGCCGCTGCGGCATTAGCGGCAGCTGGCGTGGGCTTGGTCACCGACTTGGCATGCCGGGCTGGCTTGGCTGACTGGGCGGGAGGAAGCAGGGCGCTCATGCCTCAAATGTATCCCGACGGGCAAAAAACATAAACGCCACGGCTCATAGCCTTGTAAAAACACACATAAAAAACAAAAAAGCACCGACATGCGGTGCTTTTGATCGGGAGAAAGACGGCTTAACCAGGGACTTTTTTCAGCATTTCCAAACCGACTTTACCTTCAGCGATTTCGCGCAGAGCGGTAACGCCGGGTTTGTTTTTGCTTTCGATCTTTGCGGCATGACCCTGGCTCAGCATCCGCGCGCGGTAAGTCGCAGCCAGCACCAACTGGAACCGGTTCGGAATTTTTTCTAGACAGTCTTCAACAGTAATGCGGGCCATGGTGATCTCCGGTAGGGGCAAAAATCAGGTGATGTGAAGGGCCTTGAAGGTTTCAGCTCTGGCGATGCGCTGGGCTGAAAACTTGAGCCGCTGGGCGTGAACTATGGTTTTCAGGTCGAAAACCGCACGCTCAAACAATTCGTTGATTATAACGAAGTCAAATTCGCTGGCCTGCGCCATCTCCAACGCTGCATTTTGAAGCCGCAATTCGATGATGTCAGCCGCATCTTCGCCGCGCCGCTGCAAACGGGAGCGCAGCTCTTCCCAGCTGGGCGGCAGGATGAAAATCAGCACCGCATTGGCAAAAATCCGTTTGATGTTGATGGCGCCCTGAAAGTCGATCTCCAGAATAACGTCTGCGCCGTGGGCGATGCGCTCTTCAATGGCGTGCCGCGACGTGCCGTAGCGCTGACCATGCACATGTGCCCATTCGAGAAATGAGTCGCGCAGCACCATGCCGTCAAACTCGCCGGGCGATATAAAGTAGTACTCGCGCCCATGCTTTTCCTGACCGCGCGGGGCGCGGGTGGTGTGCGACACGGCTGGCTGAATCCGCGAATCGATCTCCATCAATGCCTTGACCAGGCTGGACTTGCCCGCGCCGCTGGGCGCTGCTACAACAAACAAGTTACCGGGGTAATCCATATTTTCTATTGTGGGTTGATGAAATGGCCTTCTGGGCGCTACTCGATATTTTGAACCTGTTCGCGAATCTGCTCGATCAGCACCTTCATGTCGACAGAAATACGTGTCAACTCAAGAGATGCTGATTTGGAGCCCAGCGTGTTGGCTTCCCGGTGCAGTTCTTGAATTAAAAAATCCAGCCGTTTGCCAAGCTCACCGCCGCCATCCAGCAAGCGGTCAATTTCATCAAGATGCGATGCCAGACGGGTGATTTCTTCTGCCACATCGATGCGCATGGCAAACGCTGTGGCTTCCGCTTGAGCCCTTTCACGGGCGGCCTCCGGCATGGGCGCGCCGTCGGCCAGAGCCATGGCCTCTTTGAAACGCTCCAGAAAACGGTTTTTTTGTAGTTCAACCAGTTGCGGCACCAAAGGCGTCGCCTGCGCGGACAGCGCACGCAGTTGCGCGGTTCGGCCTAGCAGCATGTCCTTGAGCCGGTCGCCTTCGCGCTGGCGTGCTGACAACAGCTCTCTCAATGCCTTTTTAGCCAGCTTGAGCAACTCGTCTGCATGGTCGTGGGGCTTTCTGTCCTCATTGGTGGCTAAGCGCAACACGTCTGCCACGCTCAATGGTGCGGCCTGGGGCAGCCAAGACTTGATGCTGTCCTCCAGGGAGCCCAGTCGCTGCAAGGTGACGGATGAGGGGGCCCGCAAGCTGCTGCCAGAGCTGGCGTCCAGCGCAGCGCGGAGTTCGATCTTGCCGCGCTTGAGTTTGGCCGTCAGCAATTCGCGCAGGGCGGGTTCAGTCTGGCGCAGCTCATCGGGCAAGCGAAAAGCCAAGTCCAGAAACCGGCTGTTGACCGAGCGAATCTCAACTCCCAGCCGTGCCGTTGCGGCCTGGCCAGACTCATTATTTGCGTCTGGGGCACTGGTATTTGACTGGACGGCGGCATAGCCCGTCATGCTGTAAACTGACATTGAGTATTGGTATTTGAGTGAAAATGTTTTAACAGAAACTGGATTTCAACAGCAGGATTGGGTGGGTTTCACCTCTGCACATCGCTAAATTATGTCAAAGGCCAAACCAGCTCCCCTGCCGCCCGACACCGTTATCGGTGGCTATCGTGTCGTGCGCAAGCTTGCGGCCGGCGGCTTTGGCGTAGTTTACTTGGCTGTTGACAACGAAGGTCAGCAGGTCGCCATCAAGGAGTACTTGCCTTCTTCTCTGGCAGGTCGCCCGCCAGGTGAGCTGCTGCCGCAGGTCTTGCCTGAAAAGCTCTCGCTGTACCGTTTGGGGCTGAAAAGCTTTTTTGAAGAAGGTCGCTCGCTGGCTCAAATTTCACACGGCTCCGTTGTCAGTGTGCTGAATTTTTTCCGCGAAAACGAAACCGTCTACATGGTGATGAATTACCTGGAGGGCGGCTCGCTTCAGGACTTCATCATCACCGCGCGCGAACTGAAAAAACAAAAGGTCTTCCGCGAGTCCACGATTCGCTCTTTGTTTGATGAAATTTTGCGCGGCCTGCGCATCGTGCATCAGCACAAAATGCTGCACCTAGACATTAAGCCAGCCAATATCTTTGTTACTGATGACAACCGTGCCGTGCTGATTGACTTTGGCGCAGCGCGCGAGGTGTTGTCAAAAGAAGGCAATTTCATCCGGCCCATGTACACGCCGGGTTTTGCAGCCCCCGAAATGTATCGGCGTGATTCGTCGATGGGCCCATGGACAGATATTTATGCCATTGGCGCCTGCATTTACGCCACGATGCAGGGCTACCCGCCCAATGATGCGCCCCAGCGGCTTGAAAAAGACCGTCTGTCCCTCGCATTGTCCCGTTTGCGCGGTGTGTATTCCGATAACCTGATAGAGGTTGTAGAGTGGTGCATGGCGCTTGATCCCCTGTCCCGGCCGCAGTCTGTGTTCGCTTTACAAAAAGAGCTGAGCCGCGAGGGTGAGCGTCGTTACACCAAACTCTCGGTCAGTGAAAAAGTCCGTTTGCAGTTCGACAATATGGTGTCGGACACCAAAAAATCGGCCAAAAAGGCGGTCGACGCCGTGACGCGCTTTAAATGAAATTTTCTGTCTTTCAAGTCAGCCGGCGGGGCGGACGTGAAAAAAACGAAGACCGCATGGGCTATTGCTACACCCGTGAGTCCGGTCTGTTCGTTTTGGCTGATGGCATGGGCGGTCACCCAGAAGGCGAAGTTGCTGCCCAATTGGCATTGCAGACCATCTCTGCGCTGTACCAAAAAGAAGCGCGGCCATTGATCAGGGACACCACCGAGTTTTTGTCAACTGCCTTGATGGCTGCGCACCATCAGATCGTACGCTACGCCAGTGAAAAGGGAATGCTCGATACGCCGCGCACCACGCTGGTCGCCTGTATTTTGCAAGGTGCAGGGGCAACCTGGGTTCACTGCGGGGATTCGCGTCTTTATGTGGTGCGAGACTCTGAGTTGTTGACCCGAACGCGCGACCACTCGTATCTGGAGCAGCAACACGCCGCTTCAGCGCGGTTTGAGCATATCAACCGCAACATACTTTTTACTTGTCTGGGCTCGCCCACAAAACCGGTTTTTGACATCACCGGTCCCGTTATTTTGCAGCAGGGGGACAAGCTCATGCTCTGTTCAGACGGCCTTTGGGGCAGTCTCAGCGACGATGAAATCGTGAGTCATCTGGCTGCAAAAGGCGTGTCTGATGCAGTACCTGATCTGGTTGAAAAAGCGCTGCGTGCAGGTGGCGAGCACAGTGACAACGTCACGGTACTGGCCATGGAGTGGGAAACACCTGACGCTTTTGAGTCCACGCGAGGTATATCTACAGACACTATTTCTGACGGCGTGTTTGCGTCCACCATCCAGGCTGGTGGTCTGGAAACGTACGTCGATGACTTGGACGAGGCAACGATCGAGCGTTCGATTGCTGAGATCAACGAGGCCATTCGCCGGTCGGCTGCCCGCAAAGCGTAGTCACCGCCTGGGCGGTCAGTTTTTTGCCGACTGTTTTAACTTCCTATTTTTGAGAGTCCCTTTATGAGTTCGTTCCAGCGAAGCGGCGAGCGCGCCGCCAATGCCCTGCGCCCTGTGCGCATCACCCGAAGTTACACCGCCTACGCCGAGGGCTCGGTATTGATCGAGTTTGGCGGCACCAAGGTGCTGTGTACCGCGTCAGTTGAAGAAAAAGTCTCTGGCCACAAAAAGGGCAGTGGCGAAGGGTGGGTGACTGCTGAATACGGCATGCTGCCCCGAGCCACCCATACCCGCAGCGACCGCGAAGCTGCACGCGGCAAGCAAAGTGGGCGCACGCAAGAGATTCAGCGCCTGATTGGCCGAAGCCTGCGCACGGTGTTCGACTTGAAAAAGCTCGGCGAGCGCACGATTTACCTAGATTGCGACGTGATTCAAGCTGATGGCGGCACCCGCACGGCTGCTATTACGGGCGCATTTGTAGCTGCGCAGGATGCAGTGAACAAGCTGATTGCCGACGGCAAACTGAAGGAGTCACCGATTCTGGACCACGTTGCCGCCATATCAGTTGGCATCGTGCAGGGCACGCCTTTGCTGGATCTCGAATACACCGAGGACTCAGCTTGTGACACCGACATGAACGTGGTGATGACAGGCGCTGGCAACTTTGTCGAAGTACAGGGCACCGCTGAAGGCGCAGCTTTCACTCGTGCCGAAATGGATGCGCTGCTGGTATTGGCTGAAAACGGTATTCAGGAACTGGTTGCCATGCAGCGCCAAGCGCTACTAAAAAAGTAGCTGCTTGCGCCCGTATTTATTGGGTTAAAGGCCAATTTTACCATGAAAATAGTACTTGCATCGAACAATTCAGGCAAACTGGCAGAGCTAAATGCCATGTTCAGTCCGCTGGGCGTGCAGTTGCTGCGCCAGGCTGATCTGGGTATCGGCGAGGCTGAGGAACCTTTTCGCACCTTCGTTGAAAACGCTTTGGCCAAAGCGCGCCACGCTGCCCGTGCCAGCGGCTTGCCGGCAGTGGCCGACGATGCGGGGTTGTGTGTGGACGCCTTTGGCGGCTTGCCGGGCGTCGACACCGCGTTTTACGCCACCCAGTTTGGCTATGCCAAGGGCGATGACAACAACGTCAAAGCGCTGCTGGAGCAGATGGCGAGTATCGACAACCGCCGCGCGGCACTGGTCAGCACGCTGGTGGCGGTTCGGTCGGCCGATGACCCGGAACCTCTCATTGCGGCGGGCCGCGTGGTCGGTGAAATCACCCGCGCCCCGATGGGTAGCAACGGGTTTGGGTTTGACCCGGTAATGTTTATCCCCGAGTTTGGTAAAACCTTTGCGCAGTTGCCCACCGAGGTGAAAAACGCCAACAGCCACCGCGGTAAAGCTGCGCAACTGATGTCTACGCTGATACGCGAGCGATGGCTATAAATGCAGCAAGACATTCAGCACTACATGCGGCCGGGCACGCTGCAGCTCAAAAGCTTGCCGCCGCTGTCGCTGTACGTGCATCTGCCTTGGTGCATTAAAAAGTGCCCGTATTGCGACTTCAATTCTCATGAATCTGTGGGTGAGATGCCGGAGCAGCGTTATATCGATGCGCTTATTGCTGATCTTGAAGCATCCCTGCCGCTGATCTGGGGCCGCACGGTGCACAGCATCTTCATTGGTGGCGGCACGCCCAGCTTGTTTTCGCCTCAGGCTATCGACAATCTGCTGGCTGATATTCGGGCCCGGCTCAAACTCAATGCCGACTGCGAAATCACGCTGGAGGCCAACCCTGGTACCTTTGAAAAAGACCGATTCAAGGCTTTCAAAAGCGCGGGCATCAATCGCCTGTCGATCGGTGTGCAAAGCTTTAACGACCCGCACCTTCAGGCTCTGGGCCGCGTGCACGACCGGGCGCAGGCCATTGCGGCGGTTGAAGAAGCTGCGCAAAGCTTTGACACCTTCAACCTCGACATCATGTATGCGCTGCCCGGCCAGACCATGGCCGAGCTGGAGGCTGACATGCGCCAAGCGCTGGCCTTGCAGCCGCCGCATATCTCGATTTACCACCTGACGATTGAGGCCAATACCTACTTTGCCAAGTTTCCGCCCGCGCTGCCCGAAGAAGACATGGCGTACGACATGCTCGATAAAATCACCGAGATGACCGAGGCTAAAGGCTTGGCAAGGTATGAAGTATCAGCCTACGCCAAACCCGGCCACCGCTGCTTTCACAACACCAATTACTGGCAGTTTGGCGACTATCTAGGGATTGGTGCAGGCGCGCACAGCAAGCTCAGCTTTGCGCACCGGGTGGTGCGGCAAGTGCGCGTGCGCGAGCCCAAGCTGTATATGGAAAAGGCTTTGGCGGGCAATGCCATCACGCAGGACGCAGAGGTCAGCCGGGCCGACCTGCCGTTTGAGTTCATGCTCAATGCACTGCGGCTGAAAGACGGTTTCAAGCTGCAGGATTTTGTCGAGAAAACCGGCCTTCCAATGACGGCCATTGCCAAAGGACTGGACGAAGCCGAACTCAAAGGGCTGATTGAGCGGGACTTCGTTCACGTCAAACCCACGGTACGTGGCTTTGATTTTTTAAACGACTTGCAGCAACTTTTTCTAGCCTGACTTCATCTGATATTTTATGGAAACCTCACACATCATTCTTCTGGTTGTCAGTGCATCAATCAGTTTTGCAGTGGGCCGAACCATCATGCACATGCGCAATATAAAGAAAAACGCCGAGGCTCAAAAAAGAGCGGCCAAGGCCTTGCGTGACGCGCCACCCGAGGTGGAGTCAAAAAACAAGGCCAAGCGCAAACGGCAAATGCAGCAGATCGAGAAATCTGAGAAAAGCCGTCTTTAGAGTTGCTCGCTATCGCCATAGTGGCTTGACGTTGGTGTGTCGTCTGGGCGAGCGAGATAGGTGAATGGCGGAAGCTGTGAGATTCGAACTCACGGAGGACTCGCATCCTCGGCAGTTTTCAAGACTGCTGCATTCAACCGCTCTGCCAAGCTTCCAAGCCTGCTAGTTTAACCGCTACGACTCAGGGGCCGGCCTGACAGGCGCAAAAAATTGATATCAGGTGGGCTGCAGCATGCCTTTTGTCTCGATAAACGCCACGACGTCAGCCAAACCTGCATTGGTTTTGAGGTTGGTCATGACGAAGGGTTTGAGTCCTTTGGCTGTCGTTCGCATGCGTATGGTGTCTTGCTCCATGACGTTCAAGTCTGCGCCTACGTAGGGTGCCAGGTCGGTTTTGTTGATGACGAACAAGTCGCTTTTGGTGATGCCGGGGCCGCCTTTGCGCGGGATTTTTTCGCCCGCTGCTACGTCAATCACGTAAATCGTCAGGTCGCTCAACTCAGGGCTAAAGGTTGCGGCTAGGTTGTCGCCACCAGATTCGACAAACACCACATCGGCGTTGGGGAAGTCAACCAGCATGCGGTCAATGGCCTCTAAATTGATGGACGCATCTTCACGAATCGCAGTGTGCGGGCAGCCACCGGTCTCTACGCCCATGATGCGGTCTGCATCAAGCGCGCCGCTGACGGTCAAGATGCGCTGGTCTTCTTTGGTGTAAATGTCGTTGGTGATGGCCACCAAGTCGTACTTAGCCTTCATCGCTTTGCACAACATCTCAAGCAAGGTGGTTTTGCCCGAGCCGACCGGCCCGCCGATGCCAACGCGCAGGGGTGGGAGCTTTTTGGTGCGATTCGCAATGTGGTGGAGATTGGATACGTGGGTTGTTGGGGTCATGATCTGAAGAGTCTTGAGTATTGGGTTTCGTGCTGTGCCGACAGTATCGCCAGCATGGGTGAAAAAGCTTGGCGTTCGTTGTCTGGCAGATCGATGGCGCTTTGCACTGCCGCCGGGATGTGTTGGCTCAGACGTGCCAGTATGCGCTGGCCAGCCGTTTGGCCTAACGGCACGGACTTGATGGCCGCTTGCACCATGTTTTCAGCCCAGCCAAAGGCGTAGGCCAGCAAACAGTCGCGAACGCCAGCATCGGTTTGGGCGGCAGCCAGTGCATAAGCGACCGGATAAGTGGGCGGTAACTGTTCACAGTGTTTGAGCAGCGCCGCATCCGTCGCGTCATGATTGGCCAGCCAATTGCACAGCGAGCGGCCCATTTGCTCGGCCTGAGCACGCAGCTCGCTGGTCTCGCGGGTTTGCAGCAGCCAGTCATTGAGTTCGGTGATTCGGCTGAGCTGCCTACCGCGCCATGCGGGTATGGCTTGCGCTATGACCGCCAAGTCGCCGCGCGCCAGTGTGATCTGCAGTTGATCACCCAGCCAGTCAACAAGCCACTTGTTGGTTGAATCAATTGCTATGTTTTCGGGAGCTGCTTGCGCCCGTAAAATGGCGGCTTCGAGCCCTTCTGAGTATGAAAATCCGCCCACCGGCAAGGCTGGAGAGGCCAGCCAGATCAGTTGCAGCAAGCTGGCGGCGGGCAGTACTGCGTCGATAGATGGCGCAGCCTGCAAATCAGTGGTGATGACCATGGCCGTGGTTGCAATCTGGCCCGTGCACATGCGGCTTGGCTGCAATGGGTATCACCGCCTTGTGTGCCGTCACCTCGGTATGCGCATGAGAATGCCCACCGGCTTGGTACGCTCCACCTTCTGGCTCAAACGCTTCTTGCACCGCGTTCACTATCAAGTGCATGGACCTGAGCAGGTCTGCCAGCACGTGGTCGGGTTCAATTTTCAGGTGGTCGGGCTTGAGCTCAATCGGCACATGCCGGTTGCCCAGGTGGTAAGCCGCACGCGTCAAATCAAAGGGTGAGCCATGCGTGGTGCAGGCGGTGATGCGCAGCACAGCCTGCGGCGCAGCAATCACCCTGACCATCGAGCCGTCTTCAGCCACCAGCACATCGCCGCCCCGCACCAGGGTGCCGCGCGGCAAAAACACGCCGAGCGGGCGGCCCAGCGAATCGGTCGCGTCAAAGCGGCTTTTTTGGCGAATGTCCCAGTCCAGTTCGACAGTGGACGCGCGTTTAACAAGAACCGGTGCCAGGCCTTCGCCCAGCGCAATCACTTTGGATATTTGAAGCATGTCGCCTTAGAAAAGAAAATAACGCTGCGCCATCGGCAAGCTGATTGCTGGCTCGCAGGTCAGCAACAGGCCATCAGCGCGCACGGCGTAGGTCTGCGCGTCAATCTCCATCTTTGGCAGGTAGCTGTTGTGAACCATGTGCTGCTTGCGCACACCACGGATGTTTTTGACGGCGCTGACCTGCTTTTGCAAACCGAAACGCTCCTTCACGCCTGCCTGCATGCCTGCCTGCGACACAAAAGTGAGCGAGCTGCGCAAAAGCGAGCCGCCAAAGCTGCCAAACATCGGGCGGTAGTGCACCGGCTGGGGTGTGGGAATGCTGGCATTCGGGTCACCCATGGCTGCCATGGCAATCGTGCCGCCTTTTAAAATCAGCGCAGGTTTAACGCCAAAAAAGGCCGGCTTCCAGACCACCAAGTCAGCCCATTTGCCCACTTCAATCGAGCCCACTTCATGCGAAATGCCATGCGCCAGGGCCGGGTTGATGGTGTATTTGCTGATGTACCGCTTGATGCGAAAGTTGTCTGAACGGTCGCTGTCGCCGTCAAGTTTGCCGCGCTGTTGCTTCATTTTGTGCGCAGCCTGCCAGGTGCGCAGAATCACCTCGCCCACGCGGCCCATGGCCTGGCTGTCACTGCTCATCATGCTGATGGCGCCCAAGTCGTGCAGCACGTCTTCGGCTGCAATCGTCTCTTTACGGATACGGCTTTCGGCAAAAGCCAGGTCTTCGGCGATTCCTGCATCGAGGTGGTGGCAGACCATCAGCATGTCGACATGCTCGTCGAGCGTGTTGACGGTATATGGCATGGTCGGGTTGGTGGAGCTTGGCAAAAAGTTGGCTTCGCCCACCACCTTCAAAATGTCTGGGGCGTGACCGCCGCCTGCGCCTTCGGTGTGAAACGCACAAATGCCCCGGTTTTTCGCCGCGGCAATCGTGTCTTCAACAAAACCAGACTCGTTGAGTGTGTCAGAGTGCAGCGCGACCTGAATATCGGTCTGGTCGGCCACGTCCAGGCAGTTGCTGATGGCCGCTGGGGTGCTGCCCCAGTCCTCATGCAGCTTCAGGCCAATCACGCCCGCGTTGATCTGCTCATGCAAGGGTGCTGGCAGCGCCGCATTGCCTTTGCCAAAAAAACCGAGGTTCATTGGGAAGGCGTCTGCAGCCTGCAGCATGCGTTCAATGTGCCAGGGCCCGGGCGTGCAGGTGGTGGCAAAGGTACCCGTGGCCGGGCCCGTACCGCCGCCCATCATGGTGGTGATGCCGCTGGCCAGCGCCTCTTCAATCTGCTGGGGGCAAATAAAGTGAATGTGGCAGTCAATGCCGCCTGCGGTCACGATGTTGCCTTCGCAACTGATGATTTCGGTACCCGGCCCGATGATGATGTCGACACCGGGCTGCACGTCCGGGTTGCCCGCCTTGCCGATGGCCACAATGCGCCCACCCTTCAAGCCGATGTCCGCTTTGACGATGCCCCAATGATCAATGATGAGCGCGCTGGTCATCACGGTGTCTACAGCACCTTCGGCTTGGGTACGCTGTGATTGCGCCATGCCGTCACGGATGGTTTTGCCGCCTCCAAACTTGACTTCTTCGCCGTAGCTGCCCGCACGCAGCGTGTAGTCGGCTTCGACCTCAATCAGCAGGTCGGTGTCTGCCAATCGCAGGCGGTCGCCGACTGTCGGGCCAAACATTTCTGCGTAGGCGCGTCTTCCTATTGTTGCCATTTAGAGCGCTCCTTGGACGAGGCCACGAAAGCCAAAAACCTTGCGGTCGCCAGCAAAGTCTACTAATTCCACCGTGCGCTGCTGGCCCGGCTCAAAACGCACCGCCATGCCCGACGCAATGTTCAGCCGCATACCGCGCACCGCGTCGCGGTCAAAGCCCAGCGCTGCATTCGTTTCAGCAAAGTGATAGTGGGAGCCCACTTGGATGGGTCTGTCAGACGTGTTTTGCACCACCACGGTGGTGCAACGCCTACCTGCGTTCAGAACATGGTCTGGGCCGTCGGTGAACATCTCGCCGGGTGTCATGGCCGCCTCACTTGCGCGAAAGCCAGACAGCCACAGCCACCATGGCTGCCACGGCGATAAAACCCAGCGTGTCTGTGGCATGCCAGTGAAGTCCCTGTAAGCCGTGGCCTTCGTGAGCAAAAACGGCTGTAGCGCCCAAAATACCGGCGCAAGCAGCTACTAATTTAGGAGTAATTTTATTCATGATTTGCCTTCTTTAAACGATGGGTTGATGCACAGTGACCAGCTTGGTACCGTCAGGAAAGGTGGCCTCGACCTGAATGTCGGGAATCATCTCGGCAATGCCGTCCATCACGTCTGCGCGGGTTAGCACCGTGCGGCCATAGCTCATCAGTTGCGCCACCGTTTGGCCGTCACGCGCGCCTTCCATCACGGCTGCGCTGATCAGCGCCATCGCCTCCGGGTAATTGAGCTTCAGGCCACGCGCCCTGCGGCGTTCGGCCAGCAGGCTGGCGGTAAAAATCAGCAGCTTGTCTTTTTCACGCGGGGTCAGTTCCATGACGCAGTCTTTCAGAGGGCTTGGCTCGAACAATCACACCACAAACACACATATTCGCACCAAACTGGCACGCAAAAACAGTGCCACAAGTGGTTTTAAAGCGGTTTCAAAGGTTATCTTATCGCGCCAGCCACTCCATCAAGCAGCAAATCTTGAGAGCAGATATAATGATTGTTCTGACACGCAACAGTGTTTTAAGTCAAAGTTTCTTGCTTTTCAGGCCCACACAGCCTCAAAGCCTACAAACAATCACCACTTTCCCGGCTTGCATCGCCCCCAGCGTTGCGCACAATTGTGGTTTGCCAGCATGGTTTTATCCAGTGCTGTTGAATTGAAACTCCATCACCGTTGATGAACCCGCACGCCTTGGGCTACGCAAAGCGTTTATTTTCAAGCATTTGTTCCAAATGCACCCGCCTACACACCGGCAATTTAAAACACGGTGAAGGCTTTTATAGTTTGATTTTTATGATGATTTCCCACAACACCACCCCGACCCAACTGGCGGTAGGAAAGTACCTTGTTTCGCCTTTGGCCAAGCCACTGGGCGAAGGCCGTTTTGTCGCTTCTGTGTCCATCCGTTCAGGCAAGGGCAGCGCCACGCATGACCGCGTGATGCGCTTTTCTGGCCTGTTTGACTCAGCCGCATCGGCCCTGCAGTACGCCACCGAGCATGCGCTGGGCTGGATCAAGGACCGCAGCGCTCCGGCCTGTGCCTGAGCGCCTAATTTCGGCGCCAAATATCAGCGTTTATTTTTCGAGGACAATACAGAGCTATGGCTAAAGAAGAACTGATTGAAATGCACGGGCTGGTCGACGAGGTTTTGCCCGATTCCCGTTTTCGCGTGACGCTGGACAACGGCCACAAACTTGTGGCTTATACGTCCGGAAAAATGCGCAAAAACCACATCCGTATTCTTGCGGGTGACCAAGTGTCTCTGGAACTGTCGCCTTATGACTTGAGCAAAGGGCGCATCACCTTCCGGCACATTGCAGGTCGTGGCCCTGGGCCCGGCGCAGGCCCTGGTTCGGGTGCCCCCCAGCGCGGCGCACGCTAGTCGCTGGTATTTCAAAATGTTGAGAAAAGGCCCTGAAAAGGGCCTTTTTGCTTTGTGTACGCTATGGCCATTCAATGAAGGACATCCCATGAAAAAAATTCTCGGCAGCCTGGCGGTTTCAATGCTCGCGGTCATCGCGCTCTTTTTTGTCATGACCCGCGCGGGCGCGCAGCAAATTGGCGAAGTCAGCACGGTTTTCAAGCTGCTCAGCCCGAACGACAAAATCGTCGTCGATGCGTACGACGACCCCAAAGTGGGCGGCGTGACCTGCTATGTGTCGCGCGCTAAAACCGGCGGCTACAAAGGCGCGCTGGGTTTGGCTGAAGACAGGTCCGAAGCGTCGATTGCCTGCCGCCAAACTGGCCCCATCACCTTTGCCAAACCGCTGGATGCGCAAGAAGACGTGCTGACTGAGCGCATTTCGCTGGTTTTTAAAAAGCTCCGGGTAGTGCGCATGGTCGACAAACCCCGCAATACGCTGGTGTATCTGACGTATTCAGACCGCCTGATTGAAGGCTCACCGCAGAACAGCGTGACGGCTGTACCTGTGGATCGGGGGAATGTGATTCCTGTCAAGTAGTTGTTTTGAGGTTTGAAAAATGCTGAAACATGGTTTTTTTAGGGTAAAAAATAGATGTAGACCAATAAATACGGGCGCAAGCAGCTACAAAATACATAGTAACTAGCGGGCGTCCCAGTTTAGCCAGGCAGACAAGTCAGGCTAGCCCCTCCGCTTTACCCCGCATTTACCCGCTACTAGACCTGCGCTTTACAACTGGATTGGTCTTGTCGTCATAATCTTTTCAAGGGGTCTGTTTGCAGCCTGGCCCCATACATTGTTAAGGATCGTTGATGACGCCACCAGAGACACCGCTTGAGTCTGAACCCAAGCCCGCCGCCACCGTCCAACCCGCTCAATCCCCAGCTACCCGAAAACCTATGAGCCGCCGGGCAACCCTCATTGGCTCGCTGGTGGCAGTGCTCTTGGTAGCTGGAATCGGTGGGTTGACCTGGTACCTGACGCGTCCCAGCACGATGTTTGCAGCCCCTGCTGCCAGCGGTGGCGCTCCTGGTGCGCCAGGCGGCCCAGGTGGGCCAGGGGGTGGTTTTGCTGGCGGTGGCCGGGGTGCCAGCACGGTGGGTGTCGCCACAGCCGAGCGGGCTAGCATCGGCGTCACGCTGGATGCGTTGGGCACGGTCACGCCGCTGGCGACCGTCAAGGTGCGCCCGCAGGTGTCGGGCGTGCTGGAGAAGGTGCTGTTTAAAGAGGGCCAGATGGTGCGCGCTGGTGAACTGCTGGCCACCATTGATGCGCGCCAGTTTGAGCTAGCAGTTGCCCAGGCCACGGGCCAGCGCCAGCGCGATATGGCGCAGCTTGAAAGCGCCAAAGTGACATTGGAGCGCTTCAAAACGCTGCTCAGCCAGGACTCGATTGCCCGGCAGGAAGTGGATTCGCAAACCGCACTCGTCAAGCAGCTTGAAGGCACGGTCATGATTGACAGCGCCGCAGTCGGCGTGGCGCAGCTCAACCTCAGCTACACCCGCATCACCGCGCCCATCAGTGGTCGGGTGGGCCTGCGCACGGTCGATGTTGGCAACACCGTCAGCAGCAGCGATGCCAATGGTGTGGCCGTCATCACCCAGGTCATGCCGATGGACGTGGTGTTTGCTGTGCCGCAAGACCGGGTCAGCGATGTGCTGAAGGCCAGTAAAACAGACATGCAGGTGCTGGCGATGGACCGCACCCGTACCGGAACGCTGGGCAGCGGGACTTTTGCATCGCTCGACAACCAGGTTGACACCACCACCGGCACAGTAAAAGCCAAAGCGCGTTTTGCCAATGCCGACTCTGCCTTGTTCGCCAACCAGTTTGTCAATATCCAGTTGCGCATCAAATCGATTGACAACGCGGTGGTGGTGCCCGTCACGGCGGTTCGCCTGGGCGGCAACGGTGACTTTGTATTTGTGCTGAACCCTGAGGCACGCACGGTGTCGATCAGGCCCGTCGTACGTGGGCAGGCGACCGGTGAAAAGATCGTGATTGCGTCTGGCCTGAAGGCGGGCGAGCAAGTGATCACAGAAGGCGCTGACAGATTAAAAGAAGGCTCACGGGTCAGCTTGGCAGGCGATGCCCCGCGTGGTGGTGGACGCAGGCCGGGTGCCAGCGCTGCGCCGGGGGCTGCTTCATCTGCACCTTCGCCATCGTCTTCATCAGTAGCCCCGCCAGCTTCACAGATGCCGTCCGCAAAACCGGCTGATCGACCAGCGCCTACAGCACCTCAGGCGGGCGTGGCTGATTCAGCGCCTGCGCCAGCCGCCAAAGCGCCACCCTTACCAAACGCTGAGCAGCGCTTGCGTATGCTTGAGCAAGTCAAAGACGACCCGACAGCACTGGAAAGGCGTAAGCGATTTTTCCAGATGCTGGACAGCGGTGACCCTGAGGCACTTGAGCGCTGGAAAAGCATTGTGGAGCGCAGGCAGGCCGGTGGTCAAGGGGGTGGCCCTGGCGGGCCGGGCGGTGGTGGGCGACCTCCGCAATGAGTCCATCTGGCCCCTTTATTTTCCGACCGGTAGCCACATCGCTGCTGATGCTGGCCATCGTGCTGGCGGGGTTGCTGGGCCTGCGGTTTTTGCCGTTATCCGCTCTTCCTCAAGTCGATTACCCAACCATACAAGTGCAAACTTTGTACCCCGGCGCAAGCCCGGAGGTGATGGCGCAAACTGTGTCTGCTCCGCTGGAGCGTCAGTTCGGCCAGATGGCTGGGTTGCAGCGCATGAGCAGTACCAGCGCAGCGGGCGTGTCTATCGTCACGCTGCAATTTGGCTTGGGGCTGGCGCTTGATATTGCCGAGCAGCAGGTACAAGCTGCTATCAATGCCGGAGCATCACTGCTACCCGCTGATTTGCCCGCACCGCCGGTTTATGCCAAGGTGAACCCCGCCGATGCACCTGTACTGACGCTGGCTATCACATCAGATGTATTGCCCTTAACGGAGGTGCAAAACCTCGTCAACACCCGGTTGGCGCTCAAAATCAGCCAGGTCAATGGCGTGGGGCTGGTCACGCTCAGCGGCGGTCAGCGGCCAGCCGTACGGATTCAGGCAGACATACGCGCGTTGGCTTCTTACGGCCTGGGGCTGGATTCGTTTCGTACCGCTATTTCTGCTGCCAATGCCAACGCAGCCAAGGGCAGCATTGACGGGCCTTCTAGAGCCTACACCATCAATTCAAACGATCAACTGCTGGCAGCACAGGACTACAAAAACCTGATCATTGCTTACCGCAACGGTGCAGCGGTGCGTGTGGCCGATGTGGCGCAGGTGGTTGATGGGGCAGAAAACGTCAAGCTGGGTGCTTGGAGTGGCTTACAGCCAGCGATTGTTTTGAACGTGCAACGCCAACCCGGCGCGAATGTGATTGCGACGGTTGATGCCATCAAGGCACGGTTGCCCGAGCTGCAATCCGGCTTGCCAGCTTCCGTCAAAGTCGATGTGCTGAGCGACCGCACAACGGGCATACGCTCCTCCGTCATGCATGTGCAGATGGAGCTGCTGCTGGCCGTGCTGCTGGTGGTGCTGGTGATTTTTGCTTTCCTGCACAGCCTGCGCGCCACCGTCATCGCCAGCCTGGCGGTGCCAATTTCATTGATTGGCACCTGCGGCGCGATGTACATGCTGGGCTACTCTTTAAACAACCTGAGCCTGATGGCGCTGACAATTGCTACCGGCTTTGTTGTTGACGATGCGATTGTGATGATCGAGAACATCAGCCGCTATATCGAAGAGGGCATGGCCCCGATGCAGGCTGCCATCACGGGCGCAGCGCAGATTGGTTTCACGATTATTTCGCTCACCGTGTCGCTGATTGCTGTGTTGATACCGCTGCTATTTATGGGCGATGTCGTGGGGCGCTTGTTCAGGGAGTTCGCTATCACGCTGGCCATCACGATTTTGATTTCTGCTGTGGTGTCGCTCACACTCGTGCCGATGATGTCTGCACGCTGGTTAAAGAAACGTGCCCCCACGCTTGTCGCTTCGCGTACTACGCTGCCCCCCGAGGGGGCTGGCCTGGCTTGGGGCGGCCCTGCGCTGGCGGCCGCCGCAGAAGTCAAAAACGAAGAAGGCAAACTGCAAAAGTTTTTCAGTGACGTGATGGTTCGCTATGACCGTGGCCTTACTTGGGTGTTGAATCGTCAGGGTTTAACGCTGCTTGTCGCTGCCACTACGCTGGCGCTGACTGTGCTGCTGTATGTGGTGATTCCCAAAGGCTTGTTCCCGACGCAGGACACGGGCCAGTTGCAGGCCCGTGTGCAAGCCACCCAATCGATCTCTTATGCCCGCATGGCGGAGCTACAGCAAGCCACCGCCAAAGCGATTCTTGAGGACCCGGATGTTGAAAACCTGTCGTCATTTGTCGGTGTCGATGCTGCCAACAACACCATGCTGCACACCGGGCGGATGTTGATTAACCTCAAAAAGAAGCGCACCACCAGCCAGCAAGCCACCATCGACAGGCTGCGTGACCGCGCCAGCGAAATAGCCGGCGTCACGCTGTATCTGCAGCCCACTCAGGACTTGACCATCGATGCTGAAACCGGGCCGACCCAGTTCCGCGTATCGCTGGAAGGGTCTGACAACAAATTTGTGGTGCTGTGGGCCAAAAAGCTGACTGAGCGCATGGCGACCTTGAGCAGCTTGCGCAACGTGGCGACAGACGCCGGAGCAACCGGCGCATCGGTCTTTGTATCGGTTGACCGCGATACGGCTTCCCGCCTGGGTATTTCGACCGCGGCGATTGACGACGCGCTTTACAGCGCTTTTGGCCAGCGCATTGTGTCGACTATTTTTACCGAAACCAATCAGTACCGCGTGATTTTGGAAGCTTTGCCAAATCAGCTCACCAGCGCTTCGTCATTGGGCAGTTTGCAGCTCAAAACCGGCGCAGGCGGCACAACGCCACTGGCCAGCATTGCAACCATCACCGAGCGGCCAGCACCCCTGCAAGTCACCAATGTGGATCAGTTCCCCGCCACCACGCTGGGCTTTGACACCGCGCCCGGCGTGGCGCTGGGCAAGGCCGTTGATGACATCAAACAAGCCGCCAAAGACATCGCCCTGCCAGCAAGCGTGAGCCTGACATTTTTGGGCGCGTCGGGCGCCTACGAAGCCTCGCTGTCGAGTCAGTTGTGGCTGATTCTGGCGGCGCTGGTGTGTGTCTACATCGTGCTCGGTGTTTTGTATGAAAGCTTCATTCATCCGCTGACGATTCTGTCAACGCTGCCGTCGGCGGGCGTGGGCGCTTTACTTGCACTGATGGTGACTGGCAATGACTTGGGCGTGATTGGCATCATCGGCATTATTTTGCTGATCGGTATCGTCAAGAAAAACGCCATCATGATGATTGACTTTGCGATTGATGCTGAACGTACCCAAGGCAAGTCAGCGCAAGAGGCGATTCATCAGGCGGCTCTTCTGCGCTTCAGGCCCATTTTGATGACGACCTTGGCAGCCTTGTTTGCGGCTGTGCCTTTGATGCTCGGTTGGGGGGATGGAGCTGAATTGCGCAGACCGCTAGGGTTGGCTATTTTTGGTGGCTTGGTTGTGAGTCAGGTGCTGACTTTGTTCACGACGCCGGTGATTTATTTGGGGTTTGATCGGTTGGGGAAGAGGTTTCGGCGTGGTTAGCTTTTTGCTTTCACGCGGTTGCCGGGAATCGCCCGGCGGCGAGTCACTTTCTTTTGCTTCGCCAAAAGAAAGTAACCAAAGAAAAGGCGACCCGCAGTCTGGGCCGCTGCGCGGTTCCTTGAAAAAGCTGAAAGAGCCGGAAAATTTAGAAACTAGTCGGCTGCGCCGCCGCCCCTCATCTAAATTTTTTAATCCGTCCCTTTCAGCTTTTTCAAGCCCAGCCAGGACGGGTTTGAAAGCAAAGGACAAACGCAAATCCTCCTGCAAGCGCCCTGCGCTTGCAGGCTCCCCGAATCCGAATCTATTTACCCCACCCGTCCTGGCTGGGCCGAGCAGCGCAGATGGAGGCGGTATGCCGGGCCAAACTTGTTTGAGCGCAGCGAGTTGTTTGGACCGCCGCCGGAAGCGAGCAGCGCAGGTTGCCCGAAGCGCTAGCGTAGGGACCCAGACTGCGGGTCGCCTTTCTTTTGCTTACTTTTCTTTGGCGAAGCAAAGAAAAGTGAGTTGCTGCCGGGCAACCCCCGGCACTCCCCGCGTGCGAGCAGGTGCAGGAAAAAGCGTAATGGGAGAAAAAAATGAACCTCTCTGACCCCTTCGTCCGCCGCCCAGTAGCCACCGTCTTGCTAACCATCGGCTTGGCGCTGTCCGGCATCGGTGCTTTCTTCGTCCTGCCCGTTTCACCATTGCCGCAAGTTGACTTTCCCGTAATCTCCGTCAGCGCCGCCATCCCGGGTGCCAGCCCTGACACAATGGCTTCCAGTGTGGCTACGCCGCTTGAGCGCCGATTGGGCGTGATCTCGGGGGTGAACGAGATGACCTCGTCGAGCAGCAATGGCCAGACGCGCATCAGTTTGCAGTTTGACCTGAACCGCAAGATCGATGCGGCCGCGCGTGAAGTGCAAGGCGCCATCAATGCCAGCCGGGTTGACTTGCCAGCAGCGCTGCGCAGCAACCCAACCTACCGCAAGGCCAACCCGGCGGCAGCACCCGTGATGATTTTGGCGCTGACTTCTAAAGTGCGTACGCCGGGGCAGATTTACGACGATGTGTCCAGCCTGTTGCAGCAAAAAATTGCGCAGGTACCCGGCGTGGGTGACGTTGAGCTGGGCGGCGGCTCGTTGCCTGCGGTGCGGGTCGAATTGATTCCGTTCGCTCTGAATCGCTACGGAATCAGCATGGAGGACGTGCGTGCTGCCTTGCAGGCGTCCAACGCGAACCGGCCCAAGGGCGCGATTGAAGACAACAGCGACGGTAAAAACCAGCGCTTGCAGATTTACGCCGTTGGCAACACCGCCACGGGCGGGCTCAAAGCGGCTGACTATCAGGGACTGGTCGTGGCCTGGCGCAATGGCGCGGCGGTCCGGCTAGGCGATGTGGCGGAGGTACGCGACGGCGTAGAGAACACCAACACGCTGGGGCTGTTCAATGGCGACGCGGCGGTGATCGTGTTGATTCGCCGCCAGCCTGATGCAAACGTTATTGCAACAGTGGATGGTATTCGTGCGCTGCTGCCCGAACTGCAAGCCCAGTTGCCGCAAGACGTCAAGCTGTCGATCGCGTCAGACAGTACCAATTCCATCCGTGCTTCGTTGCGGGAGATTGAAATCACGCTGCTTATTTCCATCGCACTGGTGGTGCTGGTAGTCAGCGCGTTTCTGCGCAGTGCGCGGGCGACGTTTATCCCGGCGGTGGCAACGGTCGTGTCTTTGCTGGGCACTTTCAGCGTCATGTATTTGCTGGGTTTCAGTTTGAACAACCTGAGCCTGATGGCCTTGACAGTGGCCACTGGTTTTGTAGTCGATGATGCGATTGTGGTGCTGGAGAACACCAGCCGCCACATTGAAGCGGGTATGGACCGGTTTAAAGCTGCACTGCTGGGCGCGCGCGAGGTAGGCTTTACCGTTTTGTCGATCAGCTTGTCGCTGGTGGCGGTGTTTATCCCGCTGCTGTTCATGACT
>JBBRDA010000055.1:0-20526 GCA_038204335.1 Burkholderiales bacterium
CTGCACTTAGAAAATCGTCTTAGGTTTACCGTTACATCGAAGACAAAAAAAGGGTTCACTGCTATGTGAATAGCAATGAACCCTTATTGATTTTGGTGCCGGAGAGATGAATCGAACACCCGACCTTCTCATTACGAATGAGCTGCTCTACCGACTGAGCTACACCGGCTTGTGTATTTTTCTGCGTTTTCAGTGCAGCCTCAAATTATAGCCCGGCTGTACCCTTTGCTTGTGCCTCGTGGTGGTAGGCCGTTACCCGCTCTACCTCGTTTTTGGCTCCCAGAATCACACTCACGCGCTCGTGCAGTTTGCCGGGCTGCAAGTCGAGGATGCGCTGTTTGCCGTTGGTCGATGCGCCGCCAGCTTGCTCGATGAGCCAGCTCATCGGGTTGGCTTCGTACATCAGGCGCAGCTTGCCGGCCTTATCTGGTTCGCGTTTGTCCCAAGGGTACAAAAAGACGCCGCCTCGGCACAGGATGCGGTGCACGTCGGCCACCATGGCGGCCACCCAGCGCATATTGAAGTCTTTGCCGCGCGGGCCGTCTTTGCCGGCCAGCAGCTCGTCTACATAGCGTTTGACAGGGGCGTCCCAGTGCCGCATGTTGCTCATGTTGATGGCGAACTCTTTGGTGTCTTCGGGGATGCGCACGTTTTCCTCGATCAGCACAAACGAGCCCTGCTCGCGGTCTAGGGTGAACATGGCCACACCGTCACCCACCGTCAACACCAGCGTGGTCTGCGGGCCGTAAATGCAGTAGCCTGCGGCCACCTGCTTGTTGCCAGCCTGCAAGAAGTCGGCCTCAATCACGCCGCGGTCACCCTCGGGCATCTTCAGAACGCTGAAGATGGTGCCAATGCTGGCGTTGATATCGATGTTGCTGGAGCCGTCGAGCGGGTCAAACAGCAGCAGGTATTCGCCTTGCGGGTAGCGGTTGGGCACAACATAAATGCCTTCCATTTCCTCGCTGGCCATGGCCGCCAGATGGCCGCCCCATTCGTTGGCTTCAATCAACACTTCGTTGGCGATAATGTCGAGCTTTTTTTGCACTTCGCCCTGCACATTTTCACTGCCTGCGGTGCCCAGGATGCTGGCCGCGCCACCTAGCGCTCCCTTATTGACAGCCTGGCTGATGCTTTTGCAGGCCCTGGCTACCACTTCAAGCAGCAGGCGCAGCTCGGGCGGGATGTGGCCTTCTTGCCTCTGCTGTTCAACCAGGTAGCGGGTGAGAGAAATGTTTTTAGACATGGTCGGTTCCGTGTGGTGTCAGTCGATCAATCGGCCAGTGCCCGCGTCACGACCTCAAGCGTATCTTTGCTCAAATCTTGTCTGGCGGCGACTCGCGCAATCGCCTCGCGGGCTGCGCTGCGGTAGGGCTCTGCCAGCTTGCGCCAGCGGTCCAGCGCTCGGGCCAGGCGGGCGGCGACTTGTGGGTTCATGGCGTCGAGCTCCACAACACGCTCGCTCCAAAAGACGTAACCTGCTGCGTCAAGCCGGTGAAAAGCCGCCGAGTTGCCGCAATAGGTGCTGACAACGCTGCGTGCACGGTTCGGGTTTTTCAGACTGAAGTCGCTGTGCTTCATCAACTGCTTGACTGCCGGCAAAATGTTGCCGCTGCGGTCAGGGCTGGCGGCTTGCAGGCCAAACCATTTGTCTATTACCAGCGCTTCGTCCTTGAACATGGCATGAAACCGCGCCAACGCTTGTGCCGCCAGCGGGTGGCCAGAGGTCACTAGAGCGCTCAGCGCATTGAATCGGTCAGTCATGTTGCCTGCTGCCGTGAAGCGCTGCAAAGTTTTAACTGGCCATTCGTCATGGCCGGTTTCGACCGCAGCTAGGCACAGGTAGGTCAGCGCCATACCAGCCAGCGCGCGGCGACCTGATGACTCGGCATCGGGTGTGTAGGCACCCGTATCCTGATGAGTCTCGTAAACCATGGCCCAGTCGGCATGCAAGCTGGTGGCCAGCTGCAGGCGCATGGCCTCACGCACCGCATGGATTTGCTGCGGATCCACCACGTCGAGTTGCTCGGCCAGGTAGGTTTCAGACGGTAGCGTTAACACCAGCTCTTTGAAAGCCGCGTCCAGAGTTGAATGATGCAAAACCTGGCGCATCGCTTCGAGATACGCGTCGTTTAGGATGCCATTATCGGCTGTATCCCCCTTATTACGGGCGTAACTAGCTCCTGAATGAATAGCAATCAGGGCCAGCCGGACAGCCAACCGTTGGCCTGCCTCCCAGCGGTTGAAAGGGTCGCTGTCATGCGCCAGCAGATGCATCAGTTGTGCATCTGGATAGTCAAAGTCAAGCACCACAGGCGCGGTGAAGCCGCGCAGGATGGACGGTACTGGCTCTTCGGTGATGCCTGTAAAGGTGAATGACTCAGCCGTCTGGGTCAAAACCAGTGTGCGGCTCAATGCGGGTGCATTCGTAGCCAGGCTGGCGTCGCCCGCCAATTGCAACGGCAAGTCCTTTCCGTCCGCACCCAGCAAGCCCAGCGCTACCGGTATGACGAAGGGCTCTTTACTTGCCTGGCCAGTGGTCGGCGCGCAGCTTTGGCTGAAGGTCAAGGTATAGGTACTGGCTGCTGCGTCATACACGCCCTGCGCCGCAACACGTGGCGTACCGGCCTGGCTGTACCAGCGCTTGAACTGAGGCAACAACCGGGCCAAATTGGACGCTGAATTGGCATCAGCGATCGCCTGGGCAAAGTCGTCGCAAGTCACGGCCTGGCCGTCGTGGCGCTCAAAGTACAGCGTCATGCCCTTTGCGAAGCCTTCCCGCCCAACAAGGGTTTGCATCATGCGCACGACTTCAGCACCTTTTTCGTAAATCGTCACGGTGTAGAAGTTGCTGATCTCGACATAGCTGTCAGGTCGCACTGGGTGCGACATCGGGCCTGCGTCTTCAGGGAACTGCGCTGTGCGCAGTACGCGAACATCTTCAATACGCTTAACGGCCCTTGCTGATGGTTCGGCGCACAGGTCTTGGCTGAATTCCTGGTCTCTGAAAACCGTCAGGCCTTCTTTGAGTGACAACTGAAACCAGTCGCGGCAGGTAACGCGGTTGCCCGTCCAGTTATGAAAATACTCGTGGCCGACTACGCTTTCGATATTCGAAAAATCAACATCGGTCGCGGTGGCTTGGTTGGCCAGCACGTACTTGGTGTTGAAGATGTTCAGGCCCTTGTTTTCCATCGCGCCCATGTTGAAGTCGCTGGTCGCCACAATCATGAAGCGGTCCAAGTCGAGCGGCAAGCCAAAACGCGCTTCGTCCCAGGCGACTGAAGACATCAAGGAATTCATCGCGTGCTCGGTTTTGTCCAAGTCGCCGGGGCGAACATATACCTGCAGCGTGTGGTCTTTGCCTGCACGGGACGTGATGCGTTGCTCGCGGCATACCAGTTGCCCGGCCACCAGTGCAAACAGGTAGCAGGGCTTTTTATGCGGGTCCACCCACTTCGCGAAGTGGCGACCGTCGTCCAGATTGCCTTGCTCTACCAGGTTGCCGTTGGACAACAACACCGGGTACTGCGTTTTGTCCGCCCGCAGCGTGACGGTGAACATCGCCATCACGTCAGGGCGGTCTAAAAAGTAGGTGATGCGCCTGAAGCCTTCAGCCTCGCACTGGGTAAAAAACGAGTCTTGGCTAGCATACAGACCCATCAGTTTGGTATTTTTTGACGGGTTGGTGGTGGTGAAAATCTCCAGCTCGAACGCATCGGGCAGGTCACTGAGCACCAGTTGGTTGCCGTCCATCTTGAAGGACGTGCCCTGGCCATTGACCTGCACCCGCGCCAAGTTCAGCTCGTCACCGTCAAGTTTCAACGGCTGGGCTGGCACATCGAGGTTGCGGCGCAGCTTCATTTTGTTGAGCACACGCGTTTTGGTCGGGTCGAGGTCAAAGCACAAATCGACTGTGTCTATCCAGTAGGCGGGCGGGGCGTAGTCGGCACGGTTGACAGTGACTGAGGAGCCTTGTCCGGCTCCGCTGGCATCAAGCTTTTGCAGCATGGGTGATTCCTGAAATTTGCATCATGTGGTTGAAAACGGGTGGTTTTGTTTTAAACACCCTGTTTGAGCGAAGCTTCAATGAACTGGTCCAAGTCCCCATCCAGCACTTTTTGCGTGGCCGAGGTTTCGTAGTTGGTACGCAGGTCCTTGATGCGGCTGTTGTCCAGCACGTAGCTGCGGATCTGATGGCCCCAGCCGACGTCGGTTTTGGTGTCTTCGAGCTTTTGCTGGGCTTCTTGCTGTTTGCGCAGCTCAAAGTCGTACAGGCGTGAGCGCAGGCGCTTCCAGGCCACGTCGCGGTTACCGTGCTGGCTGCGGCCGTCTTGGCACTGCACCACGATACCGGTGGGGATGTGCGTCAGACGCACTGCCGAATCGGTTTTGTTGATGTGCTGGCCGCCGGCACCACTGGCCCGGAAGGTATCTACCCGCACGTCTGACGGGTTGATGTCAATCTCAATCGAGTCATCAATTTCAGGGTACACAAAAATCGATGCAAACGACGTGTGCCTGCCGCCGGATGAATCAAACGGGGACTTGCGTACCAAGCGGTGTACGCCGGTTTCAGTGCGCAGCAGACCAAAGGCGTATTCGCCTTCAATCTTGATGGTTGCGCCCTTGATGCCTGCGGTGTCGCCTGCAGTTTCGTCTTCGATCGTGGTTTTAAAGCCCTTGCGTTCGGCGTACTTGAGGTACTGACGCAGCAACATGCTGGCCCAGTCGCAAGCTTCTGTGCCGCCCGCGCCAGACTGCACGTCCAAAAAGCAATTGAGCGGGTCCGCCGGGTTGTTGAACATCCGGCGGAACTCCATCTTTTCAACTTCAGTCAATACTTTGGCGGCCTCCGTTTCAATCGACTGCATGCCTGCTTCGTCGCCTTCTTCCTTGGCCATGTCGAAAAGCTCGGTGTTGTCGGCAAGCTCGGAGCTGAGCCGGTCAATGACCTGGACGACGTCCTCTAACGATTTTTTCTCTTTGCCGAGTTCTTGCGCGCGCTTGGGGTTATCCCAGACTTTCGGGTCTTCGAGCGCGGCGTTGACTTCGTTTAATTTACGTTCTTTGGCAGGGTAGTCAAAGATACCCCCTGAGCTCGTTCACACGCGTGCTCAGGTCTGCCAGCTGGTTGCCAATGGCGTTGATGTTTTCTGCTTCCATGAGATCCTCAATCAGGTGGTTTCGTCAATCCCACCATTTTCTCATGGTCGGGGATTCATCCAGCCAAAAAACCCTCAATCAGCGCTGCCAGCGCCTCTGGCTGGTCGTGGTGCAGCATGTGGCCTGCGTCTTCCAGCCGTGCGACTTTGGCATCCGCAATCAGCTTGAGCCGCTCGTGGTAGTCCGCCAGCGTGTAGCGGCCTTGGTTCCATTTTTCAAGCGAATCGTCGGAGGCTTCCACCGCCAGCACGGGTGCAGTGATGCGTTTGTATGTCTCCAGCGTTTCCTCGACCCGATAGATATTGGCGCTGACCACTTTGTGGCCCGGCGCGCCCAAAATTAACCACTGCCCTGTGGCGGTGGGTTGTGACCAATGTGCGGCCAGCCAGTTGGCCTTGTCTTCGTTCAGGCGCGGGTTGGTTTTCATCAGCCTTTTGGCCACGCCCCCAACATCGTCGTAGGCTTTCAGGTCCAGCTCGCCTTTGTGCAGCGTTTTCAGCTCATCGATCCATTTGGCGTAGCGGGTTGGGGCCTGCGCTGGTTTGCTGGGGGCCAGGCCAAAGCCCTCTAGGTTCACCAGCCGGCGAACGCGCTCGGGACGTACGCCTGCATACGTCATGGCGATATTGCCACCCATGCTGTGGCCGACCAGATCAATTTTTTGGTCCTTCACATAGTGGTCAAGCAAGAAATCGAGGTCTGCCAGATAGTCTGGAAACCAATAGTTGTCAGTTGCGCCGTCGGTCAACCCAAAACCGCGCCAGTCGGGCGCAAAGATGGTGCGGCCAGCAGCAAATGCATCGCTTAAAGCATCGACAATGAACTGGTACGACGCCGCCACATCCATCCAGCCGTGAACCAATATCAGTGGTGGCAGATTCAGATCAGGCGCGGAACCATGCCAAATGCGAACGTGGTAGTTGAGCCCGCGTATTGGGACAAACTCGCTGCGTGAAGTGCGTTTTTCTTTGTACATTGGAGCCATGATAAAGAAACAACGACCAACGCGCAGTCAAAACCGTGACAAAGCAGTGAGCCACGAGATCGACGGCTATGCCCAATTGCACAAAAACTTTGCCTGGCAGGTACCTGAAGACTTCAACATTGCTGAAGTCTGCTGTAACCGATGGGCACGGTCTTCCGGCAGTGCATCAAACGCTATGAAAAAAGTAGCTGTTTGCGCCCATAAACAGGGCGGTAAAGCCACTTTTTATACCTATTTTGAGCTGAAAAAGGCGGCCGACGCCTTCAGCCATGTACTGGCCGGGCTGGGCGTGCAGCGTGGCGACCGGGTGGCAATTGTCATGCCGCAGCGCTTTGAAACCGCTGTGGCCTACATGGCGGTGTTTCAGCTCGGTGCCGTGGCCATGCCGCTGTCGATGCTGTTTGGGCCAGAAGCGCTTGAATACCGCCTGCAAGACAGCCAGGCCGTCGTCGCTATTGCCGATGAAAGCAGCATGGCCAACCTGCAACAGGTGCGATCTGCCTGCCCGGCTTTGCGAGTGGTGGTGGCAGTGGGCGACTGTGCGGCCGATGTTCCATACGCTGGCGCGATTGCAAAACACCAAAGCGCCTTCACAGCGGTTAAAACCAAAGCCGAAGAAGCAGCCATACTGATTTACACCAGCGGCACGACCGGCCCGCCCAAAGGCGCGCTGCTGCCGCACCGGGCGCTGATTGGTAACTTGACCGGTTTTGTCTGCAGCCAGAACTGGTTTGGCTTCGACGGCAAATCCAACAAAGATTCAAATGCAGTATTTTGGTCTCCGGCAGACTGGGCATGGACAGGTGGGCTGATGGACGCGCTTTTACCCACGCTGTACTTTGGCCGGCCCATCGTGGCGTTCAATGGCCGCTTCAGCCCTGAACTGGCGTTCGAGCTGATGCAGCAGCACGGCGTGACGCACACCTTTTTGTTCCCCACTGCGCTTAAAGCCATGATGAAGGCTTTCCCACAACCGCGCAAACACTTCAAGATCAAACTCGAAGGCCTGATGAGTGCGGGCGAAGCGGTGGGCGACGCGGTGTTTGACTACTGTAAAAATGAGATGGGCGTGGTCGTCAATGAAATGTTTGGCCAGACCGAGATCAATTACGTGGTCGGCAACTGCAATCGCTTTTGGCCAGCCCGTGCGGGCAGCATGGGCAAGGGCTACCCCGGCCACCGGGTGGCGGTGATCGATGACGACGGCCATGAATGCGACGTGGGCGTGCCCGGCGATGTCGCCGTGCATCGGTTTGATGTGCACGGCCAACCAGACCCGATTTTCTTTTTAGGGTACTGGAAGAACGACGCGGCAACCCAAGCTAAATTTACCGGCGACTGGTGCCGTACCGGTGACATGGCCACGCGCGATGCTGACGGATATCTTTGGTACGAAGGCCGGGCAGACGATATCTTCAAGGCGGCGGGCTACCGGATCGGGCCCGGTGAGATTGAAAACTGCCTGCTCAAACACCCCGCAGTGGCCAACGCCGCTGTGGTGCCCAAGCCCGACAAGGAGCGCGGCGCAGTCGTTAAGGCGTATGTTGTACTTGCTCCTGATCTAGGAGCTGCTCGCGCCCGAATTCATTCATCAAAAGTAATATTTGATGCTGAAATAACGGCTCAATTACAGCTCCATGTCAAGAAAATGCTCGCGCCTTACGAATACCCAAAGGAAATCGAGTTTATTGACGCGCTACCCATGACGACGACCGGCAAGGTCCAGCGCCGGGTTCTGCGACTCCAAGAGGAGGAACGGTTCAAAAAGGCGTAAAAAAAGCACCCAAAGGTGCTTTTTAAACAAGCGTGGCTTGATTATTTAGCAGCTACTTGTTCTGCTACGTAGATTTCAACACGGCGGTTTTTGTCGCGGCCTTGCTGCGTGCCGTTGTCGGCAATCGGCTCGCGCGCGCCGCGGCCATCCGTTGCAATGCGGTTACGTGCTACGCCGCGGCTGACCAGATAGTCACGGGCGGCTTCTGCGCGGTCAACCGACAGCGGGTTGTTGATGCTGTCCGACCCGGTGCTGTCGGTGTGACCAATGATGGTGATCGTGGTCACTGCGTTCTGGTTCAGGCTGGTTGCAAACTGATTCAAGATCGGGCCAAAGTTGGGCTTGATGGCTGAGCGGCCCGTGTCAAACGACACGTCGCTAGGGATGTCGAGTTTCAAGCGGTTGTCGGTGGTTTGGGTCACGGCAACGCCCGTGCCCGCAGTGGCCTTTTCCATCGCCGCTTTCTGGTCTTGCATTTTCTTCGACCAAATGTAGCCGCCGCCTGCACCCGCCGCGCCGCCCAGAACCGCACCAGTTGCCGCGCCTTTGCCGCCGCCAACCGCAGCGCCCAACAAAGCACCCGCCACAGCGCCAATGCCCGCGCCCTGCGCTGTGCCTTTTTGTGTTTCGCTCATGTTGGCGCAGCCCGACAGCACGGCAATGCTGAGCGCAACGCAGGTCAATGATTTGATGGTGAGTGTGGTCATGAAATGCTCCTGTTGTGTATTTAGAAAATCTTGGTGGCGGTGACGAGATAAGTTGAGGCACCACTCGGATTGCCATCCGTTGAATGCTAGCGCCCCAAATGTTACTGGCCTGTAAGACAAACCCGCAAAATGTCAGCGTCTGCAACGCCGCGCCAGCCGATTTAAACTAGGGTTATGCGGCTTTCGTCACCTTTTGTCGCAGCAAAACACCGCCAGACACTTTTCCATCGCAATCGCCCCTACCCACATCACCCCCCATGAACAAAGTCCAGCTCAGCCAAAGCGGCCTGCACGTCTCCCCGATTTGCTTGGGCACCATGACATTTGGCGAGCAAGTAAGCCAAACCACTGCGCACACGATTCTTGATCGCGCTGCTGATCGCGGCATCAATTTTTTGGACGCGGCTGAAATGTATTCGGTACCCGCCAGGGCAGAGACGTTTGGCGCCACTGAAACTATTTTGGGCAATTGGTTTGCCAAGCACCCTTCTGCCAGACAGAAATGGGTGGTCGCCACGAAAGTTGCGGGGCCGTCGCGCGGCATGCCCTGGATACGTGACGGCAGCCCTGACCTGACTGCCGCCGACATCACGTCCGCTTGTGAGGCCAGCTTGAAGCGGCTGCAAACCGATGTGATTGACCTGTACCAAATCCATTGGCCAGCGCGCAACGTGCCCATGTTTGGCATGCAGTACTTTGACCCGACCAAAGACAAGGCTGTGTCATCCATCCATGTGCAGCTCGAAGCCTTGGCATCGCTCGTCAAAGCGGGCAAGGTGCGGGCGATTGGCGTGTCAAACGAAACGCCGTATGGTGTGCATGAGTTTGTTCGCCTGGCAGACCAGCACAGCTTGCCGCGTATCGCCACATTACAAAACCCCTACTGTCTGGTCAATCGCACCTATGAAAACGGTCTGGACGAGACCATGCACCGCCTGGGCGTGTCATTGCTGGCTTACTCACCGCTGGCCTTTGGCTTGCTGACTGGCAAATATGACAAGTCGGGCATTGAAGGGCCTGATGCGCCAAAGAACGCGCGTATTGGCCAATTCGAGTCCGTGCGCAAGCAGCGCTGGGGCCGGCCAGACGCCTTGGCCGCCGCACGCCGCTACAACGCTTTGGCCATTGCCCACGGTTTGACGCCTGCGCAAATGGCGCTGGCCTTTTGCTATACCAAATGGCAGGTCACCAGCACCATCATTGGTGTCACGTCAGTTGCGCAGCTTGACCACGACATCGATGCCTACGGAACCACCTTGAGTGAAGAGCTTCTGCTGGAGATTGACAAGATTCGCTGGGAAATTCGGGACCCGGCGCTGTAATGCCGGTGCAAAATCGCGGATAGGCAGATTGACTGAATCTGCCCGCGAAACAACAAGAGGATTTGCTTTGGACTATTTGTACTCAACCATCGCCGTGGTGCTGGCTTATCTGGCTGGCTCGCTGTCATTTGCCGTCATTGTCAGCCGCCTGATGGGCTTGAAAGACCCGCGCAGTTACGGCAGCAACAACCCCGGCGCAACCAACGTGCTGCGCTCTGGTAACAAGAAAGCGGCGATTGCGACTTTGCTGCTAGATGGCCTGAAGGGCTGGTTACCGGTGGTGCTGGTCAAGTGGTTTGGTAAAGACTATGGCCTGGAAGACGGCACCATGGCGGCCGTTGCCTTTGCCGCATTCTTGGGGCATTTGTTCCCGGTTTTCTTCAGGTTCCAGGGTGGCAAGGGAGTAGCTACTGCTGCTGGTGCGCTGCTTGGTATTGACTGGCTATTGGGGCTGGCTACCTTGTCGACCTGGCTGATCATTGCGTACTTCACCCGGTATTCGTCCGTAGCGTCTATGGCCAGCGCTGCGTTTGCGCCACTGTTTTACCTGCTTGGCGACCGCGGCCCTTGGTATGCGGAGCGCAGTGTGTTGTTGGCGGTTTTTATGATTGGCCTGCTGCTGGTGATCCGCCACAGAGAAAACATCAACAAACTGATGCTGGGTAAAGAATCAAAATTGAACTTTGGCAAAACACCCGCCAAATAGCAGCTACTCAATATCGAGCTACCGCTTGGTCAGCGTCATCTGGTCGTTTTCACGCAGCATTTGAAAGCGCGTTAAAAAGCTGTTGCCCAGCAACATATAGGGCATCGGTTGCGGAGTAACAACCGCATCGACGCCAAACACCTCCACATCGCCCACCCGCACCGAGTCGAGCTTGATGCGGTAGCCCTGCACATTGCCATTGGCGGTAGACATCATGACCGGCTGGCCGGCTTTGAAGTTGACACCAGCGCGTTCAGCATCTTGCGCGCCCATAGCGACCGATGTCGCGCCGGTATCCACCATAAACTGCACGGCCTTGCCATTGATTTGCCCGGCAGTCATGAAGTGGCCACCGCTACCCGCCATCAGCACAATCCGGTTGCCCTTGCCGCCGCTGTTGCTTGCGCCCATGTTGACCGGTGCTTCGCCCACGCGCAGCGTGTTGCGCTTGCCGTCTTGCTCGACCACCGCTTGGTCACCACTGGTCGAAATGACTTTTACGCCTTGATGCGACTCACCCGCAGCCACGGTTTTGGGCGCTGTGCCGTTCACCACCAGCAGCGCTTTACTGCCCAGCATCCCTGCCAGGGCTACAGATTGCGCTTGGGCAAATGTCGCTGCCAGGGCTATGAATAGCAATACGGCAAATTTGGCAGCTTGCAATTTCATTCGCTCAGTCGCGGAAATTATTGAAGCTCAGCGGAAAATCAGCGTTTTCAGCCCGAATCAATGCCATTGCTGCCTGCAAGTCATCGCGTTTGGCTCCGGTCACCCGTACTTTTTCTTCCTGAATTGCGCCTTGCACCTTGATCTTGCTGCCTTTGAGCAAGACCTGGATCTTTTTCGCCAATTCACTTTCAATGCCGTTGCGCACGGTGTTGATTTGCTTGACCTTGTCGCCGCCGATTTTTACTGATTTGCCCACATCCAAAAAACGTGCATCCACAGCCGCCTTGGTCAGCTTGCTGCGCAAAATATCGTTGATCTGGTCCAGCTGAAAGTCGCTGTCGCCAATCAGGATGATCTCTTTGTCTTTCAGTTCAATCGACGCGGAGGTGCCCTTGAAATCAAAGCGCGTACCGATTTCCTTGCTGGTGTTTTCAACCGCATTTTTGACCTTCACCAGGTCGGCTTCAAGCACAGTGTCAAAAGAAGGCATGATTTTTCGGAATTGGGTAAATCGGGTTCCCTGCAATGGGACAATCACGCCATGTTAGTCGAGAAAAACGTCCCCCTGCAGTCTTTTAATACCTTTGGCATTGTGGCCAAGGCTTTGTCCCTGATCCGCGTTCAAAATCAGGCTGATATTGACGCTGTTTTGGCCGATGCAGCCTTAAAAAGCAGTCCTAAATTCATTCTGGGTGGCGGCAGCAACATTGTGCTGACCGGGGACGTCAAACCGCTGGTGCTGAAAGTTGACATCATGGGTAAGCGGCTGGTCAGCGAGACCGCCAAAACCTGGATTGTCGAAGCCGGTGCTGGCGAGAACTGGCACGACCTGGTGACCTGGACGCTTGAAAACGGCTACCCCGGCCTCGAAAACCTGGCCCTCATCCCGGGCAGCGTGGGCGCATCACCGGTGCAAAACATTGGCGCCTATGGCGTCGAACTGCAAGACCGTTTTGAGTCACTCGACGCGGTTGATCTCACCACCGGCCAGCGCTTTACCCTGAACGCAGCGCAATGCGCGTTTGGCTACCGTGACTCGGTGTTCAAGCATTCAGGCAGTTTCGGCCTGGCTGACAAGGCCCTCATCACCCATGTGCGTTTTGCCTTACCCAAAACCCACAAACTGGTACTGGGTTACGCGGACATAGAAAAAAAACGCCTGCAGGCCAACATTGACAAGCCCACAGCGCTACAGATCTATGACTGGGTCTGCGAGATCCGCCGCGCCAAGCTGCCCGACTGGCGGGTGCTGGGCAATGCAGGCAGTTTTTTTAAGAACCCGACCGTGTCGGCGGAGCAATGCGCAGACATCATTGAGCGCGAGCCGAAAATTGTTCACTATGTTTTGGCCGATGGCTCAGTCAAGTTAGCGGCTGGCTGGCTGATCGACGCCTGCGGCTGGAAGGGCAAACACATTGGTAACGCCGGTGTGTACGAGCGGCAGGCGCTGGTGCTGGTCAATCGCGGCGGCAGCGCCAACCCGGTGACCGGTGGTGAAGTCATGACGTTAGCCAAATCAATTCAAACCAGCGTGTACGAGCGCTTTGGCATCTTGCTCGAACTCGAGCCTGTCGTCGTTTAGGGACTGACTTAAGGCGCCAATCTTTCCCTGAGCCAAGCGCCATCGGCCTGCTGCGTGTAGCGCAATCTGTCATGCAACCGGCTTTTACGGCCTTGCCAGAACTGCCAGTTGTCAGGTTTCAAGCGGTAGCCGCCCCAGTGCGGCGGGCGCGGCGGGTTTAAAAGAAACTTGGCCCCGTACAGCGCAGCATTGGCAACCAGCACGCCTCGGCCAGAGATGACCTGGCTCTGCGGGCTGGCCCACGCACCGATACGCGAGTCCAGCGGGCGTGAATGAAAGTAGGCGTCGCTTTCTTCATCAGACACCTTTTCAACCACGCCTTCAATACGCACCGTTCGCTCCAGCTCGACCCAATGAAATTGCAGGGCTGCGTAGGGGTTGCCAGCCAGCTCTTGCCCCTTGCGGCTGGCGTAATTGGTGTACCAGACAATGCCCTGCGCGTCGAATCCCTTGATCAGCACCACGCGGATAGACGGCCGTAAATCACTGCCGACGGTTGCCAGCGACATGGCGTTGGGCTCAGGCACCTGAGCGGCGATGGCCTCTTTCAGCCATTGGTCAAACTGTGCTGTGGGGTCGGCCTCTGAGGCGTGTTCGTTCAGTTCAGCGCGTTCGTAGCTTTTGCGCAAGTCGGCGATAGGTGTTGGTGTCGGGGTCGAGTCGGTCATGTTTCTAGTATAAAGATCGCTTGTCACCTCAGAGCCTACGCGTCAACATGCCCCTTTCCCAAACCGATCCTGTCGTCCTTGTCCTAGCCGCTGGCCGTGGCGAGCGCTTTTTAGCCTCAGGCGGCACGGTTCACAAGCTGCAGGCCTTGCTGGCGGGCAAGCGCGTGATCGATCATGTGCTGGACGCGGTGAAAGCCAGCGGTTTGGCGTACCACGTCGTAGATGCAGACGCCAGCCGGCCCGGCATGGGCGACTCGATCGCAGCAGGTGTTCGCGCCACACCAGACGCTGCTGCCTGGTTGATACTGCCCGCAGATTTGCCGCTGATCAGCCCCAACACGCTGCGCGCCATTGCTTTTGCGGTGCCTTGCCCGGTGACGGTGCCTGTTTATCAGGGTCAGCGTGGCCACCCGGTGCGTTTTGCCCGTGAATGTGCCGCAGACCTCTTAAATTTACAAGGAAATCAGGGTGCAGCCCAAATAATACGGGCGCAAGCAGCTACTAATTCAGTAGCAATGATGGCGGTCAACGATGTGGGTTGCGTGACAGATATTGACACGCTCGACGACTTGGCGCGAGCTGAAAAGCTGCTCGCTGCAGGTAAAAACTAGCCTTTTGCCAGTGCCAGCAGTTTGCCCAGTGCCCGGTCGTGAATACCTACTTTTCGCAAGCCGTCGTAAGTCATTTGGGCGTAGTCATGGGTGCTGCCATAGCGGCCGGATGATTCGGCAAATATCTTGCGGTAAGTCTCCAGCTCAAGTTCTCCGGTGTGGTCGGGGCTGGTTTTTGACAACGTAAACGCCAGCGCTGTGACAGGGGTGGGCGCGCCGTTATGCACGGTCAGGCAGCGCAGCCATTTGGGGTGATACACGGCATGGGGCATTTCGCGTTCCCACAGCGGCACCAGTGCAGCGGCGGCTTTGGCGCGCGGGATACGAAACACCATGCCTTTGCAACTGCCCCCCGGCAACAGGCCAAACACCAGGCCGGGCCGCTCGGGTGTGCCCCGGTTCAAGGTGCTCCACATTTTTAGGGCGCGGTGGTAGCCGCGCACCGTGGCGATGCGCGACTCTGCAAAAGCAAACTCAGGCCGCCAGATCAAAGAAGCGTAAGCAAATACCCATAAATCAGTTTTGCCGCCCCACTGGCTTTTGATGGCGTCGAATGAATGCGCCGGGTCAGGCGCCCGGACGGCTCTGATGTAAGGTAAATCAATCACATCCAGACTTTACAATAGCGTCAGTTTAATGACCGCGTTTTTTAGAAAGTAAAGCAATGTCTTCTCAAGATGATGATGGCCAACAAGGCTTGGTACTGTGGGTGGTGTTTGGCCTGGTCGCTCTGGTGATTGCGCTGGTGGTGGGCGTCAGCGTGTATCAGCGCGGGAAGATGGCGGCCATGCCAAAAACCGCTGTCGCGGCAGCCCCAGCCATGATGCCAGCCAGCGACGCGGCAAGCGCAGCACAAAATGCCGCACAAAACGCCTCAGATGCCGCCAGCGTGAAAGTTGAAAACGGCGTGGTGAAGTTTTACTTTGCCTCCGGCAAGTCAGAGCTGGCAGCAGGTGCCAATGCTGCGCTGGCCGATGTCGTCAAGGGCGCTCAGGCAGGCCGCAAGCTGGTGATTTCTGGCTACCACGACGCCACCGGCAGCGCCGCCAAAAATGCTGAGTTGGCCAAACAGCGCGCTTTTGCTGTGCGCGATGCGCTCAAGGCCTCTGGCGTAGCTGACGACAAGATCGAGCTGAAAAAGCCAGAAGAACTGAAAGCCAGCGGCAGCGATGCCGAGGCGCGCCGGGTTGAAGTCTCGCTGCAGTAAGCCCGGCCCGTACCCTTGGTAACCCACTGGTAACCTTGGCTGCCTAAAAACCGTGGTAACCCGTTACCATGGCGCTTGTAATTAAGTTACGCGTCGTCATGAAAAAGGTTATCGCATGGTGTCCAATTCAGATCCGTCCCCGCCGTTGCCGGTAGCGATGCACCCGGTGGTAGCCCAGGTCACCGCCCGCATTGTTGAGCGCAGCCGCACCCGGCGCAGCGCCTACCTGGCGCTGATTGATGCAGCCGCCAAGCGTCCGCGCAGTACGGACCGCATGGGCTGCGCCAATTTGGCTCACGCGGTAGCTGGCAGCCCGCTGGACGACCGCTTCAAAATTGTGGCCGAGCACGCGCCCAACATCGCCATCGTGACGGCCTACAACGACATGCTGTCGGCGCACACACCGTTTAAAAATTACCCCGACCTGATCAAAGCCGAGGCCCGCAAACACGGTGCTACGGCACAAGTCGCTGGCGGCGTGCCGGCCATGTGCGACGGCGTGACCCAAGGCACCGAGGGCATGGAGCTCAGCCTTTTTAGCCGCGACGTGATCGCCATGGCCACCGCAGTCGCGCTGTCGCACGACATGTTTGATGCCGCGCTGCTGCTGGGCGTGTGCGACAAAATCGTGCCCGGCTTGCTGATTGGCGCGTTGCATTTCGGGCATTTGCCCACGGTGTTTGTACCTGCGGGGCCGATGCCCTCGGGCATATCGAACAAAGAAAAAGCCGCCACCCGCGAGCTGGCCGCCCAAGGCCTGGTTGGGCGTGCAGAGCTGCTCGAGTCTGAGATGAAGTCCTACCACGCACCGGGCACCTGCACCTTTTACGGCACGGCCAACAGCAACCAGATGCTGCTTGAAGCCATGGGCTTGCATGTGCCGGGCACCGCCTTTGTGGCGCCCGGCGGGGACCTGCGCGACGAGCTGACGCGTGAATCTACCCGCACTGTTTTAAGCATCGTCAAGTCAAAAAGATACGCACCGATTGGCCGTGTTGTTGATGAAAAAGCGATTGTTAACGCCATGGTGGCCTTGCTGGCCACCGGCGGCTCTACCAATCATTTGATTCACTGGGTGGCGGTGGCGTCTTCAGCCGGTATCACGATTGACTGGAACGACTTTTCAGACCTGTCAGACGTCGTGCCCACACTGAGCCATGTGTACCCCAACGGCAGCGCCGACGTGAACCAGTTTCAGGCAGCAGGCGGTACCGGGCTGATATTGCGTGAGCTGCTTGACGCGGGCTTTATGCATGCTGATGTGTTGACGGTGCGTAGCGGCGGTATCAGGGAGTTCACCCGCGAGCCTTGCTTGGACAGCAGCGTCGGCGGCGCATCGCTCAAATGGCTGGACGCAGGCGACTCCAAAGACGACACCATTGTGCGCAGCACGGCCAACCCCTTCAGCGCCACAGGGGGCCTCAAGTTGTTGCAGGGTAATTTGGGCCGCAGCGTGATCAAGGTGTCCAGCGTACCGAATGATCGCCATGTGATCGAAGCACCCGCCCGGGTGTTTGATTCACAGGTGGCGCTGCTGGGTGCCTTTGCGGCGGGTGAGCTGGAACGTGACGTGATTTGCGTCGTGCGCTGGCAAGGCCCGCAAGCCAACGGCATGCCCGAGCTGCACAAGCTCACGCCGCCGCTGGCCGTGTTGCAGGGCAAAGGCTACAAGGTGGCACTGGTAACAGATGGCCGCATGAGCGGGGCGTCAGGCAAAGTGCCTGCTGCGATTCATGTGTCGCCTGAAGCCGCTGCTGGTGGCCCGCTCGCCAAGGTGCGCGACGGCGACATGATTCGGCTTGACGCACAAACGGGTGATTTGAACGTGCTGGTATCACCTGCCGAATGGGCCGCCCGGCCGACTGACGTCATGCCACCGCACCTGCGCGAGTCCGACAGCCAAGGCATGGGCCGCGAACTGTTTACCAGCATGCGTCGCAATGCAACTACCGCAGAAGAGGGCGCTTTGTCATGGACTTGAAACTGAACGCAACCATTGATGCAGGCGCACCCCTCACGCCTTTGCAAATCATGCAGGACTCACCGGTGATCCCCGTGATTGTGCTGACCGATGTGGCACAAGCTGTGCACATGGCGCGCGCGCTGCTGGCGGGCGGCATCCGTATGCTTGAAGTGACGCTGCGTACACCGCAAGCACTCGCCTGCATCGAAGCCATCGCCCGAGACGTGCCCGAAGCCGTGGTGGGGGCAGGTACGGTGCGCAGCGCGGCTGATGTGCAGGCCAGTGTCATGGCCGGTGCGCGCTTCATCGTCAGCCCGGGTTACACGCCCGCATTGGGCCGGGCCTGCCGTGATGCAGGCTTGCCGCTGCTGCCCGGCGTGGCGACTGGCAGTGAAATCATGATGGCGCAAGAAGACGGGTTCAGCCAGCTGAAGTTCTTCCCGGCCATGCAAGCAGGTGGCCCGGCCATGCTCAAAGCCTGGGGCGGGCCTTTTGGCGGCGTGCAGTTTTGCCCCACTGGCGGCGTCACAGCTGCCAACGCGCCTGAGTTTTTAGCACTGCCCAACGTGGTGTGCGTCGGTGGCTCTTGGCTCACACCGGCTGATGCGCTGGCGCGCGGTAACTGGGCGCAGGTCACGGCGTTGGCTTTTCAGGCCAGCCGATTGGGAAAAACGGCTCCTTAAATGGTTGTTTAAGTGGTTGCTTGAGGCGTTTTTAGGCATCAAATTTGCCTGTAGCCCAATAACTACGGGCGCAACCAGCTACTAAAAATATAGCGTTTTAGTACGTGGTTGTGGCGTCAGGTGCAGCCACCCAGCCATGCGTGCCGGGCGCTAGGTTGTCCAGGTTGTAGGGCCCAATCGCAGCACGAATCAACCGCAAGCAGGGCAGGCCAACGGCTGCTGTCATTCGGCGTACCTGGCGGTTGCGCCCTTCGGTGATGCACAGCTCCAGCCAGGCGGTGGGTATGGCTTGGCGCACCCGCACGGGCGGCGTGCGCGCCCATAGGCCCGGCGGCTCGTCGATCAGCTGCGCAGTGGCGGGCAGCGTCAGCCCGTCATTGAGTTGCACACCTGCCCGCAGCGCCGCCAGCGCCGCACTGGTCGGCGTGCCTTCAACCTGCACCCAGTAGGTTTTGGGCATTTTGAAGCGCGGGCTGCTGATACGCGCCTGCAAAGCGCCGTCGTTTGTCAGCAGCAGCAGCCCTTCGCTGTCGGCATCAAGTCGGCCACAGGCGTAGATGCCCGGCAAGTCAATTGAGTCCTTCAGCCCGCGCCAGCGCCCTTCAGGCGTGAACTGGCTCAGCATGCCGTACGGCTTGTTAAAGCGCAGCAGTTGCGCGGCTGGCGGTGCGCCCATGGTTAAAACGACGAGCCCGCCTGACTTAAAAAAGCCAGTTCTTCTGCGCTGGACGTGCGCCCCAGCAAGGCGTTGCGGTGCGGGTAGCGGCCAAAGCGGGTGATGATGGCTTGGTGGCGCAGCTCAAAGTCAAGCGCATCTTCAAGGCCTGGCTGGTCAAACAACTGCACAGCCTGCGCATGAATCAGCGCCGACTCGCTGTGCATGTACGGCATATACGCAAAGCGCCGCTGCGTGGGGCTTAAAAGCTGGTCTTGCCCCCTGGCCATCAGCACCTGCGCCAAGGCCAGCGCCAAAGCGTCTTGTGCAAAAGCGCGCGGCGTGTCGCGGTACACATTGCGTGAAAACTGGTCCAGCACAATGATTTCAGCCAGAGCGCCCTCGGCTGATGCCCGCCAAGCAAACAGCTCGCAGCGTGCAACCGCGTCCAAGGTTGCGCCAAAGCGGGTACGAATCAGATCGTCAAGGGCAGCTTCTTTGGCAAAGTGCTGCTTGTCTGTCAGCTCGTCAAACCAGAACTGGAGGACATCTTGCGCTTGGATCGGTGTTTTGGGTGTTGGGGTCATTTTTCAGGGCTCATTTGAGGTATTTTGGGCTATTTTAGGGTATCAAATAGGGCTTTAGACCAATAAATACGGGCGCAAGCAGCTATTAAATTAATAGCGACCCCAAGCCAGCAGCAAGTTATTGGCGGGCATGGCGTACCGTGCCAGCAGTTTTAAGCCCGCCGCTGCCGCCTGCTCCTCAACGTCTTCCAGCCGGCGAATCCCCCAAGTTGGGTTGCGCTCGCAAAGGCTTTGGTCAAACGACAGGTTGCCTACTGACGTTGGCACGTCGTCTTCAAAGTATGGCCCATAGGTAACGAGCTGCCCGCTTGGCGCCAGGTGCTGGGCGCTGCCGCGCATCAGGGCCGCGCAAGTGGCCCAGGGCGCAATGTGCAGCATGTTGGCGCAATAAATCAAGTCAAACTTGTGGTCAGCAGGTAACCAGTTGGCAGCCATCACGTCTATGACAACGGGCTTGCGTACGTTGCCCACAGCAGCATCAGCCACCCAAGCGTTGATCGACTCAAACCCATCCGCCTTCGCGTCGCTAGGCTGCCAAACCCAGCCCGGCAAGCCAGTAGCAAACCACGCCACATGCTGGCCCGTGCCTGAGGCGATTTCTAGCGCATTACCGCGCGCAGGCAGCACTTTGACGAGCACGTCAAGAATCGCTTGCTTGTTGCGGTCGGCGGCGGGGCTGTAGTCGGGTGGGGTCATGGGTTGTTTTGAACCGGCAGCGCTTCGCCCCAGTAGTGAAAGGTAAACGGCTTGGGCCCCGGCAGGTAGCCAGTCTGAATGCTTGGCAGCGTAAAGCCCGCGCCCCGCAGCAGCGCCGGGATGTCGCGGCCCAGGTGGCAACCACCGGCCACTTTGCCCCACAGCGGCTGTAGCCGGTCTTGCCAGCGGGCGACCGACGCATCAGGGGCGTGGCCGTGCTCGCAAAACAGCAGCTTGCCGCCCGGCTTGAGCACGCGGTGCATCTCTAGCAGGGCGCTGTGCGCGTCAGGAATGGTGCACAGCGTGTAGGTGATCAGCACCGTATCAAAGCTCGCATCAGGCAGCGGGATTTTTTCTGCCGACAGCCCGACTAAATCAACTGACAGCCCGGCTTTGGCAATGCGCTCCAGCGCCAGCGGCTGCATGTGCAGCGCCGGGTCCAGCCCGGTGATGTGGGTGACTTGCTGCTTGTCGTAATGGCGCATCTTCAAGCCGGTACCTATGCCCACTTCAAGCACCCGCCCCGCAGCCAGCGGCACCACCCG
>JBBRDA010000056.1:0-20493 GCA_038204335.1 Burkholderiales bacterium
CCTCGGCAATGGCGGTCTTGCCCACGCCCGCCTCACCCACCAGCAGCGGGTTGTTTTTGCGGCGACGGCAGAGGATTTGAATCACTCGCTCCACCTCATAATGCCGGCCAATCAGAGGGTCAATCTTGCCGTCTTTGGCAAGCTGGTTCAGATTTTGGGTGTACTGCTCCAGCGGCGACTGCTTTTCGTTCTTTTCGCTGCCGCCTTCTTCGTTTTCAGCGGCGCTTTCACCGGCCTTGGCAGGCTCTGGCGGGTCGCTCTTTTTGATGCCGTGCGCAATAAAGTTGACCACATCCAAACGGGTCACGCCCTGCTGGTGCAGGTAGTACACGGCATGCGAGTCTTTTTCGCCAAAAATAGCGACCAGCACATTCGCACCCGTGACTTCTTTTTTGCCGTTACCGGTGGACTGAACGTGCATGATGGCGCGCTGAATCACGCGCTGAAAGCCCAGCGTTGGCTGGGTATCCACATCATCCGTGCCGGCCACCTGGGGCGTGTTGTCTTTGATGAAGTTGGCGAGGGATTTTCGCAAATCATCGACATTGGCAGAACAGGCGCGCAATACTTCTGCCGCGCTGGGGTTGTCCAGCAGCGCCAGCAGCAGGTGCTCGACGGTGATGAACTCGTGGCGTTGCTGACGTGCTTCAACAAAGGCCATGTGCAAGCTGACTTCTAGTTCCTGGGCAATCATTGGGGTTCCTTTTAGCTTGCTACTTTAAATACAACGACTAACTCTGGATATATCTGCGGCTGTTTTCCACAATTCAATAGGGGGCACTGGTGACAACTCAAACACATCACTCAATCGGCTCATTCAATCGGCTCACTAAGGCACTGTAATGGATGGCCATGTTTACGCGCTGCTTCTGCGACCTGGTCAACCTTGGTTGCTGCAACGTCTTTGGAGAAAACCCCACAAACGCCTTTGCCGTCCAGATGGATTTTCAACATGATTTGCGTGGCGGTTTCACGGTCTTTGTTAAAGAACTCCTGAATCACCATCACCACAAACTCCATGGGGGTGTAGTCGTCGTTCAGCACCACCACCTGGTACATCTGCGGCGGCTTGGTTTTTTGTGGCCTGCGCTCTAGCACCACAGTGCCGTCATCGTTGCTTCCGGGCTTGTAGGCGGGGACGGCTGGATTCGCAGGAGTTTTTGGGGATTTCGTTGCCATAAATTTCATTCTAGCCATCGTGCCGGTCTTTTGCGCTGCGGTGTCAAATATCCCAAGAAAAAACCGCCTCGGGATCACTCCCGGGCGGTTTGTGCATCTACCCAAGCTGGGGGCTGATTACATGTTTTCAATCATGACTTGACCAAAACCGGAGCAGCTCACTTGGGTTGCGCCTTCCATCAGACGGGCAAAGTCATAGGTAACTTTCTTGGAGGCGATTGATTTTTCCATCGAGCTGATGATCAGGTCAGCCGCTTCAAACCAGCCCATGTGGCGCAACATCATCTCAGCCGACAAAATCTCGGAGCCTGGATTCACGTAGTCTTTACCCGCATACTTGGGCGCGGTGCCGTGGGTGGCTTCAAAGCAGGCCACGGTGTCAGACAAATTGGCACCGGGTGCGATGCCAATGCCGCCAACCTGCGCGGCCAACGCGTCAGAAATATAGTCGCCATTCAAATTGAGCGTGGCCACGACAGAATATTCAGCCGGACGAAGCAAAATTTGCTGCAAGAAGGCATCAGCAATCACGTCTTTGACGATGATTTCCTTGCCTGTTTTTGGGTTTTTAAACTTGCACCACGGGCCGCCATCAATCAGCTCGGCACCAAATTCTTTTTGCGCCAGACCATACGCCCAATCACGGAAGCCGCCTTCGGTGTACTTCATGATGTTGCCCTTGTGGACAATCGTCACGTTGGGCTTGTCATTGTCAATCGCGTACTGGATGGCCTTACGCATCAGGCGCTCGGTGCCCTCGCTGGAGACAGGCTTGATACCGATGCCAGACGTATTAGGAAAGCGGATTTTTTTAACGCCCATTTCGTCTTGCAAAAACTTGATGAGTTTTTTGGCTTTGTCGCTGCCAGATTCAAACTCGATACCTGCGTAAATGTCTTCCGAGTTCTCGCGGAAAATCACCATGTGGGTTTTTTCGGGCTCTTTGACGGGCGACGGCACGCCCTTGAAGTACTGAATGGGGCGCAGGCAAACATACAAATCAAGTTCTTGGCGCATGGCCACGTTCAAGCTGCGAATACCACCGCCGACCGGGGTCGTCAGCGGGCCTTTGATAGACACCACATAGTCGCGCACCGCGTGAAGCGTTTCTTCAGGTAACCAGACATCTGGGCCGTAAACCTTGGTTGATTTTTCACCCGCATAAACTTCCATCCAATGGATTTTTTTCTTGCCGCCGTACGCTTTGGCAACTGCGGCATCTACTACTTTCAACATCACCGGCGTGATGTCTTGACCCGTGCCATCGCCTTCAATGAAAGGGATGACAGGCTCGTCAGGCACATTCAATGAGTTATCGGCGTTGATCGTGATTTTTTGACCTTGAGCAGGAATCTGGATGTGCTTGTACATGCTTTGTGTGTCTCCGATAGCGGGATGTGTAGGAATGAAAACGCCTAAACGGAATTGATGTTTAGGTAAAAACCCCTAAATTCTAGCCGCAAACGAATCAGACCAAAAAAAGTCGAGCGGCCTGTCAACCGATTGCAAAGTGGCCTCGTTACGGGTAGGCCTCCGAGAATATCGGGGTACTTTTCTACCAACAACGTATTCTTCAGGAAAATCCAAATGAACAAAATCCTCGCTGCTTTGATCTCTAGCCTGTTTGCAGTTGGCGCATTCGCTGCTTCCCACGCTGCTGCTCCAGCTGCTGGCGCTTCTGCTGCCAAGCCAGCCATGGCTGCTCCTGCTGCTGCTCCAGCCGCAAAAGCTGAAATGAAAGCCGATGCTAAGCCAGCCAAAATGACCAAAGAAGAAAAAGCTGCTGCTGCTGCTGCCAAGAAAGAAAAAGCTGCTGCTGCCAAGAAAGAAAAAGCTGAAGCCGCTGCCGCCAAGAAAGCCGCCATGAAAAAAGACGAAAAGCCAATGGCAAAGGCTGACGCCAAGCCAATGGCTGATGCCAAGCCAGCTGCTAAATAATTAGCACTTGCTCATAAAAAATGCCCGCCTTGTGCGGGCATTTTTTATGGTCGTCCTACATCGTGGTTCATGCGTTGTACTATTGAATCTACCGTTGGATCATCACCTGACCGCCATTGCCATGAAACCCACGCTCACTTGCTACCTTCGATATTTTTTAGCCAGCGCGCTGATGGCGGCCACCTGGAGCGCCGTGGCTCAGGATTCCCCGCAAATGAACCTCGAGCGCGTAAAACTGGCATCAGGCATGCACCGCATAGACGCGCAAGTGGCGGCGACGCCGGAACAGCGCCAAATCGGGTTGATGTTTCGCAGGGACATGCCGCAACACGAAGGCATGATTTTTATCTTTGACCAACCATCAAAACAATGTTTCTGGATGAAAAACACGCTGATTCCGCTGAGCGCGGCGTTTGTCGCTGATGATGGCACCATCGTCAACATTGAAGACATGAAACCCCTGGCACTGGACGCACACTGTTCGGCTCAGCCGGTGCGCTACGTCCTTGAAATGAACAAAGGCTGGTTTGCCAAGAAAAGCATCAAGGCTGGCAGCAAGTTGCAAGGTCCACTGTTTCAGGCCCAGAAATAGCGCTAAACAATCACAAAAAAGCCGACTCGCAAGTCGGCTTTTTGACGCCTCAAATTGAGTGATCAGGCGAAGTTGGCTTCGGCAAAACTCCAGTTCACCAAGCTCGCCAAAAACGTTTCGACAAACTTCGGACGGGCATTGCGGTAGTCGATGTAATAAGCGTGCTCCCACACATCGACGGTCATCAGCGCTTTGTCAGCCGTGGTCAGTGGTGTGCCTGCCGGGCCCGTGTTAACGATGTCCACCGAGCCATCAGCCTTTTTAACCAGCCAAGTCCAGCCTGAGCCAAAGTTACCCACTGCTGATTTGACAAACGCCTCTTTGAAAGCTGCGTAGGAGCCAAACTTGGCGTTGATGGCTGCCGCCAATGCACCTGTTGGCTCACCACCGCCAGCGGGCTTCATGCAGCTCCAGAAAAATGTGTGATTCCAGATCTGTGCAGCATTGTTGTACACGCCACCGCTTGATTTTTTAATGATTTCTTCCAGCGTCATGGCTTCGAACTCAGTGCCCTTTTGCAGGTTGTTGAGATTGACGACATACGCGTTGTGGTGCTTGCCGTGGTGGTATTCAAAAGCTTCCTGGCTGTAGTTGGGTGCCAGCGCGTCGATGGCGTAAGGCAGTGCGGGTAATTGGTGTTCCATGAGGTTTCCTTTTGGTGAGATGTAGTTGGTTGGGTGGAATAACTGAAAAAAGCTTAACAGACAAATTGTAAAAACTAAATCAGACGTGGGCTTGAGACGGTCAAATCGACCTCTCCGTCCATAAGGGTTGCGCGCAGCGGCTGTCCGGTATGGGTTTGCGTGGTGCTAACAACGGCCTGACCTTGCAGCGTGGACAACCATGCGTAGCCACGCTTTAGCACCAAAGCTGGATTGAGCAGTTCTAGGCGCACTTGGGCACTGGTGAGCCGATCACTGGGCAAACGTGTACCGCGCTGAACAGACTGCCTGAACCTGCTTTCAAGCGAATCCAGACGATTGTGTGCCAACGCTAGCCCCGTGCGTTGTGCGTAGTTCAGGTTTTGCCGATGTAGCGCCAGTCGCGCCTGCTGCCGGGTGATGAAGTGCGACGGGCGGCCAAAGCGCGAAGCGGCCATGTCCAGTCGCTGATTGCTGGCCTGGATCTGCCGCTCCGCTGCGTTGTCTAGGCGCGCGGCCATTGATTCAAGCAGATTCTGCCAAACCGCTTGGGGCTGAGCGCATAACTCAGCAGCCGCAGTCGGGGTGGGCGCACGCAAATCGGCACAAAAATCAGCAATCGTGAAATCGGTTTCATGACCGACGCCGCAAACAACAGGGATGGGGGACGCAACCACCGTATGAGCCAGATTTTCATCATTAAAAGCCCATAAATCTTCCATGGCGCCGCCGCCTCGCACCAACAGCAGCACATCCACCTCGTTGCGCTGATAGGCCTTGAGCAAAGCATCGCGCAATTCACCCGCGGCCTGCGCGCCTTGAACACTGGCGGGGTAAATAATGACGGGAATATGCGGCACACGCCGTTGCAATGCCGTCACCACATCATGTAGCGCCGCCGCGCCCAGCGAGGTGACGATACCAATCGCCTTGGGCATGAGCGGAACCGATCGTTTGCGGGCGCTGTCAAACAGGCCCTGCGCTTGTAGCTTGGCTTTGAGTTTTAAAAACTCCTCGAACAACGTGCCCTGCCCGGCCTGGCGCATCGACTCGACAACGAGTTGCAATTCGCCACGCGCCTCGTAAACGCCCAACCTGCCGCGCAGCTCAACCTTTTGCCCATCGCGCGGTGTGAAATCCAGCAGGCTTGAAGCGCGGCGAAACATGGCGCAGCGGATCTGCCCAGCATCAAGTCCGTCGCTGTCTTTCAAAGTGAAATAGCAATGCCCGCTGGCAGCGCGTGAAAAGCCGGAAATTTCGCCCTGAACAGCCACCGGGTTAAAGCGCGCCTCCAGGCTGTCTGCTATGGCTTTAAGCAGCGAGCCCACCGGCCAGACACGGATGCTGGACTCGCGCGTTCCAAGACCTGTAGCCGCATCACTCATGACAAACCACCTTTGGGCGCGCGCGCCAGTGTTCCACAACGCTGCGCCGCTGATCGAGCGACTTGGAAAACCGCCATGAACGACGGAAAACCGTTGTAACCCATTGATTTTGAATCACATAATTCTGCTGAAAATTTCATCGTTTTGTCATATCGCAGGATTGGCGCGGTTTGGCGGGTTGTCAACGCCGACTTGCCCACAAAGTTATCCACAACTTCTGTGTGCTACCGACGGGCCCAAGCAGTTAAAAAGCATCTCCCGCTTCAGCCATAATTCAGACAATTTATCTGTCCGGAGACGTCCATTGTTTTCCATCATACAAGCCGCAGGCTGGCCCATCTGGCCACTGATTGCCTGCTCGGTTCTGGCCCTCGCATTGGTGATTGAGCGCTTTAGCAGCCTGAAGGTCCGAAAAGTCGCCCCACCGAAACTGATTGATGAAGCGATCACGGTGTCGAAAACAGCAGTACCTGCGCCCGACGTGGTGACGCAACTGGAACAAAACTCATTGTTGGGCGAAGTGCTCGCCAGTGGTTTTAGAGCCTTGAACGCCCAACCCAAAATCAGCGAGGATGATTTGCGCGCCACGATTGAGGGCGCTGGCCGCCAGGCGGCACACAAGCTTGAACGCTATTTGGCCGCCCTGGCAACCATCGCCTCAGCCGCGCCCTTGCTGGGTTTGCTTGGAACAGTCATTGGCATGATCGAGATTTTCGGTTCGCAATCTGGCGGCGGGGCCGTTGGTGGGGGTGGGGTTGGCAACCCAGCCCAGTTGGCGCAAGGTATTTCGATTGCCTTGTACAACACGGCGTTTGGCTTGATTGTGGCGATACCGGCACTTATCTTTTGGCGCTATTTCAGGGCGCGGGTTGACGGCTACCTGTTGACAATGGAACTGGCATCCGAGCGGCTTTTGCGCCACCTCAATTCCATCCGTAAATCCTGAAGTCGCAGTATGAACTTTCGCAAAAGCTCCCGGGACGAGCCGGAAATCAACCTCATCCCGTTCATAGATGTCCTGCTGGTGGTGCTGATTTTTTTGATGTTGTCGACCACCTACAGCAAGTTTACAGAGCTGCAGATCAAGCTGCCTTTGGCAGATGCAGAGCAGCAGCGCGACTACCCCAAGGAAGTGATCGTGGCAGTCAGCAGCGATGGCCGCTACATGATCAACAAAGCCATGGTTGAAGGCAAAAGCATCGAGAGCCTAGGCGCAGCTTTGGTGCTGGCTGCCAAGGCAGGCAAAGACAGCGTGATCATCATCAGCGCCGATGCCAGCAGCAGCCACCAGTCGGTCATCACCGTGATGGAGGCAGCCCGGCGCAACGGCTTCACGCAAATTACCTTCGCCACTCAGAGCGCTGCGCAGGCTGGAGCGCGTTAAGCCGTGAACAAGTGGCTAGCCCGCAGCTGGCGCAAGCGCGGACTAGCAGCCAGCTTGCTATGGCCTTTGTCGCTGGTTTACCGGCTGCTGTCAGGCGTACACCGGGGGCTTTATCGATTTGGCGTTTTTAAAGCCCAGCGCTGCGCGGTGCCAGTGATCGTGGTCGGCAATGTGGTGGCTGGCGGCGCTGGCAAAACGCCCTTGGTGATAGCGTTAGCGCGGCATTTCAAGCGCCAAGGTTTGATGGTCGGTGTGGTGTCGCGCGGTTATGGCAGGCAGAGCAAAAACTGCCTAGAAGTGGTCGAAAAAACCCCTATCTCAGACTCTGGTGACGAGCCAGCCCTTATTCTACGGGCGCAAGCAGCTCCTGTTTTTGTAGCAAACAAGCGAATCAACGCTGTTGAGGCCTTGCTGGCCAAGTACCCTGCTACCCAGCTCATCATCAGCGACGATGGTCTGCAGCACCACGCTTTGGCAAGAGATATCGACATCACTGTATTTGACGATCGCGGCGTCGGTAACGGCTGGCTGTTGCCTGCCGGGCCGCTGCGTCAGCCCTACACGGTGGGTCAACCGGGTCAGGGCCTGGTGCTGCACACTGGCCAATTGCCCGCGTTTCAAGGCTTTGTGTCAAGCAGGCGGCTCGCAGACTACGCATTGAATGCCAAAGGTGAGCAGGTCGGGTTGGGTAGCCTGAAAGGACGGACCCTGACGGCGCTGGCAGGGATTGCCAACCCAGACGCCTTTTTTGACATGCTCAAGGCACGCGATTTGCAGGTAACGCAAACCATCAGCCTGCCAGATCATTTTGATTTCTCTGACTATGTTTGGCCTGTTGCGGCTGACGCCATCGTCCTGTGCACTGAAAAAGATGCGGTCAAGCTGTTTAAATTGCCGCAATGGAAGGGCGTCAATCTGCTGGCCGTGCCGCTTGAATTTTCACCCGAACCCGCTTTTTTAGCGGCAGTAGATGCCCTCCTAGCACCCCTATTGCCAAAGACTTCTGAATTACCATCACCCCATGACCACCCCAATGGAAGCGCGAATGGACACTAAATTGCTTGAACTGCTGGTATGCCCGGTCACAAAAGGCCCGCTTGAGTTTGACCGCGACAGACAAGAGCTGATCTCGCGCAGCGCCCGCCTGGCTTATCCGGTGCGGGACGGCATGCCTGTGATGCTGGAAAGCGAAGCCAGGGTGCTGTCGGACGAAGAGCTGGGTCTGTAACGCCGTACGCAAAATAGTCATGCGCTTTACGGTTCTTATTCCAGCCCGTCTGGCATCTACCCGCCTGCCCAACAAGCCTTTGGCTGACCTGGGTGGTGCGCCTATGGTTGTCAGGGTTGCCCAGCGCGCCCAGCTTAGCCAGGCAGAGTTGGTGGTGGTTGCCACTGACAGCCAGGAAGTGATGGACCAATGCGCGCGTTTCAATGTTCAAGCCGTGATGACAGCCGCCACGCACGCTAGCGGCAGCGACCGGCTGGCTGAAGCTTGCAACTTGCTCGGCCTGCCAGACGACGCCATGGTGGTCAACGTGCAGGGCGATGAGCCGCTGATTGATGTGGCGTTGATGGACGCGGTTGCACAGTTGCTCAGCGACCGGCTCGACTGTGCCATGAGCACCGCCGCCCATGCGATTGACAGCCTGGCCGACTACCAGAATCCTAACGTTGTGAAAGTCGTGCTGGACGCTCGGCAAACCGCGCTGTACTTCAGTCGTGCGCCGATGCCAGCGGCCAGAGACCACGCCGGTACCGCTTGGTGGAACGATCATGCTCTGAGCAGCTTGCCAAAACCGCTAAGGCATGTCGGTATTTATGGCTACCGGGCTGGTTTTTTAAAAGCCTTCCCCGCATTGCCACCCGCGCCGGTGGAGCAGCTTGAATGCCTGGAGCAGCTCAGAGCCCTGTGGCATGGCTACAAGATAGCCGTGCACATCACCCAGCGGCCGCCGGGCATCGGCGTGGACACTCTGGACGACCTGATCGCGGCCCGCAAATACTATTTATAAAGTCACCAAAGCCGGGCTATCCCGTAAGCGTGAGCCAAGAGGTGCATGCTATCCTTGACTGTGAACTCTTTCATTTTCAAATGCTGGCTGATTAAGCACTTGAACAAATAAAAACGACGAGAAAAAAGACAAGGATTGCCATGAGACTGATTTTGTTGGGCGCGCCGGGTGCAGGCAAAGGAACCCAAGCCACATTTCTCTGCCAGAAATACAGCATTCCGCAAATTTCAACCGGTGACATGCTGCGCGCCGCCGTGAAGGCCGGAACGCCGCTGGGTATCGAGGCTAAAAAGGTGATGGATTCTGGCGGTCTGGTCAGCGACGATCTGATCATCAATCTGGTCAAGGAGAGAATTGCCCAGCCAGACTGCGCGCAGGGTTTTTTATTTGACGGCTTTCCCCGCACTATTCCACAGGCTGATGCCATGAAGGCAGCGGGCGTCAAACTCGATCACGTCCTTGAAATTGACGTCCCCTTTGACGCCATCATCGAGCGCATGAGCGGCCGCCGCTCACACACGGCTTCTGGCCGGACTTACCATGTCAAGTACAACCCGCCCAAGGTTGAAGGCAAAGACGACGTCACGGGAGAAGCCCTGATTCAGCGCGATGACGACAAGGAAGACACTGTACGCAAGCGGCTGGAGGTGTACAGCGCCCAGACCCGGCCCTTGGTGGCCTACTACTCTGACTGGGCCAAAGCTGAACCAGCAGCGGCACCTGCTTACTGCGCTATCAGCGGCATGGGCAGCGTGGAAGACATCACTCAACGTGCCCTGAAGGCGCTTGAGGGCTAGTTTCAGGCCGGGCTGGAGCGCAGCGCGTAGGTGTTCCCTGCAACAAACAGGTATTCAGCGCGAAGCACTGCTTCACCCTTTTCGGCAGTCAAGGTAAAGCCCAACACGGCAATAGTGGCGCCGGGTTTGATTTCTGCCACGTTCCAGGCCTGCATGCGGCTCAAGGGAGCCAGTTCGATCTCCCAGCGCTTGTCTTGGCGCGTCGGCACCACAGCTTTAGCCAAAAGCGCTTTGCCATCGACGGGTGCAGTTTGCGCAGGCAGCGCCCGCCGGGCCAAGTCGGCCGGTATTTTCAAACCCGCAGGCAAGTCGATTTCAAGCTCAGCATGCGGGTTTTGCCAAAGTGACTTGACCACCCTACCCTCCAGATAAATCGGCCGGTCCTGGTCAAAACTGCTCCAGCCATGGTGCGCCCATACGGGCAAGCAAATACCGGCAACGCCCAAAGTGGCGGAAGACTTCAAAACATCACGTCGTTTCATCGCAAACTCCTTTAAACATAAGCAATCCAGCGGCCACAAGCTACGACCGCAACCCAGATAAACCCAGACAACAGCATTTGCAAACGAGCGGTCAGATCAAGCTTTTCAAGCGATCCCCGCCCATGAAACCAGGCGGCGTTGCATCCTGCCAGCATCAACAAAATCATCTTCAAGGTAAAAGCGCGGTTTGTCAGAAGCTCAGCGGCCTGCGACGCAAACATCAGCAAGCCGGTCATCGCCGCCAAGCCAAACCCGACCCCTGCAACTCCCAGGCTCAAACTCGCCAGCGCTTTCACATCCAGCCCCGCGCCGCGCCCAAATACCCGCATCTCCAGCAGGACCAAATTACCCAAAAGCAGCGCAATGCCGCAAATATGGACGACTTCCAGCGCTGGATAAGCCCAGACGCTGGACTTGAGCGCAGCAAAAAAGTTCAACTGGTGATGCCCATCAAGCTAAGCATCAACCCAACACGCGTTTTGACCGGGCTCAGGCCATTGGAAGAAGGAAAGCTGTCATCGGTACGCGCCAGTACCCTGCCCTGAGTGCAGCGGGTTGAACGGATGACCTGAACACCCTGCCCGTGCGCCTTTAGCAATGCAGCCTGAATCGACTGATGCACCGTGCCGTTGCCTGTGCCAGCCACAACCAGCCCCTGGACGCCCTGAGCCACCAGTACGTCAACCAGCGCGCCACTGGCCCCGGCGTAGTTCATGACAATTTCAACCCGAGGCCAATCTTTGACATGGTTCAAAATTGCTATCTTTTCAGTAGCTTCTTGCGCCGGTATTTGTTGGGTTTCAGGCCAATTTCTTACCAATTTTAAATGGCCTTCTTCAACATAGCCGATGACGCCCGCATCACCCGACCCAAAAGCATTGAGCTGGTAGGTATGGATTTTCTGCACATCGAGTGCCGCGTGAACAACACCACTGCAAACCACCAGCACGCCCTGCGCACCCGTATGCCGGGCCACCACAGCAGCGTCCAAAATATTTTGCGGGCCATCCGGCGCCAAAGCACTTGCAGGTCGCATCGCGCAAGTCAGCACCACGGGCTTGGCCGGATTTAAAACCAACTGTAAGAAATAGGCTGTTTCCTCCAGCGTATCGGTGCCGTGGGTAATCACCACACCTTGCACATCGTCTTGAGCCAGATGGTGTTGAACTCGATTGGCGAGCGCCGTCCAAACGTCAAACGACATATCCTTGCTGTCAATTTGCGCAACTTGCTCGGTGTCAACCGCGCCGCTCAGCCCAGGGATGGCGCCCACCAGTTGAGAAACGCCCACCTGCGCGGCGGTGTAATCAATGTTGCTGGAAGCATTGCTGGCAGTGCCGGCAATCGTCCCGCCAGTCCCAAGGATCACTATTTTTTTGTGGTGCATCTGTCAAATACTTTAAAAATAACTTGCAATTAGCAAAAAGCTGGCTAAAAATACAGCTACTGGATATTAAAACAGCTCATCTGTTCAACTATCCACCGATTGCGTACTTTCACCGAAGGACTGGTAACTATGAGCACTTTGAATCACTTCGCGAACATGTCGTCCAGCCGGTCGTTAAATGTATCGCCAGACGGCCCAAAGCTGACAGCTCGCCAGCAACAGATTTTCGAGCTGATCCAGCGCGCCATTGCCAGCACGGGCTCTCCGCCAACCCGGGCTGAAATCGCCAACGAGCTGGGTTTCAAGTCCGCCAACGCCGCTGAAGAGCACCTGCAGGCGCTGGCCCGTAAAGGCGTGATTGAACTCGTCAGCGGCACCTCTCGCGGTATCCGTCTACGTGCCGGTGACATGCGCAGTGTCAACGAGTCCCGTCTGCATCAGTTTTCCCTGCCGTTGCAAAGCCTGGCCCAACTCGTCCTGCCGCTGGTGGGACGGGTTGCTGCTGGTAGCCCCATTCTGGCGCAGGAACACATTGAACAAAGCTACACCTTTGAAGCCAGCATGTTTGAAAAACAGCCCGACTATTTGCTCAAGGTGCGCGGTATGAGCATGCGCAATATCGGCATCATGGATGGGGACTTGCTGGCCGTCAAACAAGCCAAAGAAGCCAAGAATGGCCAAATCGTGGTGGCACGCCTGGGCGACGAAGTGACCGTCAAGCGTTTTAGGCGCACCAACGACCTGATCGAGTTGCTGCCCGAAAACCCGGACTTTAAAACCATCGTGGTGGCGCCAGGCGAGCCCTTTGAAATCGAAGGGCTTGCGGTCGGACTAATCAGAAACACGACGCTGATGTAAAAAAAACCAGCCACGCAACAGGTGGCGGGCGTTTGGCTTGATGTCCGAGACAAGCCAACACCCTGTTGCATCGGTTTTGCGGCCATGTTGCCGTATCGCAATCCTGCCTGTAGACATCGAGACGCAAGTCTCTTTCAATTCAGGAGTTCATGATGGGAATTGTTAGTTTTTCACCGCTTTTTGGTCGCGCTTCAGGGCTGTCCATGCTGCTGGCGCCGGTTCAGGCAATTGCGGCACTCTTTGTGCCTTCACAGCCCGCAGCGGCTCCTACCCGCTCCGCGCTCAATCCAACCACGGGCAATCGCGCGCCAGCATTTTCACGCCAAGCGCTCAGGCCCAGTTTTACAAAGCCAGTCAAAGTAAATCTGCATCATGTGCCGGTTCAGCGATTGAAAATTGTGCGCCAGTTTGAACCCGGTGCGAACCGTTCATGCGCTGGGCGCTTGGTCATTTCCGGGCGCATGTCAGACGTGTGTGCTGAGCTAGAACGGATGGCAGGCCAGCGGTAAGGCCCAGTGGTCACTTGGGTCGGCGCCCACTGGCAACTTAATCGAGTGGCCGATTTTTTCTAAAGCCTAAAAACTTGCAGGCACAATATTGGGACGGACGCTTCTAGAAATTCAGATTTTCAAGATGAAGTGCAAGGCGCCCGGAGCGGAGCAACCGGAATGTACGGATGTGCATGAGGATTGCGAGCACCGCGCAACACAGCAATTCGCTTGAAGAATGAATTTATAGAAGCGTTCGTATGAATATTGTGATCCTCGACGACTACCAAGACGCGGTGCGAAAGCTGGACTGCGCAGCCAAGCTGGACGCCTATCCGGCCAAGGTCTACACCAATACCGTCAAAGGGATAGGCCAGCTCTCGGTTCGGCTTAAAGACGCTGACGTGATTGTGCTGATCCGCGAGCGAACCCACATCAATCGGCAGTTGATTGAGAAGTTGCCAAAGCTCAAAATGATCGCGCAAACCGGCCGTGCCGGTCCGCATATCGATGTGGGCGCATGCACTGAACGAGGTGTGGTGGTGGCCGAGGGTGTTGGCTCGCCGATCGCACCGGCCGAGTTGGCATGGGCACTGATCATGGCTGCAGCGCGGCGCATTCCGCATTACGTTGCCCACCTCAAGCACGGCGCTTGGCAGCAGGCTGGCCTGAAATCGTCATCGATGCCCACCAACTTCGGACTGGGTACGGTACTCCATGGCAAAACGCTTGGCATCTGGAGCTACGGGAAAATCGGCAAGATTTTGGCAGGCTACGGTCAAGCTTTTGGCATGCGCATTCTGGTGTGGGGGCGTGAGGAATCCAGACAACAGGCAGCCCTAGACGGCCTGCAGGTCGCCAACAGCAAAGCGGAACTTTTTGAACAAAGCGATGTACTCAGTTTGCACCTGCGTCTGGTAGATGCCACACGAAGTATCGTCACGCTCGACGATCTTTCAAGCATGAAACCCACCGCTATTTTGGTGAACACCTCGCGCGCTGAATTGATCGAGCCTGAAGCCCTGCTTTCAGCGCTCAATCGTGGCAGACCCGGGCTGGCCGCTGTCGATGTTTTTGAGTCTGAACCGATCTTGCAGGGCCATGCCCTGCTAAGACTGGAGAACTGCATTTGCACACCGCACATTGGCTACGTTGAACAAGACAGCTACGAAATGTATTTCGGTGCGGCGTTCGACAACGTTGTCAACTTTATCAAAGGGACGCCGACCAACATCGTCAATCCCGGCGCATTGCAGGTACGGCGTTGATGCTTCGTTGAGAGTCAGGCCTCTGGAGGCCTAGGTTTGACTGATGTGGCTTGGGGCACATCAAAAACGTCAAAATCAATGAGGTTGTCGGTGTCCGCTACAGCCTGGGCTGGAGCTGGAGTCCGAGGGTTAAGAGCCGGCGCTGCGGCAGCGGCGTCTGCGTCAAACTGTGCGAAAAACTGGGAATCGGATGGGGTCCCAGAATCTGCCCGCTCATTTGAAGCCAGCGGTATGCTCAAATCAATGTCCAGGCCCAGACGCAGCGAAGCTGGCGGTACCACTGAGTCCATCAACGGCTGGGCAGGCATACTTTGCCTACCCTGCTGGTTCTCGTCCATGCTTGCCGACAGCGGCTGGATGGCGGTAGACATGAAGGTCATAGGCCGGGAGTCAACGCTATCCGCTGGGCTGTCAGGCAAATCAAACTTCTTAGCGGCCGCGACAGCACCGTGCTCTAAACCGATGATTTCCTTGGCTACCGAATAAAGTAGCAACAGTTCGCGATACGCTTCAAGATTAAACGCTTCTGTCCCGCTATCTGATTGCCTGAACAGCGACTCTTCAATGATTTCCAGTACCTTAGGCGAAGGCCACAGTGCCTCAATCCGGGACAGTGCGAGCTGGTAAGACTCAAGCCCCAAGTTTTTGTCAGTGTAAAGCTCGAAAACTGGAAGCTGGGTATTGAAGCGTTGGTTAAAAGTCTCCCGCAGGCTTTCGTATTCTGCAGGCCGCTTGAGCTGGTGATAGAGATTGAAAAGATCAAGGTAGACCAGCGCGCTGGTTTCAATATTCTCGGCAATGTGGCTTCGCAAAACTTCAACGGCCTGATCGAGCTGACCAATCGATACAAAGAAATCGGCCTGCTGCTGAACATCAAACAGTTCCTCGGCCTTCACCGCTCGGCTAGGGTGCAACATGCTCGATCCAAAGCCAGACCCGTTTTTGGACGAAAAAGGAACAGAATCCACAAAGTTTGGCGCTACACCGGAGCGGGCTGTGCCAGGCTTGCTACTGGCAAGGTCGAGATCAAAATCGACATCTACATCAACCAGTATTGATTTTGGAACGGGTACAAGGCGATTTGGGCCTGGCCCGCTCTGCTCTTCGGACGGTGAACTGTCAAGCCAGGCTTCTTGCTGGTTTTCAAAGGCTTCATTTTTTCCCCACCAAGGCTTGTCAGCTGCGCCACCGCGGTGACCAAACAAGCGATGGCGTAACGCAAAAACCAGCCCAGCTATTGCGGCCAGTAACAAGGCGGCAAGTGCATAGACCAGGGCGTTGGCGTAACGTTCTGCTTGCGCCTGCTGAAGCTTGATGTTCAGGTCATCGATAGACGAAAGTGACTTTTGGCTTTGCGCCTGCAAGCCGCGTACCGAGTTTTCGAGACCTTGCAGTTTTTCGGTGTCGCGAAGAATATCTTGCGGCTGTGCGGTCAGCGCCTGCCACAAGGCACTCGCAGCAGCACGGTCTTGTGGATTGGCAGACGGAATTGAAAGCAGTTCAGAAGAAGCTCTGAGCTGGGGATCCCGTTCGATCACCAGGTCCAGCGGCTCAAGCTTTAAGCGCGCCTTGCTAGGGGCCGCGGTCTTTTTGTCTTGGCTGGTAACCGCTGGGCGTTGGGGCTTTGTCCTGAGTGTTTGAGCTTGTTCTTTTGCCAGCAGAGTCTGGGCGCCTTCAGCAGCGGTTAGGTTGCCAGGATCGACCTGTGCTGTGGCGGCGGCCTCGCGCGACCGGCTGCGCCTGACAGGCTTGGAGATTTTGGGCGCTGCTGCATCAACAGATCCAGCATCAGCATTAGCGGACGGTACAACTGCAGGCTTGATCGGCGCTACCGGTGGCGACGGCATGGGTGTCGCCAGATTTCTGTCAGATGCGGCTTCAGACACCAGTTCAGCGAGCAAGACGTAGCGCCGCTCGGTTTTCAGCTGGCAACCAACCCTCAAATAAACCGTGACCACCGGCTCGTCAACCAGCACAGATGAACGAATGCGTATCAGCGCCTTGGTGGGTGACGATCCTGATTTTTCGAGCGAAATCCGAACGCGGGATTTTTCCAGTTTGTTGTCGGCATAAAAGACATCGGCCTCCATGCACTGGCCAGCCACATCATCCTGAGCCTCGAGCACTGCCTGCACGGACATGTCCAGCGGCCTGCCGATCAGTGCGGCACCGCTGTGCCGTCCGAGGGACATCGCCATGCTGCTAGCAACCGTGAGCAGCAACAAACCCGGGAAAACGAGGAAGCTTTTTTTCACAACGACGATAGGTAGTATGTATTCACTTAACCCTGATTTTGGCACAGCCCGCACATAGACCGACTGCGTAATAATCCTGATCCATGAAACCGAATTATCAAACAGTTGGCGTTGTAGGCACGGGAGCCATGGGGCGCGGCATTGCACAAATCGCCGCGCAGGCGGGCAGTAACGTCAAGTTATTTGATGTACAGCCAGATGCCAGCACCAAAGCCAAGGCCGATTTGACAGCTCAGTGGAGCAAGCTGGTCGACAAAAACAGGCTAGACACAGCCACAGCCGCTGACTACAACGGCCGCATCACAACTGTCCCTACGCTGGCCGAATTGGCAGATTGTGATCTGATCGTGGAAGCCATCATCGAGCGGCTGGACGTTAAACAAGCCCTTTTTGCTGAACTAGAACGTATTGTTTCGCCGCAAGCTGTTTTGGTCAGCAACACCTCTTCTCTTTCAGTGACGGCAATTGCTGCCAAGTTGAAGAGTCCGCAGCGTTTTGCCGGCTATCACTTTTTTAACCCGGTGCCGTTGATGAAAGTCGTCGAGGTCATTGCCGGGCTGAAGACCGATACCTCGGTCTGCGCGCAGCTCTCAAGCTACGCCAAGCAAATGGGCCACACGGCTGTGCAGGCGCAAGACACACCCGGCTTTATCGTCAACCATGCGGGTCGCGGCTACGGCACCGAGGCGCTGCGTATCGTCAGCGAGGACATTGCCGACTTTGCCACGATTGACCGCATTTTGCGTGACCAGGTGGGCTTTAAGCTCGGGCCTTTCGAATTGATGGATTTGACCGCACTGGACGTGTCGCACCCGGTCATGGAATCGGTCTATCACCAATACTATGAAGAGGCCAGATACCGCCCCAGCGTCATCACAGCCCAGCGCCTGGCAGGCGGCATGCTAGGCCGTAAAACGGGTGAGGGCTTTTACAAATACGACGGCGGCGTGATGCAAGTGCCGCCAGAAGCGACAGCCCCTGAAATGGCCGAAATGCCCCCGATTTGGGTATCGCCTCGCGCATCGCGCCGCTCAGAACTGCTGCAACTGCTTAAAACCCTGGGCGCAAAAATCGAAACTGGCGCGTCCGCATCACCACTGGCGCTGCAACTGGTCGCGCCGCTGGGTTTTGACATCACCACGGTCGCTGTGGTCGAACGGCTAGACCCAGCTCGCACCGTAGGCATTGACATGCTGATTGACGACGCCACGACCAAGCGCCGCGTACTTGCCACCAACCCCGCCACCCGCACCGACATGCGGGACGCCGCCCACGCTCTGTTTGCGCGCGACGGCAAGGCCGTCAGCGTGATCCGCGACAGTGGCGGTTTTGTCACCCAGCGCGTTGTGGCCACGATTGTTAATATCGCCAGCGACATTTGCCAGCAGGGCATCTGCAACCCAAAAGATTTAGAAACTGCCGTCACGCTAGGCTTGGGTTACCCTCTGGGCCCTTTGGCCATGGGCGACCGCTATGGCCCTACCAATATTCTTGAAGTGCTGTTCAACATGCAAACTGTGTATGGCGACCAACGCTACCGGCCCTCCCCTTGGCTACGCCGCCGGGGTGCGATTGGCCTGAGTTTGATGCACGAGGAAAGCTAAAGTGACAGCCTCATTAAAAAGCACCAGTGAAGGTCAGACGCTGATCCTGACCCTGAGCAATCCTGAGTTCAAAAATGCTCTTGGTCCTGAGATGTACGCCGCCGGTATTGAGGCGCTAAATGCCGCTGAAACCAACCCTGACATCCGCAGCGTCATCATCACCGGTGAAGGCGCCACCTTTTGCGCCGGTGGCAATTTGCAGCGCCTACTGGCCAACCGCAGCCAGCCGAAAGAAGTGCAAAACCAAAGCATTGACGGGCTGCATACGTGGATTGACTCCATCCGCACCTACCCCAAGCCCGTGATTGCAGCCGTTGAAGGCGCGGCGGCGGGTGCTGGTTTTTCGCTGGCACTGGCCTGCGACTTTTGCATAGCCGCAGACAACGCCGTGTTTGTGATGGCTTACAGCACCGTAGGACTATCGCCCGATGGCGGCGGCAGTTGGGCCCTGAGTCGAGCATTACCGCGCCAATTGGCCAATGAGCTGATGATGAGTGGCGCACGTATCAGCGCCCTGCGGCTGCATGCCTTGGGTCTGGTCAACACCGTCTGCAGCAGCGGTAGCGCGCTGCGTGAGGCGCTGGTGCTGGCAGAACGACTCAACGCCAGAGCTCCCAACGCCCTGGCCAGCATCAAAGAGCTGGTCAATGATGCAGCAACCAACACCTTGAGCCAGCATTTTGACCAGGAGCGGGATCACTTTGTGACCAACCTGCGCCATGCCAATGGCGGGGAAGGCATTGACGCCTTTTTAACCAAGCGCACACCGCGCTACCGCTAGTCTTGAAGCGGACACGCTGGCGACACGGCTGGCCATAGTGCGCCGTCTCTCAAGCGACAATAATTGCTCCTGAAGTCACCCAAAAGACAAGCCATGGACGACCCCATCCTTACTATTGAAGAACGCGAAGCCATCAACAGTGGTCGCTGGTTTTCAAGCCTTTCCCCGTCGCTCAGGCACGACATACTCCGATGCTCTTACGTGAAACGATTTCGGGACGGCGAACTGATCGCCGCGCGGGGCGACCCACCCGAAGAATGGATAGCCTGCGCCAAGGGTGCGGTACGCGTCAGCTCCACCTCTTTGTCGGGCAAGCAGATCACCCTGACCTATGTGGAGCCGGGCATCTGGTTTGGCGACGTGGCGATCTTCGACGGCGACCGGCGCACCCACGATGCGTATGCGCACGGCGAGACCACCATTTTGTGTGTCGCCAAAGCCGATTTCAAAAAAATTCTGGCCATCCATGTCGAGCTCTACGAGGCCATGCTGCGCTTGCACGCACGCCGCATACGTCAGTTGTTTGGCTTGGTCGAGGACTTAAACACCCTGCCCTTGCGCGCGCGCCTGGCCAAGCAACTGCTGCACCTGGCACGCAGCTACGGCGTGACCAGCCTGTCCGACAACAGCGAAATAAGGATTGGCCTGCAACTGGCACAAGAAGAACTGGCACAGCTGCTGGGGGCATCACGCCAGCGCGTGAATCAAGAACTCAAGGCCATGGAGCGCGAAGGCACCATCCGCATCGAGCCGGGCGGCCTGGTGGTACGCAGCCGGCAAGCCTTGCTGCGCATTTCAGACACGGATCTTGAAAAGCCCTGAGAACAGAAATCATTCATGAGCAACTTTGACCATTTTGTCGGGACGCGCGCAGTCACGGCGCAGCACGCTTTTGATGTCGCTGCCCTGACAAGCTACCTTGACCAGCACATGCCGGGCTTTCAAGGCCCGCTGCAGGTTGAAATTTTCAAGGGCGGCCAGTCCAACCCGACCTACAAGCTCATCACACCCAGCCAGTCGTATGTGATGCGCGCCAAACCCGGCCCGGTGGCCAAACTACTGCCGTCAGCCCATGCGGTAGAGCGCGAATTTAAAGTCATGAGCGGCCTGCAAGGCACCGACGTGCCGGTCGCCAAAATGCATTGCCTATGTGAGGACGAATCCGTCATTGGCCGCATGTTTTACGTGATGGAGTTCGTCGAGGGCCGCGTGCTCTGGGACCAGGCCCTGCCCGGCCTGACCAACACCGAGCGCGGCGAGATTTACGACGAAATGAACCGCGTCATTGCCGCCTTGCACAAAGTCAAGTTTGCAGAACGCGGCCTAGCCGACTACGGCAAACCCGGCAACTATTTTGAGCGCCAGATTGGCCGCTGGAGCAAGCAGTACCTCGCTTCCATCACAAAACCCATCCCCGAGATGGACAGCCTGATGGCCTGGCT